>CAZKTU010000037.1:0-10614 GCA_964555675.1 uncultured Oscillochloris sp.
ACCCATGTGTGCGCCCAACCCCGCAGAGTAGATCGGACGGAGCTCAAGCGGAGAGCGGAACGATTGACCGTCGGCTTCGACAGGCTCAGCCGGCCGTTGCCTGAGCTTGTCGAAGGCGACAGGATGCCCGCTCTACGACAGCGGCTTGCCGCCCGTGACCCCGATCACTTCGCCGATGATATAGCTCGACTCCTGCGATGCCAGGAAGACGAACACCGGCGCCAGCTCGGCCGGCTGAGCCGCGCGGCCGATGGGCGTGTCCTTGCCGAACTGCGAGCTCCGCTCGGGTGGCATGGTCGAGGGAATGAGCGGCGTCCAGACGGGCCCGGGCGCCACGGCGTTGACCCTGACCCCCTGCTCGATCGCCAGCTCCGAGAGGGCCTTGGTGAAGGTGACGATCGCCCCCTTGGTGGTGGCGTAGGCCAGCAGCTGCGCCGAGGGCTGGTAGGCCTGGATCGAGGCGGTGTTGATGATCGTCCCGCCCGCGGGCATGTGCGGCAGGGCCGCCTTGCACAGGTAGAACATGGCGTAGATGTTCGTGCGGAAGGTGTGATCCCACTCCTCCGAGCTGAACTCCTCGAGCTTCTGGTGGGTCATCTGGTAGGCGGCGTTGTTCACCAGCACGTCGAGCTTGCCGAACTCGCTGCTCGCCCGCTGCACCAGCTCTTTGCAGTGCTGCTCTTGCCCAATGTCGCCGGCCACCGCTACGGCCTTGCGCCCCGCCTCGCGCACCGCCCGGCAGGTCTCCTCGGCGTCCGAGTCCTCGTTCAGGTACGAGATCAGCACGTCGGCGCCCTCGCGCGCGTAGGCCAGGGCGACGGCCCTGCCGATGCCCGAGTCGCCGCCGGTGATCAGGGCCGCCTTGCCGGTCAGCCGTCCGCTGCCTTTGTACGAATCCTCGCCATAGTCGGGCCTGGGGTTCATCTGCGACTCGAGCCCGGGCGGCTGCTGGCGCTGCTCGGGGAAGGGCGGCTGGGGCTCCTGGGTGCGTGGGTCCTGCTGGGCCTTATTCACAGTCATCGTGTGACACTCCTTGTGATTCTGATTTCATCGGTTCACTCCGCTACCGGGCGCCCACGGCATGCGCCAGCCCCTCCGCGACGAGCTGGCGCTCGAGCCAGCCGAGCACATGCGGGGCCAGCTCGGCGGGGTCGGCGAGGGTGATGAGGTTGCTGTCGTCGTCGAGCAGGGGCAGGGCGCAGCGGTTGAGCTCGCCCATGAGCTCGTTCTCGGCCTCGACCAGCAGCAGACTCGGCGCCACGACCTGACTCAGCTCGCGGCCCGCCAGATCGGGGCGCCCGCCCCACATGGCGATGCCGTCGAGGGCGCCCGGGCGCGCCGCGTCGGCGATCAGGGCGGCCGCCCCGGCGGCGCCCGTGGCGAAGCAGAAGCTCGGCAGCCCCGCCGCCCACGGCTGCTCGCCCAGCCAGCCGAGGGCCCCGGCCAGGCGCTGGGCCTGCAGCCGTACGTCGAAGCGTAGGTGCTTGGTGAAGGCGTCCTCGGTCAGCTCGTCGCGCGTCAACAGCTCGACCTCGAGGGTGGCGAAACCATGCTCGTGCAGGGCCGCGAGCAGCCCGGGCTGGGCGCGGCTATGATGGACGCCCGCGTCGCCCCTGAGCAGCACCACCGTGCCGCGCGCTGTCGCCGTGTGGAAGACGCGCCCCTCGAGGGCGCTTGGCGGCCCGCCGATGAGCACGAGGCTCTCGGCCGGCTCGGGTTGGGTCCTGGTTGTCATTGCTCGTTGCTGGCGCCGCGGCGTCTTCGCCGCGACGGCCCTAGTCGCGTACCCTGCCTCTACGGCAAGTTGCGGGCCTGAGCCTCGCTCGCTTTGTCGGGAGCTTCCCCAACTCATCAGCAGTAATTGTGCCGAGGTTTCCGCGTGAGCCCTCGCGCCCGGATCACACCCGCTCTGCCTCGCGTACGAGCAGGGCCACGGGCAGCCGCCCCAGCAGCCCGGCGAGGGGGAGGGTTCGCTCCCCGGCGAGGCTCTGCCCGGTAAGGACGTCCGTGTAGCGCCCGCCGGCCAGCTCGTCGGGTAAGGCCAGGCTCGTATCGCCCCAGATCGCGCCGATTGGCGGCCCCTCCCCCTCGCCCAGCAGGCCGGCGACGAGGCGCGGGACGACCACAATGGCCGCCTCGTCGCCCCGGGTGCGGGCGAACGCGCAGACGTGTTCCGCTCCGGCGCCCGACGTGGCGAGAGGCGTGTAGCCCCCTTCGGCGAAGAGCTGCGGCCGCTCGCGGCGCAGGCGCAGAGCCCGGCTGACCAGATAGAGCTTGATGCGCCCATCGGCCATCGTCTCGCGCAGCTCGTCGGCCAGGGCCGCCCGCCCCTCGGGCTCGCCCGCCCGCGCGTCGAGCTCGGCCAGCAGCCGCCGGCGCAGCTCGTAGTCGACCGGGCGCCTGTTGTCGGGGTCGACCAGGCTCAGGTCCCACAGCTCGCTGCCCTGGTAGAGGTCGGGCACGCCGGGCGCGGTCAGCTTGAGCAGGGTCTGGGCCAGGCTGTTGACCCTCCCGAGGGGCGCGATTGCGGCGACGAAAGCCGCCAGGTCGGCCAGGAACGGCCCGCTGCGCTCGGGTTCGAGCAGGGCCGCGACGAAGTCGCGCAGGGCCCCGTCGTACTCCTCGTCGGGGTTGACCCAGCTCGTGTGCAGCTTGGCCTCGCGCGTGGCCTTCTCCATATACTGCGCGATGCGCTCCACAAAAGCGGGCCCGTCCTTCAGCCGTCCACCTGTCTCCTCGTGCTCGGGCCATGCGCCCACCAGGGTCTGGTAGAGCAGGTATTCAGCGTTGGGGTCTGGCCAGAGCTCGCCGTCGATCTGACGCTTCAGAGGCCGGTTCCAGTCGGCCCAGCGCTCGACGGCGGCGCCCCAGGCTGCGGGCAGCTCGGAGAGCAGGTTGAGCCGGGCCCGCACGTCCTCGCTGCGCTTGGTATCGTGGGTCGAGGAGGCCAGCATGGCCTGGGGCCACAGGCGGGCCCGCTCGGCGTTGTGGGCGTGAAAGGCGGCGAGGTCGAGTCCGAACTGCTCGGGGTGCCCGCCCACTTCGTTGAGCGCAATCAGGCGATGGTAGCGGTAGAAAGCCGTGTCCTCGACACTCTTGGCCATGACCGGGCCGGTCATCTGCTGGAGGCGCATGACCACCTCGACCACCTCCTGCCGGTCCTCCGCGCGGAACTCGGCCAGGTTGCGCAGCAGCATGGTGTCGCGCACGAAGCTGAAGAGGCTGCGCGGAATGCGCGGGTGGCGCCGGCGGGCCGCGACCATGGCCTCGGCGACATAACGCACGTCGCGCTCGCTCACTTGCTCGGGGTCGGCGATGTAGGTGCGGTAGATCGAGAGCTCGGCGATCACCGCCGTGAGGGCCGCGGTGAGCCCGCGCAGCGTGAAGTCGCGCACGCGGCGGTTCTTCTCGTTGATGCGCTCGAGCCTGTGGCAGAGCGAGGTGATCTCGCTGGCCAGGTTGCCCTCCATCACCTCGAACTTGGCCTGGCGCACCAGCTCGGCGAAGCTGGGCGCGCTCTCCGGGTCGTCCGGGGCGATGAAGCGCCGGTAGATCGCGTCGAGGGCCGGCTCGTTGGCCGTGTCGACGAACAGGCCGTTGGCGGCGTTGAGGAAGTCGTAGCCCGTGGTGCCGTCCACGGCCCAGGCCTGGGGCAGGGGCTCGCGCTCCGAGAGGATCTTCTCGGCCACCACATAGAGCGGCCAGGCCGTCTCGCCCCTGGCGGTGCGCTCGGCGTGGGCCAGGGCCCAGGCCCGGGCCGCCTCGGCGGCGGCTGCATCGTCGAAGTCCGCCTCGTCCTGCGCGGCCAGGCGCGCGCGGGCTCGGTCGAGCAGATAGCGCTCCTGGAGCTGCCGGAAGTAGGCCGGGGGGTCCCACATGCCATCTGGGTGGTCGATGCGCAGCCCGCTCACGCTCCCCTCGGCCACCAGGCGGAAGACCAGCTCGTGGGCCGCCGCGAAGACCTCGGGGCGCTCGACGCGTACGGCGGCCAGCTCGTTGATGTCGAAGAAGCGCCGGTAGTTGATCTCCTCGGCGGCGACGCGCCAGTAGGCTAGCCTATAGGGCTGGGCCTCGATCAGGGCGTCGAGCTCGTCGAACGAGCGTGGGTCGCCGGGCGTGCCGTTCAGCTCCTGCACTCTGCGCTCGAGGGCCGCGCGCACGACGGGGCTGCTCTCGGCGAGGACGGCGATACGGCGCTTAATCACCTCTTTCTCGCGGCGGCGCTCGGCCAGGCGCGCCGGGTCGCTCTCGTCGCGCGGGGGCAGGTAGCCCACGGCGGTGATGATGCTCGCCAGCTCCTGGCGCGCGGGGTCGTCCTCGGGCAGCGCGTCGGCTACGGCGGCGTGGGCCGGCTCGAGTAGCCGCGTCAGGGTGCCGGGCGCAACGGGCAGCAGCGTGTCGTAGTATGCGAGGGCCAGGGCGCCGTCCACGAGCCGTAGCTGAAGCTCGCCGGCCTCGAGCACGACGCCGTACTGGTCGCCGAGGATGGGCAGCAGGACCTTACCGGCCAGCTCGGGCTTGACCGGGGCCCAGTCGATGTCGAAGAAGCCCGCGTAGGCCGAGGCGGGGCCATTCTCGAGCACGTCGACCCACCAGGGGTTTTCGCCGCCGACGCCCATGTGGTTGGGCACCATGTCGAGGACGAGGCCGAGGCCCGCGTTGCGCAGGGCCGCGCTCAGCTCGGCGAAGCCCGCCTCGCCCCCGAGGGCCGGGCTGAGGCGGCCGTAGTCGCAGATATCGTAGCCGTGGGTACTGCCCGCGCGGGCCATGAAGAGGGGGGAGGCGTAGGCATCGCCGACGCCGAGGTCTCGCAGGTAGGGTGCGATGGCCGCGGCGTCGGCGAAGGTGAAGCCGGGGTGGAACTGGAGGCGGTAGGTGGCGACCGGCACGTGCCGGCGCGCGATCAGCTCCTCCGCAAGGTTGGCCAGGTCGATCCCGGCGCCGATACGCTCCTGCTGCATACATTCTGCTCCCGCTCGAATAGCTGTTGCTCAGCGTGCCGAGAGGGGCCTGTAGCAGGATGTGGGCCGCGCCGGGGGCGACGAATGGTCAGGCCGTGGGCGCGGGGTCGGGCTCGACGGTGATATCGCGCAGCGTGCCGATGTCGCGCATACGCTCGGTGAAGAGCACCCCATTGAGGTGGTCGACCTCGTGCTGGATGGCCCAGCCGAGCAGCCCGTCGGCCTTGCGCAGGCGGCGCGCCTTGCCGGTAAGATCCTGGAACTCGACGGTGACCCAGGTCTGGCGGGGGACCTGGCCGTACCAGCCGGGCAGGCTGAGGCAGCCCTCGTCGCGCATGACCTCTTCGCCGCTGGTCTTGACGATCTTCGGGTTGAAGAGCACGTACTCCTCGGCGGGCGCGACCTCGACCTCGCTGCCGTCCTCCTGCTCCTCGTACTCGGGCGGGATGCCGATGATACAGAGCTGGATGGGCAGGCCCACCTGGGGCGCGGCCAGGCCCACGCCGTTGGCGGCGTGCATCGTCTCAAACATATCGGCCACAAGCTGCTTGAGGGTGCGATCGGGCAGCTTGACCGGGCGGCAGTGCATCTTCAGGATCTTCTTGTCGTCTTCGTTATCAATTCGCAGCACCCGACGGATGGCCATTTCAGTACTCTCAATCCTCATCAGGGGTTAACAGGATACTTGAGATTATAACATGGCGAGTCACAGGACATGGGCCGGGTCGACGTCGATGCTCCACCCCGGCAGAGGCCCGAGGGCGTCGAGCATGTCGTTGACGATGTGGGGGCTGACCCCGGCGGGGATGCGCAGGATCAGATGCCAGCGCCAGCGCCCGCGGGCCCGCTGAATGAAGGCCGGGGCCGGCCCGACCAGGCCCCAGCCCTCGAGGCGACGGGTCTCGAGCTGGGCGCGAGCCCGTTCGGCCAGGTGCTCGGCCTCGCGCTTGGCCCCGGCCTCGCCCGGGCCTGCGTAGACGAAGCGCACCAGCCGGCTGAAGGGCGGGTAGCCCGTCTCGCGCCTGTAGGCGATCTCCTGGGCGAAGAAGCCCTTGTAGTCGTGCTCCTGGGCGGCCTGCAGGGCATAATGCTCGGGGTTGTAGCTCTGGATGATCACCTGGGCGCCCGCGGTGCGCCGCCCGGCCCGCCCGGCGACCTGGGTGAGGAGCTGGAAGGCCCGCTCGCCGCTGCGGAAGTCGGGCAGGTGCAGGCCGGTGTCGGCGGCCACCACGCCCACCAGCGAGACCATGGGCAGGTCGAGCCCCTTGGCGATCATCTGGGTGCCGACCAGCACGTCGACCTCGCGGCGCAGCAGGGCGTCGAGCATGCGCCCGTGGGCGCCCTTGCCGCTGGCCGTGTCGCGGTCCCAGCGCAGCACCCGTGCCCCCGGCAGCATCGCCGCGACCTCTTCGGCGACCCGCTGCGTGCCGACGCCGAAGGCCTTGACCCGCGTGCTCATGCACTGCGGGCAGACGTAGGGCATGGGGCCGCGGGCGCCGCACGAGTGGCAGATCAGCGTGGTCGAGGCCGGCGGGCCGGCGGGCGCCCGCTCGCCGTCGGCGTCGTCGTAGTGCACGGTCATCGGGCCCGAGCAGGCCCCACAGCTGACCACGTGGCCGCAGTCGCGGCACATCACGAAGGCGGCGGCGCCGCGCCGGTTGAGGAAGAGGATGCTCTGCTCGCCGCGGGTCAGGGTCTCGTCGAGGGCCTGCTGCAGGGGCCGGCTGAAGACCGAACGGTTGCCCGAGGCCAGCTCGCGGCGCATATCGACCAGGCGCACCGGCGGCAGCGGCAGGGGCGTCGAGCGGGGCAGGCCGTCGACCCCGACCCCGCCGCCGACCCGCTCGGGCAGCTCGAGCAGCCGATAGGCCCCGCTGACGGCCCGCTCGTACGACTCGACCGAGGGCGTGGCGCTGCCCAGGACCACCACGCTGCCGGTCAGCTCGGCCAGGCGCAGGGCGGTGTCGCGGGCGTGGTAGCGCGGGCCGGCGTCGTGCTTGTAGGTGAGCTCGTGCTCCTCGTCGACGATCACCAGGCCCAGGCTGGTCAGGGGCGCGAAGACGGCCGAGCGCGAGCCGATCGCCAGGCTGGCCTCGCCGCGGCGCAGGCGGCGCCACTCGTCGTAGCGCTCGCCCAGGCTCAGACCACTATGGAGCACGGCCAGTTTGCCCGGGAAGCGGGCGGCGAAGCGGCGCACCAGCTGGGCCGTCAGGGCAATCTCGGGCACCAGCACCAGGGCCTGGCGGCCCAGCCGCATCGCCCGCGCGATCGTGCGCAGGTAGACCTCGGTCTTGCCGCTGCCCGTGATCCCGTGCAGCAGGAAGACCCCGGCGCCCTTGTCGCCATGCTCGAGGGCTGAGACAATCGCCTCGTAGGCGGCGCGCTGGCCGGGGGTGAGGGGCGGGGGCTGATCGGGGGGCACGCCGTCGCCGGCGAGGGGATCGCGGCGCACCTCGCGCTGCTCGAAGGCGAGCAGGCCGCGCCGCTCCAGCTCGCGCAGCGTAGTCGCGTCGGCCCCGGTCGCGTCGTAGATATCGGCCACAAGCAGCGCCTCGCGGGCCGCGGGCTCGCCCTGGCCCATGGTCGCCTCGCGGGCGGCAAGCCAGGCGACGACGGCCCGCTGCTTCGGGGCGCGGGCTAGCTCGGCGAGGGCTTGCTCCAGCTCGGCGGGGGGCACGGCCAGGCGGGCCAGGCGCACGCGGCGGGGGCGGGCCGAGGGCGCGCTATGGGTGACGCCGCGGGCGGCGAGGCCGCGCTCGGACAGGGCGAGGTAGATCGCGCGCAACTCGGCGTCGGCGCCGCGCAGGGCCGCGCGCAGGGCTCGCTCGCTCTGCTCGCCGTGGAGGCGCAGATAGTAGAGCACGGCCCGCTCGGCCTGGGGCAGGGCGCCGAGATCGGCGGCGAGCCCGGCGTCGGTGGCCCGCCAGGTCGTCTCGGCCTCCTGGCCGGTGCCGGGTGGCAGCAAGAGGGCCAGGGCCTCGTAGAGCGGGGCGCGGTAGGTGCTGGCCACCCATTCGGCCAGGGCCAGGCCGGCTGGGGCGAGCTGGGCCTCGGGGTCGGCGAGGTCGTCGAGCTCGCGCAGGCCCGCGTCGCGGCCCTCGGCGGTGCTCAGGCCGAGCACGACCCCCTGCACGCGCCGGCGGCGCAGGGGCGCCCACACCAGCTGCCCGGGCCGCACGACGCCGCGCAGCCGCGCGGGAACCCGGTACGACAGCACGGCTCTCGTCTCGGGCCCCAGGGTCGCGCGCAAGGCGACGTCGGCGATCAGCTCGGTCGGCATGGGGGGCAGTATAGCATGTCAGGGCTGATACAACGTTGCTTTGCCCGGCACGCCCGGCCGGTAAACTGGCGGGCTAGCGCTACGAAGCCCGCCTGCGCGGGCTCAAGAGGTTGCTCTTCGCACCAAAGACCAACTGCTCGGCACGAGCCCGGCCTTGGTCCTTGGTCCCTGGTCTTTGGTCAGAAGCGCAAGCACCGAGCCGTGCTACAATGGCGCAGCCGAAACGCACGCAAGCTATCCTTGGGCATCGCCCCTATGCCTTACTACGAGCCCGTCATCCTCGAGCGGCGCGAGCTGGGGTCCCTGGCCCTGCTGACGCTGCACGCCCCCGAGCTGGCCCGCGCCGCGAAGCCGGGGCAGGCGGTGATGCTGCGCTGCGCGCCCGCCGGCAGCGACGACCCGCTGCTGCGCCGGCCGATCTTCCTGGCGGGGGCCGACGGCGGGGCCGGCGTCGTCGAGCTGCTCGTCTCGCCCGACGAGCGGGGCCTGAGCTGGCTCGCGGCCCAGCCCGTGGGCTCGCGCCTCGACCTGTACGGGCCTGTGGGCGCCGGCTTCGCCCTCGATGGGCGGGCCCAGAACCTGTTGCTCGCGGGGGCCGGGCCGGCCCTGGCGTCGTTGATCTTTCTGGCCCGCACGGGGGTCGCCCGCGGCGCCTCGGTGGTGCTGCTGGCCGCCGGCGAGCCCGCGCTCTTGCCGCCGCCCTATGTGCTGCCGCCCGACGTCGAGTACCAGACCGGCGACGACCTGCTCGCCCTGCTGGCCGACGGGCGGGGCGGCGCCGACGGGCGCGGGAAGCAGGCGCCGAGTGTGCTGCCGGCCCTCACCGGCTCGCCGGTCGCCTGGGCCGACCAGGTCGTGCTGGCGCTGACCGAGACCCTGGTGGCGGGGGCCGGCGCCATCGTGCGGGCGGCGCGCATGCGCTGGGAGCGGGGCTTCGCCCTGGCCGCCCTGGCGGGGGCCATGCCCTGCGGCCTCGGTCTTTGCCTGGCCTGCCCGGTCGAGACGCGCGACGGCCCGCGCCTGCGCTGCAAAGAGGGGCCGGTCTTCGACCTGAGGGAGCTACGCTAGTGTTACATGGCGCTGAGGCGGCCTCTGTCGGCCTGCCCGGCGCCAATATGTGTAAAGAGGAACCTCCGATGCCGCTCAAGCTCACCCCTCGCACATGGCTGGCCCTGGTGGCCCTCGGTCCGGCGATCGTGCTGGCCATCCAGGCCCTGCCGCTGCTGCGCAGCGTCTTCCTGCTCCTGCTGATCACCGTCTTCCTGGCCCTGCTGATCGCGCCCCTCGCCGACGCAATGGAGCGGCGGGGCGTCTCGCGCGGGCTGACCACCGGCGCGGCTCTGTTCGGCGCGCTGGCCATTCTGACCGGGCTGGTGCTGCTGCTGCTGCCGGTGCTCTTCAACAGCCTGAGCCGGCTGGGCGCGGCGCTGGAGGGGTTGGCCACGCGCCTCCCGGCCGAGATCAGCTCGTTCTTCCAGATCCCCGAGCTGGGCAACCTGAGCGGCACCCTGGCCTCGCAGATCGCCGGGGCGATCCAGGCCGCGGCGGGGCAGATCGGCAGCCTGCTCGGGCAGCTCGGCGCCCTCGGCTTCGCCGCCTTCGTCTCGTTCGCGGTCATCTTCGCCCTGGTCGGCAATAAGGGCACGGCCCCGGCGCTGATGCGGGTCTTCCTGCCCGAGCGCTATCACGTGCGGGCCGGCGAGCTGACCCGGGCGGCGAGCGCGGGGCTGTCGCGCTGGTTCATCGCCCAGCTGGCGATCTGCGGCTACTATGTGGTGGCCTACAGCCTGACCCTGCTGGTCCTCGGCGTGCCCTTCGCGCTGCAGATCGGGGTCGTCTCGGGGCTGCTCGAGTTCATCCCCTACCTGGGCGGGATCGTCGGCATGGTCCTCTCGGTGGCCTCGGCCGCGACGGTCGGCTGGACCACCGTGCTGCTCGTCCTGGCGATCGAAGCCGTGATCGGCTCGGTCTGTGTCTACTTCGTGGCGCCGTACGCCTTCTCGCGCGCCGTCGACGTGCCCCCGGCCCTGGTGCTCTTCGGGCTCTTCGTGGGCGGGCAGGTCGGCGGCTTCTTCGCGGCCCTGCTCACCGTGCCGCTGCTCGCCGTCGGCCTGGTGCTGCTGCGCGAGCTGCGCCCCGACCTGCGCCCGGCCGATGATAAGCCGGCCCAGGCGACCCGCGGGGCGGAGGCGCGGTAAAAGGCTCGGGAGGACCTGCCCTCCCGAGCTCTCCCATCAGGGCGCCTCGCCGAGGGCCGCGCGCACGCGCTGGCGTAGGGCGTCGATCGGGGCCAGTTGGCCCGTTTCGTCCTCGTAGTGCCAGTGGTCCCAGCCGTTGCAGGCGGGCAGGCCGCCCACGTGGGCGCCGACGGCG
>CAZKTU010000037.1:10714-36649 GCA_964555675.1 uncultured Oscillochloris sp.
CCAGTGGTCCCAGCCGTTGCAGGCGGGCAGGCCGCCCACGTGGGCGCCGACGGCGTGGATCGAGCCGCGCGTGCCGTCTGCGGCGCGCAGGGTGCTGTCGGCCTGCACGGTGGCGGCGGCCTCGCGCCTGCCGCGGAAGTAGAGCTGCTGTCCGGGCCTAAGCAGGCCCTGTTCGAGCAGGGTGGCGAAGGGCAAGCGGGGCGCGCTGCGCCTGCTGGGGGTGAGGCCCAGGGCCGCAGGGTCGCCGGTGGGCGCGGGCACGGCGTCGATGCGGGCGCGCGCGGCGGCGATATAGGCCGGCTCGCGCTCGACGCCGACGAAGTGCCGCCCGAGGCGTTTCGCGACCGCCCCGGTGGTGCCGGTGCCGAAGAAGGGGTCGAGCACCACGTCGCCCGGGTTCGAGCTGGCCAGGAGCACCCGGTAGAGCAGGGCCTCGGGTTTCTGGGTACTGTGCACCTTCTCGCCGTTGATCCGCAGGCGCTCGGGCCCGGTGCAGAGGGGCAGGCGCCAGTCGCTGCGCATCTGCTTGCCGTCGTTGAGGTTCTTCAGGGCGTGATAGTTGAAGGTGTACTTCTTCTGGTCCTGGCTCTTCTTGGCCCAGATCAGGGTCTCGTGGGCGTTGGTCAGGCGCACGCCGCGGAAGTTGGGCATGGGGTTATCCTTCACCCAGACCACCTCGTTGAGCGTCCAGAAGCCCAGGTCCTGCATCGCGGCGCCGACGCGGTAGATATTGTGGTACGACCCGATCGTCCAGAGCGTGCCGTTGTCCTTGAGCACGCGCCTGCAGGCCGCCAGCCACTCGCGGGTGAAGCGGTCGTAGGCGGCGACGTCGGCGAACTGGTCCCACTCGTCGTCGACGGCGTCGACCACGCTCATGTTCGGGCGTCGCAGCTCCTGGCGCAGCTGCAGGTTGTAGGGCGGGTCGGCGAAGATGAGATCGACGCTGCGCTCGGGCAGCGCCGCCAGCACCTCGCGGCAGTCGCCCTCGTAGATATGGTCAAGCAGCATTGGTCCGGCCCTTCGTGGCTGGCGCACGGAGCCTACGGCCCCGCAATGGGTAGCTCAGGCAGTTTAGCGCAGGTCGCCGTCGATCTCGCGGTAGCTGTCGGTGTACCAGCGGGTGATGCTGCGGTAGCGGTCCTCGTGGCCGAAGAGCAGGCGGCTGAGGGCGCTGTTGGGGTCGTCGAGGCCGGTGCCGCCGAGCTCGTCGCTGGTGGCGAAGATATAGAGGGGCTGGTAGAGGGCGATGCTGGGGGCCAGCTCGACCCAGCGCTGCTGGAAGGCGGCGTAGTCGGCGCTGCGCGCGGCCAGCTCGTCTTCGGCGCGGGCGGCCTCGAGCAGCTCGTCGATCTGCTCGTCGGCCAGGCCGGCGTAGTTCAGGCCGCCCTCGGAGTGCCAGAAGAGGAAGGGGTCGGGGTCGGGCCCCAGGCGCGACCAGGCGTGGAGCGCCAGATCGAAGTCGCTGGCGCTCAGGCGGCGCTGCAGCTCAGCGGGCTCCAGCTCGAGCACCTCGACCAGGATGCCGAGCTCGCCCCACTGGCGGGCCACCTCGTCGGCGGCGGCGCGGCGGCCCGGCTCGGCGTCGACCAGCAGCTCGAAGGCGAGGGCCTGGCCGTCGCGGCGGCGCAGGCCGTCGGGGCCCGGCTCGTAGCCCAGCTCGGAGAGCAGGTCGCCGGCCGTGGCCTGGTCGGCCTCGTACCAGGTGGCCTCGGGGTTGAAGGCCCAGCCGCCGGGCAGGATCGGCGTGGCGAGGGGCGCGCCCAGGCCGGCCAGGGCTAGTTCTATCACGGCGTCCTTGCTGAGGCCATGGGCGAGGGCGCGGCGCAGGGGCGGCTCGGCCAGGGGGCCGGCGCGCAGGTTGAAGCTGAGCAGGGCGTACTCGTCGAGGGGGACGGCGCTCGCCTGCAGCGAGCCGGGCAGTTCGAGCCCGGCCATACGCGGGTCGGCCCGCCCGCCGTAGGCCGTCACATCGCCGCGGGCGAGGGCGGCCTGGGCGGCGGCGGGGGCGGCAATGAAGCGCAGTTCGATGCGGTCGATGTAGGGTCGGCCGCCGAAATAGGCGTCGTTGGCGGCGAGCAGCGCCCCGTCCTCGCGCAGCTCGGCGAGCCTGTAGGGGCCCGTGCCGACCAACTGGCGGGCGAAGGGCGTCTCGCCCCAGCGCTCGGGCGGCGTTCCGGTCAGCAGGTGGGCCGGCATGATCGGGATGCGGGCCGCGCTGAGGAAGGGGGCGTAGGGCGCGGCCAGGGTGACCCGCACCGTATAGTCGTCGATGCGGTCGATCAGGGCGTCGGCCCAGGCCGCGGCGAGCAGCGGCTCGCCGGGCTGCTCGAGGATCTGTAGGGCCCGCAGGGTGAAGACCACGTCGTCGGCGGTGAGCGGACGCCCGTCGTGCCAGACGACGTCGCGGCGCAGGCCGAAGAGGTAGGTCGTGCCGCTGGCGTCGATCTCGTAGCTGGCGGCCAGGGCCGGCTCGATCAGCCCGTCGGCGCCCACGCGCACCAGGCCGTCGAAGAGCAGGGCCGCAAGGTCGCGGCCGGCCGGATCGGCGGCGGGGCTGTTGAGCAGCGGGATGGGCTGCAGCGGCGCGCCTACGATGGCCTCGACGTAGGCCCCGCCGGCCACCGGGCTGGCCACAGAGGCGGTGCTCAGGGCCAGGCGCCCGAGCAACCCGGCGACGAGGAGGGTGGCCAGGAAGGCGACGACAATCTGCCAGCGGATGCGACGAGCCATGGTTCGGTGGCGTGGGCCGCGCTGCGTGGGGTGTGTGGCCCCGCGCGCTGCCCGGCGCCGGGCCTTAGGCGAAGATTGGCAGGCTGGTCACGAGGGCGAGCACCAGGAAGACCACGGCCAGGGCGATCGTGGCCTGGTGCAGGGTCTTCTCGAGGCCGCGGCGCGTGCGGTAGATCGAGCTCGTGTCGCGGTTGGCCATGCCCGCCGTGCGGGCCTGCACCACCACCAGAGCGGTCAGCACCGCGCTCACAATAATCATCGCGATAAAGAGGGCGATCTCCACGTCTCAGCTCCTTGTGATGCCGAATCCAAAGCTGTGCAAGTATACCACAATCGGGGGTGTGCTATACTGACCGAAAAGTCCATCGCGTGGAAGGACACGGACTGATGTTCGAAGATGACAAGCCCGCACACGAGTGCGGCGTCTTTGGTATTGTTTCTCCCAATGCTGATGTCGCCCGCCTGACCTTCTTCGGTCTGTATGCGCTGCAACACCGCGGCCAGGAGAGCGCGGGCATCGCGGTCTCCAACGGGCGCTCGGTGCGCTTCCATAAGGCCATGGGCCTGGTCGCCCAGGTTTTCAACGAGGAGAACCTGCGCCCCCTGGCGGGCTACCTCGCCATTGGCCACACCCGCTACTCGACCACCGGCTCGTCGAAGCTCGAGAACGCCCAGCCCTTCGTGGTCGAGAGCGCCCTGGGCCCCCTCGCCGTGGGCCACAACGGCAATCTCTCCAACGCGGCCACCCTGCGGCGCGAGCTGCTCACCCGCGGCGTGGGCCTCACCAGCACCAGCGACTCTGAGGTGATCACCCAGATGCTCGCCGGCGGCGAGGGCCGCACCTGGGAGGAGAAGCTCAAGGTCTTTATGGTGCGCGCCCAGGGCGCCTACTGCCTGACGGTGCTCACCCGCGACGCCCTCTTCGCCGTGCGCGACCCATGGGGCCTGCACCCGCTCTGCCTCGGCCGGCTCGCCGACGGGGGCTGGGTGATCGCCTCCGAGAGCTGCGCCTTCGGCCCGATCGGCGCCGAGTTCGTGCGCGAGGTCGAGCCCGGCGAGATTGTGGCCCTCACCGAGGAGGGCCCGCGCACCCTGGCCCTCATGCCGGCCGCGCGCCAGGCCGAGTGCCTGTTCGAGTATATCTACTTCGCTCGCCCCGATAGCAAGCTGCACGGCGCGGCCCTCCACGCGATCCGGGTCGAGCAGGGCCGCGAGCTGGCCCGCGAGGCCCCGGTCGACGCCGACGTGGTCATCCCCGTGCCCGACAGCGCCACGCCCGCGGCGATCGGCTACGCCCAGCAGTCGGGCATCCCCTACTCCGAGGGCCTGATCAAGAACCGCTACATCGGGCGCACCTTCATCCAGCCCGACGACCACCTGCGCAAGGTCGGCATCTCGCTCAAGTTCAACGCCCTGCCCGACAACCTGGCCGGCAAGCGGGTAGTGCTGATCGACGACAGCATCGTGCGCGGCAACACCTCGGGCCCGATCGTGCGCCTGCTGCGCGAGGCCGGGGCGGTCGAGGTCCACGTGCGCGTCTCGTCGCCGCCGATCAAGCATCCCTGCTTCCTCGGGGTCGATATGGCCACCTACCCCGAGCTGATCGCCCACCGCCTGAGTACGCCCGAGATCTGCGCCCACCTTGGCGCCGATAGCCTGGCCTACCTCAGCCTCGACGGGCTCATCCGCTCGAGCCGGCGCGACCCCAGCGGCTTCTGCACCGGCTGCTTCGCCGGCAAGTACCCCGTCGAGATCGAGCTGCTCGACAAGGACGTCTTCGAGGTGCGCTGAGCCCCTGGCGTCGTGGCGAGCCTAGTGTGCGCGGACGGGCGCCGGCGGTGTCCGGCGCCTTTGACCGATCAGCTCGAGATTGGAAGGGAGCAACGCGACGTGCGACTGCGCGACCTCGGCATCACCATCGGCCAGCTGCCCACGGGCCCCCATAATGCGATCACCGATGTGCCCGGCGTGCTGGTCGGCCATAGCACGATCATTGCCGATACGCCTCGCGTGGCCCGCACCGGCGTGACCATGATCGTGCCCCGCGACGGCGCGATCTGGCACGACCACGTCTTCGCCGCCTACCATGTCTTCAACGGCAACGGCGAGATGACCGGCCTGCCCTGGATCGATGAGTCGGGCATGGTCGGCGCGCCGATCGGCCTCACCAATACCAACCAGGTCGGCGTCGTGCGCGACGCGATTGTGCGCCACGCCGCCGCCAACCGCTACTACGAGAGCTTCTTCCTGCCTGTGGTCGCCGAGACCTGGGACGGCCTGCTCAACGATATCGAGGGCTTCCACGTCACCACCGAGCACGCCATTGCCGCGATCGAGGGCGCCGCCGGCGGCCCCGTGGCCGAGGGCAATGTGGGCGGCGGCACCGGCATGATCTGCCACGGCTTCAAGGGCGGCATCGGCACCTCCTCGCGCGTCGCCGCGACCGCGAGCGGGCCGTTCACCGTCGGCGTGCTGGTTCAGGCCAACTATGGCGCCCGCGAAGACCTGCGGGTCGATGGGGCGCCCGTGGGCCGCCGGATCAGCCACGCTGTCGTGCCCTCGGGCTGGGAGAGCCCCGGCCCCTCGAGTTCGATCATCGTCATCGTCGCCACCGACGCGCCCCTGCTGCCCATCCAGTGCCGCCGCCTCGCCCAGCGCGCCACGGCGGGCCTGGCCCGCACCGGCGGCTTCGGCCACAACTCGAGCGGCGATATCTTCCTGGCCTTCGCCACGGGCAACCAGCTGCCCGCACGGGCTACGGCCCCCTACCCACTGCAGATGCTGCCGCACGCACAGCTCGACCCGCTGTTTCACGCCGTCGTCGAGGCCACCGAGGAGGCGATTCTCAACGCCCTCTGTGCCGCCGAGACGATGGTGGGTTTTCAGGGTCATATTGCCCACAGGTTGCCCCACGACCTCCTCCGCGAGATCGTGCTTGGAAAGTAGACCCACATGACTGCGAGCCTTCCCCCACAGCTTGAGCTGACCCTTGACGGTATCGCCCAGGGCGGCGACGGCGTGGGCCGCCACGACGGCATGGTCCTCTTCGCCCGCGGCGGCCTACCCGGCGAACGGGTGCGGCTGCGCCTCACCGAGCGCAAGCCCTCGTACGCCCGCGGCGAGGTGGTCGAGGTGCTCACGCCCTCGCCCGACCGCATCGCCCCCGCCCTCGCCTCAGGCGACCACGCCCCCTGGCAGCATATCGCCTACCCGGCCCAGCTGCGCCTCAAGGAGACCATCCTGCGCGAGCAGTTGGCCAAGCTGGCCGGCGTTCACGACGCGCCCCTCGCGCCGATCATCGCGGCCCCGCGCCCCTGGGCCTACCGCAACGCCGCCCGCCTCCACGCCCGCGGCGACGCCCTGGGCTACTACGCCGCCGGCACCCGCGAGGTCGTCCCCCTCGCCGCCGACCCCCTGCTGCTCCCCGCACTCAACGAGGCCCTGGCCGCCCTCGGCCCGCTGCTCGATCCTGGCCTGATCGAGGGCCTGACCCTGCGGGCCAGCTCGGCCTACGGCTATGGTCTCGCCGTGCTGTACGGCCAGCCTGACGCCGACCCCTTCGCACTCGAGCTGCTGGCCGAGGCCTGGCGCGCCCACGTGCCCTCGCTCGCCGGCGTGCTCGTCGACCAGGACGGCCTGTACGCGGCCTCGGGGGCCGACCGGCTGCACGACGAGCTGGGCGAGGTTGTCTTCAGCCTCAGCCCCGAGAGCTTCTTTCAGGTCAATGTGCCCCAGGCCGCCGTCATGCTCGAGCAGATCGTCGCCGCCCTGGCGCCCGCCCCCGGGGCGCGGCTGCTCGACCTCTACAGCGGGGTCGGCGCCTTCGCGCTGCCGATGGCCGCCATGGGCGCCGCCGTGACCGCCGTCGAGGAGTACGAGGCGGCCGTTGCCGACGGCGAGCGTAGCGCCGACCTGAATGGGATCGCGGGCGTGACGTTTGTGCGCTCCCCGGTCGAGCGGGCCCTGCCCGGCCTCGACGCGGCCTTCGACGGGGTCGTGCTCGACCCGCCCCGCCGCGGCTGCCACCCCGCCGTGCTCGAGGAGTTGGCCCGGCTCGCCCCGCCGCGCCTGGTCTATATCTCCTGCCACCCGGGCATCCTCGGGCGCGATTTGCCCCCGCTGCTGCGGGCCGGCTATCGGCTCGAGCTGGTGCAGCCCGTCGACCTCTTCCCGCAGACGCCCCATATTGAGGCTGTCGTAGTGCTCGCGCGCTGAGGTGGGGATTTCATCCTTTGCGCGGCGGGAAACTCATCCTCTATAATGACCGAGAAATCGGCCATTAAGGTTGTGGCAATGGCAATGTATGAGGTTGTGACATCACAGCCGCCTGATCTGGTGGCTGCCCTGCGGGAGACATGGCCGCGCATCTCCGAGCTGCTGGCCGAGCTCGAGGTTGAGAGCGTGCCCGAGGCTCGTGTCAGCGGGCTGCGCCATATCGGCGCGGTCTGGTACGCACAGGGCGGCGCCGCCGAGGTGCTCACCGAGCTCGGCCTCAACCTCGCCGAGCGCCTGCGCATGTCCCAGGGCCTCGTGGTCAGCGAGCTGCTGCTGGCCTACGGCGCCGCCCAGGAGGAGCAGCGCACCCGCGAGTGGGAGGCCAGGCTGCTCGCTCGGGCCTCCGAGCTCGACGGCCTGCACCGCATCATCTCGGCCGCCAACTCGACCCTCGACCTCGACACCTCGCTACAGACCGTGGTCGAGACGGTGGCCCAGGTGGTCGACGTCGAGGCCTGCTCGGTCTACCTCTACGATAAGCACCGCGACGAGCTGGTGCTCAGGGCTACCCGCGGCCTGAACCGCGCCGCGATTGGTCAGGTCGTCTCGCACCTGGGCCAGGGCGTGACGGGCTGGGCCGCCCAGCTGGGCCACCCGGTCGCCGTGCGCGACGTCTGGCAAGAGCCGCGCTTCAATGTCGAGCCCCAGCTCGGCGAAGAGCCCTTCCGCTCGATGCTGGCGGTGCCGATCGTGCTCTTCAGCGCCGAGCGCTTCCAGTTCAGCGCCGATAAGCTCCAGGGCGTGATCACGGTGCAGACGATCGGCCCGCGCGACTTCTCGCAGGAGGAGATCTCGTTCGTCGAGGTGGCCGCCGGCGAGCTGGCCTTCTTCATCGCCAACGCCCAGCTCTATCAGCAGACCGACGAGCGCCTGCACCAGAAGCTGCGCGAGCTGACCACGCTCCAGCAGGTCTCGAAGAGCATCGCCGAGCAGATCGGTCTGCGCGACGTGCTGAGCCTGATCGCCGAGAAGGCGGTCGAGCTGGCCCAGGCCGACCGGGCCGCGATCTTCCAGATGGGCGACGATGGGCACCTGCTGCTGGTGGCCAGCCACGGCGGCGAGGGCGATGGCGTGCGCGAGTTCATCATCCAGACGGTGCGCGACAGCCGGCCCCTGGCGGTGATGAACGCCTACCAGGACGCGCGCTTCCCCGACTTGGCCAGCGTCGCCTCGCGCGAGAGCTTTCACTCGCTGTTCTGTATGCCCCTGCGCGCCCGCGAGCGCACGATCGGCGGGATCTGTCTCTACAAGCGCGAGCCGCATCTGTTCGACTATGAGCAGGTGCGCCTGCTGAGCACCTTCGCCGACGAGGCGGCGATCGCGATCGAGAACGCTCGCCTCTACGATGAGAGCCAGCGGGCTCTGGCGATCAAGTCGGCCCTGCTCCAGGAGATGCACCATCGGGTGCGCAATAATCTCCAGACCATCTCGGCCCTGCTGGCGATGCAGCTGCGGCGCGTCGAGGCGAGTAGCCAGGGCGCCAAGGCCCTGCGCGAGAGCGCGGCCCGCATCCAGTCGATCGCCGCCATCCACAACCTGCTCTCGCGCGAGGATGTCGGCGTGACCACGGTGAACGCCGTGGCCCGCCAGGTGGTCGAGAGCGCCCAGGCCACCCTGGTCAATAGCGAGGCCCCGGTGCGCTTCGCGATCATGGGCGACCAGGTCAAGGTCGGCTCGCGCGACGCTACGGTGCTGGCCCTGGTGGTCAACGAGCTGATCAGCAACGCCCTCTCGCACGGGCTGGCCGCCGAGGGCGGCAAGGTCGAGCTCGAGGCGACCCTCGCGGGCGGGGACGTGACCGTCGAGGTGCGCGACGACGGGCCGCTGCACCCGCCGCCGCCGCGTCCGGCCCACAGCAGCGGCCTCGGCCTGCAGATCATCGAGACCCTGGTCCACGAGGATCTTGGCGGCAGCTTCAGGCTCGAGCGCGACGACGAGGCCGGCTGGATGCGGGCCCGCGTCTGCTTTCCCCAGCGGATTATTGACGATGTCGGCGAGATGGTATGAGGCGCGAGGCGCGCGGCGCCGGGCCTGTCCGGGGCCCTTCTGCCGAGCGCTCCTCGTGGGCCTCTTTTTGGAGGAGTCGTGGAAGTTTCGATCTGGGCCTGGGTCGCCTTTCTTGCCGTTATCCTCGGGCTGCTGGCCCTTGACCTCGGGGTCTTCCATCGCAGCGCTCACGCGGTCACGGTGCGCGAGGCGGCGATCTGGACCGTCGTTTGGATCTCGCTGTCGCTGCTCTTCAACCTGGGGCTCTACTTCTGGGCCGGGCCGCAAGTAGCCGTCGAGTTCCTCACGGGCTATCTCATTGAGTACTCGCTGAGTGTCGATAATATTTTTGTCTTTGTGCTGCTCTTCACGTACTTCCGCGTGCCCGCCGCCTATCAGCACCGCGTGCTCTTCTGGGGCATCATCGGGGCGCTGGTCATGCGCGGGACCATGATTATCCTGGGCGCGGCCCTGATCGAGCGCTTCGCGTGGATCATCTATATCTTCGGCGCCTTCCTCGTCTACACCGGCCTGCGCATGGCCTTCGAGAAGGAGAGCGAGGAGGAGATCCACCCTGATGGCAACCCGCTGGTGCGTCTGCTGCGGCGCTTCATGCCGGTCACCCGCGAGATGCACGGCGACAAGTTCTTCGTCAAGATCGACGGCAAGCGCTTCGCCACGCCCCTCTTCATCGTCCTGCTGATCGTCGAGAGTACCGACCTGATCTTCGCCGTCGACTCGATCCCGGCGATCTTCGGCATCACCACCGACCCCTTCATCGTCTTCACCTCGAATGTCTGCGCCATCCTCGGTCTACGCTCACTCTACTTCTTGCTGGCCGGGGTGATCGATAAGTTCCACTACCTCAAGCTGGGCCTGGCGGTGATCCTGACCTTCGTCGGCTTCAAGATGCTGCTGCCCCTGCTGAGCATGCCCTTCGTCGGCACCCTGATCGAGCACGAGCTGCACATCCCCAACCTGGTCTCGCTGGCGGTGATCATCGGCACCCTCGCCATCGCGGTGATCGCCTCGCTGATCCGCTCGCGGCGGCTCGAGGCCGCCGAGCTGAGCGGCTGATGGCAGACTTTCCGACAGAGGGCGCGCCGCCCTTTATCAATCGACGCCTCTCGATCGCCGAGTGGCGTCAGTACGTCGCCGGCTACAGCTTCGGCAGCCTGCGCCCCAGCCGGGTGGTGCTGCATCACACCTGGCGCCCGACCGCCGCCCAGTGGACCGGCCTGAACAGTATGCGGGCCATCCAGCGCTACTACGCCGCCAAGGGCTGGACGGCGGGCCCCCATATCTTCGCGGCGCCCGATGGGATCTGGCTGGCCACGCCCATGTCCGAGGTCGGTATCCACGCCGGGGTGGGCAATGGCTCTATGGCCCAGGGCTGGTATTCGATCGGGCTCGAGATGGTGGGCGACTTCAACGACAACCGCCCCCAGGGCCCGGTCTGGCAGCACGCAGTCGCCGTGATGGGCGAGCTGTCGCGCCGGCTCGCCATCGCCCCGAGCCGCCTGATCAGCTTCCACCGCGACTACACCAGCACCAAGAGTTGCCCGGGCTGGGCCGTCTCGAAGGAGTGGGTCTGGGGCAGTGTCGAGGCCTATCTGGCCAATGTGACCCCGCCGCCCCCGCCCCCGCCGGGCCAGGGCGGGATCAGCCCGAGCGACGAGCAGCTGCTCGAGCGCCTGCTCGAGGAGAGCTTTCGCCAGAAGACCGGCGGCCAGGGCTACGATCCGGGCTGGGCCTTCCACCAGGTCGCCGTCGAGACCGGGCTCGGCGCGCCAATGGCCCCCAGCACCACGATCAGCGAGGGCGGCAAGCGCTACGACTTCCAGCCCTTCGCTCGCGACACGCTCTACACCGAGGTGCCCAACTGGGGCGACGTCCGGTTGCTCTCGCGCCTGCTGGGCGGCAGCATCCCGCCGTCGGGCCTGGGTCGGCGTCTGCTCGACGAGACCTACAAGTCGGGCGGTTCGACCTTCAGGCCCGACTGGGCCTTCCACCAGTTCGCCCTGCTCAACCGGCTGGGGCCGCCGATCGGCCGCAGCGGGACGATCACGGTCGAGGGGCGTCAGTACGCCGCCCAGGTCTTCGCCGCCGACACGCTCTACAATCTGGTGCCCAACTGGGGCGATGTGCGCATGCTCAGCCGGCTGGCCACCACCACCAATGCGGCCGAGGCGCGCCTGCGCGAGGCTCTGCTGGTGCTGACCTATAGGCAGGCCGGACAGATCTACCGCTCGGACTGGGCCTTCCACCAGCTGGCCCGCGCCTACGCGATCGGCGCACCCCTCTCGGGATCGTATCAGATCACCCTCGGCAGCACGGCCTACGCGCTGCAGGTCTACGCGCTCGATACGCTCTTCAACGTGGTGCCCCGCTGGAGCGACGTGCGGCGCATGAGCTTCCTGGCCACCGGTCGAGGTTAGCGCTTCAGCAGCCGCCGCAAGCGCTGCCACAAGCCCCTGGCCCGTCGCGCCTGCTCGGGCGTGGTCGGGTGGGGGGCGTAGGCGGCGGCGACGTAGGCGTCGGTGAGACCATCGACGTCCTCGGCGGCCTCGGGCAGTTGCTCGCGCAGGCGGGCGCCGTACTCGTAGGGCGTGTCGGCGGGCCGACGGTCCAGGCCGCCCCGCGCTGCCCTGCTGAGCATCGCGGCGTAGAAGTAGCGCACCAGCTCGGTCGGGCTCATGCCGCGCAGACTGCGGCGCTGCGCCATCATCGGCGCGGGCGGGGGCTCGGGGTGACGCAGGCGCTCGGCCACAGCCTCGCCCACGAGGCGGGCGTAGCCGGTCGCCCCGCCCCAGAGGCGTTGCAGCCAGGCGGCCAGGGGGGCGAGCACGCCGGCCCGCAGGCGCTCGAAGGCGGCCACGGCCCAGGCCTGGCGCTTCAGCACGGTCCAGACGGCGTAGAGGGCGAGCAGGCCGATACAGATCCAGAAGACGATGCCAGGGGCCAGGGGCGGCTCGCCGACCGCGGGCGGCGGGGGCGGGGGCGGGGGGCGCACCGGCACGACCGGAGCCGTCGGCGCGGGGGTGCGGGCGAAGAGCCCGAGCAGCGAGAGCAGGAAGGCGGGGATGGTCAGGGCGATGCCGAGGGCGCCCAGGGCCAGCAGGCCGAGGGCCAGGGCGGCCAGCCCCAGCAGATTGATCGCGGCCGCTGCCGCGGTGCGTACGGCGTCGACGAGGCCGGCGCCGTAGCTGCGCGGCAAGAGCAGGCCGACGGCCACGATGGCCAGCACCAGGGCCACGCTCTGCCAGCGCCAGCGCCGGGCCACCAGGGGCTCGACCGTGGCCTCGTCGCGGCGCCAGCGCGCGCGCAGCAGGCTGAGCCTGGCCCGACTGTAGAGCAGCACGCCGCAGGCCAGGTAGACGATCCCGGCCAGGCCCAGGGTCGGCGGCAGCGCGCCGGCCGTGCCGCCCCAGGCCCGCAGGTCGGCCAGCTGGGCGACCAGGGCCACGATCACCAGCAGGCCGCCCCAGGTGATGCCGGTCGCCAGGCGGGACACGGCGTCGCGCTCGTCGGCCTCGGCGTGGGCGCGGAAGATCTCGGCGTCGAGGGCGTACTCGGTCTTGAAGGGGGCCGCCTGGGCCTCGAGGCTGCTCAGCTCGCGCAGGCCCAGGCGCACCCAGACGGCGCAGGCCAGGCCGATCACGAGGCAGCCGATGAAGGGCGGGTCGATGGCGGACAGGGGCGAGCGCAGCCAGAGCTCGGCCTGCGCGGGCAGGGCGGCCAGGCCCAGGCTGAGGGTGGCGACCACGCGCATCAGCACCACCACCGCGAACAGCTCGGCGGCGAGGTAGGGCAGCGAGCCGACATTCACGTGCCGACCCTCGCGCATCCTGTAGCGCACCAGGGCCGCCTCGACGGACACCAGGAAGCAGGCCGCGGCCAGAGGTCCGGGGCCCCATTGGGGGTACACGCGGGCCGCTACGCCCTCGAAGAGCGCGACCATGGCCGTGGCCATCGCGGCCAGCAGGATCGTCCCCGCCAGGTTGAAGGGCGGCGCCGGGGCCGCCGGGGCTGCCGCCGGCCCCGCCATCGGCTGCGTCTTCTGCATCGTGCGATCAGTATAGCACGGGGGGTGGGCGGCGGCTGGGCGCGCTGCTCGGCTGTTTGTGCCCTACGCGCGCAGCCGCCGCAGCAGGTCGATCAGGCGGGCGATCAGGCCGGGGTAGACGTGGAGCTGGCGGCGGTGTATGCCGCGCACCAGGGCGGCCATGACGGTGTCGGGGCGACCGACGAGGGGCGCGGGCACGCCACGGCGCCGGGAGAGGCCGTACTGGGGGCTCTGCAGGATTGCCGTGCGGGTGAAGAAGGGGTAGATTGCGGTCACGTCGACCCCCGTGCCGCGCAGGTCGCGGGCCAGCGCCTCGCTGAAGCCGCGCAGGCCGAACTTGCTGGCGCTATAGACGCTCAGCCCGTCCCAGCCGACCAGCCCGGCGCACGAGGCGATATTGACGATGTGCCCCGCGCCACGCGCGACCATCTGGGGCAGGCAGAGGCGGGTCAGGCGCATCGGGGCCAGCAGATTGACCTGCATCAGCCGCTCCCAGGCCTCGGGCGGGATGTGGTCGATGCGCCCGTAGACGGCCAGGCCGGCGTTGTTGATTAGCATGTCGAGGCGCGGGCTGATCCGCGCGGCCTCGGTGTACAGCTCCTCCGCCCCCGCGGGGCGCGACAGGTCGACCCCGGCGAAGCCGAGCACCCGCCCCCCGCCCGGCCCCACCGTGCGGGCCGCCTCTGTGGCGGCGGCGACCGCGGCCTCGCGACTGAGGTCCGCCAGGATCAGCGCGCAGCCCTCGTGCAGCAGCAGCCGCGTCAGGGCCCGCCCGAAACCGCCCGCCGACCCGGTCAGCAGCACCACCTGTCCGCGCAGATCTTTCACGCCGTCTCCCTCCGCTGGCTTCGGCAGGCTCAGCTGGCTTCGACAGGCTCAGCCGGCGGTTGCCTGAGCCTGTCGAAGGCAACACGATGCGGGCTCAATCGACCTATTCGTGACTTCAGGGTAGACAGTATAGCGCCGTTCCGGGCGCGGCGGCCTGCCGTCGGGCGGCGCCCGGGCTCGGGATGGTATAATGCCGACTAGCACGTCTTTGCGAGGGAGCATTATGTCGCAACGCAAGCGCCTGGCTCTGATCGATGGTCACGCCCTGGCCTTCCGCGCCTTCCACGCCATGCGCGAGGCCGGGCTGCGGGCCTCCAGCGGCGAGCCGACCTACGCCGTCTTCGGTTTCGCCCAGATCCTCCTGACCATGATCCAGGAGCAGCGGCCCGAGTACGTGGCCGTCTCGTTCGATGTGGGCCGCACCTTCCGCGACGACCTCTACGCCGAGTACAAGGCCGGCCGCAGCGAGACCCCCGAGGAGTTCCACCCGCAGCTCGAGCGGATCAAGCAGCTGGTCACGGCCCTCAATATTCCGATCTACACCCTCGACGGCTACGAGGCCGACGATGTGATCGGCACCCTGGCCCGTCAGGCCGCCGCCGAGGACGTCGAGACCCTCATCCTCACCGGCGACACCGACAGCCTGCAGCTGGTCGACGACCACGTGCGGGTCCTGCTCGCCAACCCCTACGCCAAGGGCGGCAAGAACACCACCCTCTACGACGAAGCCGCCGTGCGCGAGCGCTACGAGGGCCTGGCCCCCAATCAGTTGGCCGACCTGCGCGGCCTCAAGGGCGACGCCACCGACAACATCCCGGGCGTTAAGGGCATCGGCGAGAAGGGCGCGATCAACCTGCTCAACCAGTTCGGCACGGTCGAGAACCTCTACGACAATCTCGACCAGGCCCCGAACCGCTACAAGAAGGTGCTCGACGGCCAGCGCGAGGCCGCCGTCTTCAGCAAGCGCCTGGCGACGATCGTCTGTGACGCCCCCGTGCAGCTCGACCTGGCCGCATGCGAGCTGGGCGACTACGACCGGCCCGCCGTGATCCGCCTGTTCCAGGAGCTGGAGATCGGCGCGAGCTCGAACCTGCTCAAGAAGCTGCCGCCCCTCCCGGGGGCCGTCCCCGAGCCGCCGATCGGCTCGCCCGAGCCCGCCGCTCCGCCGAGGGTCGCTGATGCCGCCGGGGGCGTGGTGCAGCGCGAGCTGTTCGGCGAGGCCCTGCCCGCGAGCCTGGGCACGGGGATCGAGGTCGCCCCTGGCACCGCGCAGCTCACCCTCTTCGACATGCCGGCGCCCGTCGCGGCCCCTGCGGCCGGGCCCGCTATCGGCGACTATCGGGCCATCACCACCGACGAGGCCCTGGCGGACCTGGTGAGCAGCCTGAACGCCGCGCCCGGCTTCGCCTTCGACACCGAGAGCACCGGCCTGCGCCCGATCGACTGCGAGCTCGCCGGCATCTCGATCGCCCACACCTCGGGCGCGGCGGTCTACATCCCCTTCGGCCACGTCGGCGGCGGGCAGCTGCCGCGCGAGCAGGTGCTCGCCGCCCTCAAGCCCTTCTTCGAGGATCCGGGCAAGGCCAAGTATGCCCACAACGCCAAGTTTGACCTCGAGATGCTGCTCGGCGCCGGGATCAAGGTAGAGGGCCTGACCTTCGACACCATGGTCGCCGCGGCCCTGCTGGGCAAGCAGCGCGTGGGCCTGAAGGAGCTAGCCTTCTACGAGCTCAAGCTGCCCACGACGCTCACCCCGATCGAGGATCTGATCGGCAGGGGCGCCAAGCAGATCAGCTTCGACCAGGTGCCCGTCGAGCAGGCCACGCCCTACGCAGCTTCCGACGCCGACATGACCCTGCGGCTCAAGGAGGCCCTCGAGCCGCAGCTGCGCCAGTACGAGAAGGTCTACGCCCTCTTCACCCGCCTTGAGATGCCCCTCGTCCAGGTCCTGGTCGATATGGAGATGGCCGGGATCACGCTCGACAAGGGCTATATCGAGGGTCTGGGCGTGCGGTTGGCCGGGCGTATCGCCGAGGCCGAGGACGCGATCTACGCCGCGGCGGGCCAGCGCTTCAACATCAACTCGGGCCAGCAGCTCAATGCGGTGCTCTTCGACAGCGGCAACTTCGGCCTCGACCCCAAGGCCCTCGGCCTCAGCAAGCTGAAGACCGGCGGCTACTCGATCACCGCCGAGGTGCTCGAGCAGATCGCCCCGATCGCCCCGATCGCCGAGCAGATCCTGCGCTACCGCCAGCTCAGCAAGCTCAAGAGCACCTACATCGACGCCCTGCCCGCCCTGGTCAGCCCCAAGACCGGGCGTGTGCATACCTCGTATAACCAGGTTGGCTCGGCAACGGGGCGACTTTCCTGCCTGCCGGCAGGGACGCTCGTGAATACCCAGAACGGCCTGGTCGGAATCGAGACCGTGCGCCCTGGGGACAGCGTGCGCACCGCGTTCGGCTTCCACGAGGTGAGCGCCTGGGCGGCCACCGGTGAGAAGCCGGTGGTCGTGCTCAAGCTGTCGAATGGCATCACGCTGCGCTGTAGCCCTGAGCATCAAATTCGTAGCCTGGGACGCTGGGTTGAGGCGCGCGACCTGACTGTGGGCGCGCCGGTCTACATGACCTACGCGCCAGGGATGTTTGGCTCAGCGGTCAAGCTGAACTTGCATCACACGAGCCACTACGACACCCGCAAAACGCCTTCCCTGCCCACGGCCTGGTCTGTCGAGCTCGCCGAGCTGGTCGGCTACCATATCGCTGATGGGCATCTCGCGAGGAGCAACTATAACGGGAAGCCGTCAAAGGTGATCCTTGCCTTTGGTTGGGAAGATGACGAGCTGATCGAGTACCTGGCACAGCATATCTCCTGTCTTTTTGGCAAGGAGCCGACGCGTCGTAAGACGCGCTCTTGCCCTGTACTTGAGGTTTCGGGTGTCGATATTGCTGGAGTGCTTGAGCAGCTTGGAGCAGGGGGCAAGTCGGGCGACATCCGCGTGCCCCCAGGTCTCTACCAGGCCCCCGAGGAGATTGTCGCCGGCTTCTTGCGCGGGTACTTCGAGGGCGACGGCTCGGTCAGCGCCGATGTGATCAGTGTGCGCTCGGTCAGTCGGGCGATGCTGGAGGATGTACAGCAGCTGCTTACCCTGTTTGGTATTACGTCGCGTCTTGGCGATGGTCATCCTGACCCGCGCGGCTATGCGCCTCGTTATACACTGCGCCTGGCTGGTAGGCGTTCGAATGCGATCTTCCACGAGCGCATCGGTTTTCTCTCTACCAAGAAGCACCTGCTGAGTTGGGGCGCTGCTCAGCAGCCCGAGGCGCCACATACAGCGACAAATTCCGCCGATTTACTCACGCTGGCACCAGGGTTTGCGATTGGCGAGTTGAAACCAGCCATCCACGCCGTCGCACGTGATGAGGATGGGCGCGTTGCCCAGGCCGCCCACACGTTGATCTCAAAGGTTGCGACGGGGCGCACGAATCGCCTCACAATGGCCCGGGCCGAGTGGATTGTGGGCGCTTTGCCACCTGACCTTGCGACTCCGTCGAGCGCATTTCTGCGGGAGGCTGTCGAAGGGAAGTATTTCGAGGTGGTTGTCACGGCGATAGACCATGAGCCGTCGGTTCAAATGTATGACATTGCCGTCGAAACCGTGCATCAATATGTTGCAAACGGTATAGTCATACACAATTCGATAGATCCTAATTTGCAAAATATCCCCGTTCGTACCGAAGAAGGCCGCGAGATTCGGCGCGGCTTCGTGGCCCCGGCGGGCTGCAAGCTGGTGGCGGCCGACTATTCGCAGATCGAGCTGCGCGTGCTGGCCCATTACACGCGCGACCCGGCCCTGCTGGCCACCTTCCAGGAGGGTCGCGACATCCACGCGACAACCGCCGCGCGCCTCTTCGGGGTCGAGCAGGACCAGGTGGACAAGAACCAGCGGCGCATCGCGAAGACGGTGATCTTTGGGATCATCTACGGGATCAGCTCGTTCGGCCTCTCGCAGCGCCTGGGCCTGAGCCGCGGCGACTCGCAGGCCCTGATCGACGGGGTCTTCCAGAGCTTCCCGGGCATCAAGGCCTACATCGACGAGACCCTCAGGTTCGCCCGCGAGCACGGCTATGTGAGCACGCTCTTCGGGCGGCGTCGCCCCTTCCCCGAGCTGGCCAGCGGCGACAAGGGGCCGCGGGCCCAGGCCGCCATGCGCGAGGCGATCAACGCGCCCATCCAGGGCACCGCGGCCGACATCATGAAGATCGCCATGGTCAGCGTCCACCGCGCCGTGCAGGAAGCGAAGCTGGAGACCCGCGTGTTGCTGCAGGTCCACGACGAGCTGATCCTCGAGGCCCCCGACCACGAGGTGCCCGCGGCGGCGCGGATCGTGCGCGAGGTGATGGAGGGCGCCTATCCCGCCCTGGCCGTGCCCCTCGGCGTCGAGGTCGAGACCGGCCCGAACTGGGAAGAGATGCGGCGGGAAGCCTGAAGGATGAAGGCTGAAGGATGAAGGATGAAGGCTGAAGGCTGCCGAGGTCATTGCCCTGCACCTTCGCACGTGAGGAGATGGCCGTTATGACGGCTCTGGCCCAGGTTGATGCGACCCCCGCCCTGGGGGCGGAACCCGCGACGCCTACCTTCTCGGTGGTGGCCCCGGTGTTCAACGAGGAGGCCCTGGTCGAGGAGTTCTGTCGGCGCACGGCGGCGGCCCTCGAGGCGCTGGGCGAGCCTTTCGAGATTGTGCTGGTCAACGACGGCAGCCGCGACCGCTCGCTGGCGATCATGCGCGCCGTCCACGAGGCCGACCCGCGGGTCAAGGTGCTCAGCTTCTCGCGCAACTTCGGCCATCAGCTGGCGATTACGGCCGGGGCCGACTACGCCGCCGGCCAGGCCGTGGTGGTGATCGACTCCGACCTGCAAGACCCGCCCGAGGTCATCCCCGAGCTGATCGCCAAATGGCGCGAGGGCTACCAGGTGGTCTACGCGGTGCGCGAAGAGCGCGAGGGTGAGACCTGGTTCAAGACCACCACCGCCGCCTTCTTCTACCGCCTGATCAGCAGCATCACCAGCGTCGATATCCCGGTCGACGCCGGCGACTTCCGGCTGATGGACCGCAAGGTGGTCGACGCCCTCTCGCGCATCCGCGAGCACCATCGCTTCATGCGCGGCCTCTCGGTCTGGGTCGGCTTCACCAGCACGGGCGTGCCCTACAAGCGCCACGCCCGCAAGGCCGGCTCGACCAAGTACCCCCTGCGCAAGATGCTCAAGTTCGCTCTCGACGGCATCACCAGCTTCTCGTATCTGCCCTTGCAGCTCGCCACCTATATGGGCTTCATCGTCGCGGCCCTGAGCTTCCTCTTCATCATCGTCGTGATTGTGATGCGCCTGATCAGCCCGACCGCCGAGGCGGCCGCCTTCTACGGCCAGGCCTCGACCCTGGCCGCCACCCTGTTCATCGGCGGGGTGCAGCTGCTCTCCCTCGGCATCATCGGCGAGTATGTCGGCCGCATCTACGACGAGGTCAAGGGCCGCCCGCTCTACATCATCGCCGAGGCCGTGGGCTTCAGCGAGGCCCAGCAGTCCCGCGCCGAGGGACGGGGCGCCCGCCCGGCTTCGTGAAACGTTTCGTGCCCCGCTGCGTATCTATGGGCAGACGGGAAGTACTCCCGTAGCGACGCCCCGTATAATGGGGTGAACAGACAACACTGACAGAGCAAGAGGCAGCAATGGCACCACGTGGCACTTCAACAGGCAGGGCGGGCGGCATCGGTTCGCGGATCGGCTTCATCGGCGGCGCGCTGCTGGTCTTACTCATCATCGGGATCGGCCTCTCGACTATGAAGTTCGCCCAGGTCAACGAGGGCGAGCGCGGCATTATTGTCACCCAGGGCCGGGTCGAGGGCGTCCAGGAGCCGGGGATCTTCTTCCGGCCCTTCGCCCCCTTCACCAGCGTCGAGACGGTGAATATCAGGCGTCAGACCCGCGAGATCACCCAGAACGTCGCCAGCAGCGACAAGCAGCTCTACGATATCGCCATCCAGGTCGACTACAGCCGCAAGGCCGACCCGCAGTCGCTGAAGGATAGCTTCGGCCGGATCGGCGTGAACGACGAGCAGCTGCACAGCTTCCTCGACGGCTTCATCAACGACGCCCTGAAGAGCGCCTCGACCCAGTTCACGCTGGATCAGGCCCTCTCGGACCGCAACGGCTTCAGCACGCGCATCACCCAGTTCCTGCGCACGCCCACCGGCGAGGGTCAGCAGGCGCCGGTCGACCAGATCTTCGTCACCCTCGAGGCGGTGAAGGTGCTCGACATCCAGGTGGGCGAGCAGTACGCCCAGCTGCTGGCCGAGAAGGCCAACCTCGAGGTGCAGATCGAGACCGAGCAGAAGCGCCGCCAGCAGATCGAGGCCCAGCAGTCGAACAACCTCTTCCAGGCCGAGCAGGAGGCCGCCGTGGCCCTGACCCGCGAGAAGGGCGAGACGGCCGCGGCCCTCGAGGCGGCCAGCCGCGACTCGCAGGTGCGGACGATCCAGGGCCGCTACTGGCGCGAGAACCCCGAGCTGTTCGACCTGCGCAAGCGCGAGCTGATGGTCCAGATGCTCGATAACGGCAACATGTGGTTTGTCGACCCGAACACCGACCTGACTCTGCTGCTCAACCAGATGGGCGGCAACGGCACGACGGCGGTCGTCCCCGCCCCGGTCGAGCCCCAGGCTCAGCCCTTGGCGCCCGTCGTTCCGCCCGTGGAGGCCCCCGCCGAGGAGGCTCCCGCCGAGCCGGCGCCGACCACTACGCCGTAGGATTTGACTCTCCCGCGTAACGGCGTATAATAACGCCGTTGCGTGGGGAGGTGACGGAGCGGTTGAACGTGCTCGTCTCGAAAACGAGTAGGGCCTGAAAACCCTCGCGAGTTCGAATCTCGCCCTCCCCGCCACAGGCCGGCGCCCCTCCTGAATCCAGGGGGGGCGCTTTCGTATCGAGGAGCCTATGGAACACGAGGAACAGCTGGCCGAGCAGGCCCGGCTGATCGCCTACCTGGAGGCGCAGCTCGAGCGCCAGCGGGCCGCCAATGGCGAGCTGCGGCGCGCCGTGGCCGATCTGGCCCGTACCTTCCAGGAGTCCCTGGCCGCCGCCTACGAGGCCGGCGAGGGCGGCGACATCGAGGCGATCCGCCGCATCACCAGGGCCAACCAGCAGCACTGGCAGGCCTACCTGCAGCAAATCGTCGCCGCCGCCCAGGCCCGCCCCACCGCCGAGAGCTAAGACACGATCTTATAGCCCCTCGAGCAGCTCGCGCAGGGCGGCCCGGGCCGTCTCGGCGGCGGGCGAGCCGTCGGTGTAGACCGCCCCGGCCTGGCGCGGGCCCAAAGTCTCTTGGAACTGGGCGAAGCCGGGGGCGTCGACGAGGGTCTGACCCTCGCCCTCGCCGGCGGCCGCCAGTGCCTCGAGGGCCGTGCGGCTATTGCTGAAGACGATGTAGTGGTCGATCAGGGCGAAGGCCGCGATTGGGCTGGGCGCGCCGCCCTCGATAGCGTAGAGAGTCTCCTCGCCGAAGGGTGTCATGGTCACCGTGTCGCCCTGCTCTTCGCGGGCGGCCCGCAGCTTCTCGAGGAAGGCGGCGGCCTGGGGGTCGTTCTTCGAGCCGAAGAAGATCAGCAGCTCGGCGTCGCGCAACAGGGCCGAGGCCGCGTCGCCGCCCTCGATCGCCGCGGGGTCGAGCCCGCGCACCGCCACCGCGATCTCGCTGCCCAGCCAGACCCCGATATTCCCTTCCAGGGGTAGGCCCAGCAGGCGCTCGGCGGGGCCGAGGAGCGCGGCGGGGTCGGCGATGCCGAAGCCCTCGCGCAGGGCCTGGCGCAGCTGATCGACCTCCACCACGCCGCCGACGTTGGGCGAGAGGGCCGCATAGAGCTGGGTGTCGGCCGCCAGCAGATCGGGCGCCGAGGGGCCGCGGGCCGCCAGCAGCAGCAAGGCGAAGAGCGTCCCGCCGATGATGATCGCGACCAGGGTGATCGCCGCGCCGCCCGCCAGAGCGTAACCCAGGCTTCGCTCGCGGGGCGCGGGGCCTGGTACTGTCTGTGATGCCATGACTTTCCTCTAGGATTGCCGTCAAATACTCCCGGTCATGGTACCATGACCACAGGCCCCGCCGACGGAACGACGACTATGCGCCTCGAGACACTGCCCCTGGATGCGGCCGCCGGCCACATCCTCTGCCATAATCTGGCCGACGCCCAGGGCCGCAAGGCCTTCAACAAGGGCCGCCTCGTGCGCGCCGAGGACCTGCCGCGCCTCGCCGAGCTCGGCCTGAGCCGGTTGCGCGTGGCCGTGCTCGAGCCGGGCGATGTCCACGAGGACGAGGCGGCCCGCCGGCTCGCCGCCGCCGTCGCGGGCGAGGGCGTGGTCTCCTCGGCCGCCCACGCGGGCCGCGTGAACCTGCGCGCCGCCATCGCCGGCCCCCTGGCGGTCGACGGCGCGGCGCTCCTCGCGATCAACGAGATCGACGGCCTCACCGCCGCGACCCTGCCCGCCCACACCCTGGTGCGCCCCGGCCGCGACCTGGCGACGATCAAGGTCATCCCCTTCGCCATCGCCGAGGCCGACTTGCGCCTGGCCGAAGCGGCGGGCCGCGCCGCGGGCGGCGTCCTGCGCGTGCGCCCGCTACGCCTGAGCCGGGTGGGCGTGGTGCTGGTCAGTAGCCCCGCCGCCCGCCTGCGCGTCGAGCGCGGCGTCTACCCCGCCATCGCCGGCCGCGTGGAGGAGCTGGGCGGCGCCGTCGTCGCCTGCCACCCCGTGCCGCCGGACGAGGGGGCCGTGGCCGAGGCCGTGGCCGCCCTCGCAGCCGAGGGCGTCGAGCTGATCATCGTCGCCGGCGAGACCTCGGTGATGGACCTGGACGACGTTACGCCGCGCGGCATCAGGCTTGCGGGCGGACGGATCGAGCACTATGGGGCTCCCGTCGAGCCGGGCAACCTGCTGCTGATGGCCTACCTTGACGGCGCCGCCGAGCCCCTGCCCGTCCTTGGGGCGCCCGGCTGCGTGCGCTCGCGCGACGCCAACATCGTCGACCTGCTGCTCCCCCGGCTGATGGCCGGCGAGCTGGTGCGTCGCCGCGATATCGTGGCCCTCGGCCACGGGGGCCTGCTGGGCTGACCGGATCGTCTTGTGTGGGCGTGAGACTATGACTGCTGCGGCCCCGCTCCGCTACGAGTGCCATATCGTCGTCGGCGCCCCCGAACTGGCGCGCCTGCTGCTGCTGCCCGGCGAGGCCGGCTGGCGCCTGCCGGGCTTCGGCGCCGACGAGCGCCACTTCTGGCAGGACGTCGACCACGTGAACGTCTGGCTGCGGGCCGAGTTAGGCGTGCCCGCGGCCACCCTGCGCTGCCTCTCGATCGACTACAGCCCCGGCGACGAGCTGGTCTCGATGGTCTATGCCGCCGCCCTGCGCGACCCCGCCTGGCCCCCGCCGCGCGGGGCGCGCTGGGTCGGCGCCGACGAACTGCCCGGCCTGGCCCTCGAGCGCGAGAGGCAGCGCGGGACCATGGCCGAGTGGCTCGCCTGGTACGCGGGCGGCCCGGCGCCGCGGCTGCGGGCCCCCTGGTACCTGCCCGGCTGGCACGACGAGGCCGCCGCCTGGGCCGCAGAGGCCCTCGCCCGGGCGGGGCTGACGCCGCGCGGCCCCACCGAGCAGCTGCGCTCGTGGCAGCGCTCGGCCATCCTGCGCCTGCCGACCGCCGAGGGCCCGGCCTACTTCAAGGCCGTGCCGCCGATGTTCGGGCACGAGCCGGCGCTGACAGCCGCCCTGGCCGCCGCCGACCCCCCGCGCTTTGCCGCCCCCGTCGCCGTCGACGCGGGCCGCGGCTGGCTGCTGATGCGCGAGCTGCGCGGCCCCTCCCTCGAGGCGCTGCGCGACGACGGCGACGTATCGCGCTGGCAGGCCGCCCTGGCCAGCTTCGCCGAGGTGCAGATCGCGACCACGACGCGCCTCGAGCAGCTGCGCGCCCTCGGCGTGCCCGACCGCCCCCTCGCGGCCCTCGCCGGCCGTCTGGCCCCCTTGCTCGCCGACACCGCGGCTACACTGCCCGGGCGCCCCGCGGGCCTCTCGGACGAGGAGCGCGCCCGCCTCAGGGCTCTGGCCCCGCGGACACGGGGCATGGCCGAAGAACTGGCCTCCTACGGGCTGCCCGCGGCCCTCGAGCACGGCGACTTCTGGGCGGGCCAGGTGGTGGTCGGCGAGCAGAGCTTCGGTTTCCTTGACTGGTCCGACAGCTCGCTCGCCCACCCCTTCTTCAGCCTGCTGCTCTTCCTGGTCGAGATCGAGGACTTCTTCCCGCGCATGCCCGGCGTGCGCGAGCGCCTGCGCGACGCCTACCTCGAGCCGTGGGCGCCCCTGGCCCCGGGGGTCGATCTGGCCCGCGCCTTCGAGCTGGCCCAGCCCCTCGCGGCTCTCCACCACGCCCTCACCTATCACACGGTCATCCTGCCCAATATTGAGGTGAAGTGGGAGATGGAGCTGATGCTGCCGTTCTATCTGAAGATGGCCCTGCGTCTCGCGGCCTGAGCCCCTGGTCCTGCGGCGGTTATGCGCGCAGGGTACTATGACATCATTACACTGGCACCCCGAGAGGCCCCCCATGTCGTTTGAAGATCTGCAGAAAGACCGCAACGAGGTCGCCCTGGCCGACTTCACCCGCGCCATCGAGCTCGACCCGAACTATGTCTGGGCCCTCTACCAGCGCGGCCAGCTCTTGCGCGAGCTGGGCCGCCGCGAAGAGGCCCTGGTCGACCTCGAGCGGGCCGCGGCCCTGGACGCCGAGGACTCGGCCGTGCAGGCCGAGCTGGGCGAGACGCTACGCCTGATGCGCCGCTACGACGAGGCCGTGGCGGCCTTCTCGCGGGCGATCGCCCTCGACCCGAACTACGCCTGGGCCCTGGGCAGCCGCGGTCAGGCGTACAGGTCGATGGGCCGCCACGCCGAGGCTCTGGCCGACTTTGACCGGGCCCTGGCCGTGAAGGATACGATGGCCTGGGTCATCGCCGAGCGGGCCGAGACTCTGCGGGCCACGGGCCGGCACGACGAGGCGATCGCCGAGTTCACCCGCGCGATCGAGCTCGACCCCGCCTACGTCTGGGCGATCGGCCACCGGGCGATCTGCTACCGCGAGCAGAGTCGCTACGACGAGGCCATCGCCGACCTCGACCTGGCGATCGGGCTCTCGGACCCGCAGGCCTGGCTCTACGCCGAGCGCGGCGAGGCGCGCCGGCTGCTCGAGCAGCTCGAAGAGGCCCTCGAGGATCTGCAGCGGGCCCTCGACCTCGACCCCGAGTACGCCTGGGCTCTGGGCAGCCGCGGTGCGGCTCACCGCTCGGCCGGGCAGCTCGACGAGGCCCTGGCCGACTTCGGGCGGGCGCTCGAGCTCGACCCCGGCTATGTCTGGGTGCTGATGCAGCGCGGCATGCTCCACCGCAGCTCGGGCCGCCAGGACGAGGCCCTGGTCGACTTCAGCCGGGCGATCGAGGCCGACCCGCGCCACAGCGGGGCCTATGCCGAGCGGGGCGAGATCTACCGCCTGCGGCGTCAGTACGAGCAGGCCCTGGCCGACTTCACCCGCGCTATCGAGCTGCGCCCCGACTACGCCTGGGCCATCGGCAGCCGCGGCCAGACCCTGCGCGCCATGGGCCGCTACGACGAGGCCATCGCCGACCTGAGCCAGGCCCTTGAGCTGCGCCCCGACGCCTCGTGGGCCGTGGCCGAGCGCGGCGAGTGCTACAGGCTGATCAAGCGCTACGACGAGGCTATCGCCGACTTCAGCCTCGCCCTCGAGCTGAACCCCAAAGATTCGTGGAGCCTCGGCCGCCGCGGGGCGACCTACCAGGCGATGCAGATCTTCGAGGAGGCCTTCCTCGACCTGACTCGCGCCGTCGAGCTCGACCCCGATAATGCCTGGGCGTGGGCCCAGCGCGGCACGCTCTTTCGTCAAATGTAGGGCTGCGCCCTACGACCCCTGTTGGGGCTGCGCCCCTCGCCCCTGTTGGGGCTGCGCCCCTCG
>CAZKTU010000038.1:0-11214 GCA_964555675.1 uncultured Oscillochloris sp.
CAGCAGGGGCAGCAGGGACAGCCGGGCGAGGGCCAGCAGCAAGGTCAGCAGCAGGGCAGCGGCGGCGGCACGAACGCCCCGAACCTGGGCGAGGGCCAGAGCAGCAGCAGCGGCAACGTCGATCCGAACCGCCCCGCCAATCAGCAGGGCAGCGGCTCGGGCAGCGAAGGCATGGTCTACCAGCCCTACAGGCCCTCGGGCCAGCAGGGCGAGCAGAGCCAGGTTCAGGGCCAGCAGGGCCAGGGCGGCAGCAGCCAGACCCAACAGGGCCAGAGCACCCAGCCGGGCGCCAACAACGCCTCGGTCGTGCCCTACGAGCAGGTCTACCCCGAGTATGCCCAGGCGGCCAGCGAGGCCCTCGACCGTGGCTATATCCCGCCCCACCTGAAGGACTTCGTACGCGACTACTTCTCGCGCCTCGAGCCGGGGGCCGGGCAGTAGGAACGCCATGCGCCGGAAGGCGGAATCTGGCCGGAGCGTAGCGACGGCGCCCCACGAGCGGAAGATAGCACCTAGATGCAGGAGACATAATGACGACGCCTCCCCCCCAGGCCCCTCAGCCCGGCGCCCCCCGGATTAGCCCGGACGAGTTCCGCCAGCGGGCCCAACTGATCGAGGCCGAGGTCGGCAATGTGATCGTCGGCCAGCGCGACCTGATCCGCCAGGTGGTCGTCACCCTGCTCGCGGGCGGCAACGCCCTGCTCGAGGGCGTGCCCGGCCTGGCCAAGACCACCCTGGTGCGCACCCTGGCCGATGTGATCGAGTGCGGCTTCTCGCGCATCCAGTTCACCCCCGACCTGATGCCCGCCGACATCATCGGCACGACCCTGATCAGCGAGGACGAGCAGGGCCGCAAGTCGTTCCGCTTCGAGCCGGGCCCGATCTTCGCCAACATGGTGCTGGCCGACGAGATCAACCGCGCCACGCCCAAGACACAGTCGGCCCTGCTCGAGGCCATGCAGGAGCGCACGGTCACTGTCGCCAAGACCATCCACAAGCTCGACGCGCCCTTCTTCGTGCTCGCCACCCAGAACCCCCTCGAGATGGAGGGCACCTACCCGCTGCCCGAGGCCCAGCTCGACCGCTTCTTCTTCAAGATCAACGTGACCTTCCCCACGGCCGCCGAGCTGGTCGAGATCGCCCAGCGCACCACCGGCGCCCGCAAGCCGGTGACCCGCCACGTGGCCAGCGGCGCAATGATCGTCGAGATGCAGGAGCTGGCGCGCACCGTGCCGATCGCCAGCCACGTGCTGGCCTACGCGGCGCGCCTGATCACCGCCACCCACCCCGAGACGAAGGACGCGCCGAGCATCACCAAGCAGTATGTGCGCTACGGCGCCTCGCCGCGCGGTATGCAGGGCATCATCCTCGCCGCCAAGATTATGGCCCTGCTCGACGGGCGCTACAACGTGGCCTTCGCCGACCTCAAGGCGGCCGCCCTGCCCACCCTGCGCCACCGCGTGGTGCTCAACTTCGAGGCCCAGGCCGAGGGCATCATCCCCGACGAGGTGGTCAAGGGCGTGCTCGAGGCGGTCAAGGAAGAGTAGCCCATGGCGACCAGCGAGCCGCTGCTCCAGAGCAGCTTCATCAGGCAGCTCGACCGGCTGTCCATCCTGACCCGTAGGGCCATGGCCGGCGACATCCAGGGCGAGCGGCGCAGCCCCAAGCGCGGCTCCTCGGTCGAGTTCGCCGACTTTCGCCCCTACACCGCCGGCGACGACATCCGTCAGATCGACTGGAACCTCTACGCCCGCATGGAGCGGATCTTCCTCAAGCTCTTTGTGGCCGAGGAGGAGCTGAGCGTCCACCTGATCGTCGATACCAGCGCCTCGATGGACTGGGGCACGCCCAACAAGCTGCGCTACGCCAAGCAGCTCGCCGCGGCCTTCGGCTACATCGCCCTCACCAACCTCGATAGGGTCAGCGTCACCGCCTTTGCGGCCGGCGGTGGGGCCGCCCAGTTGCCCGGCGTGCGCGGCAAGCGCGGCGCCGTGCCCCTCTTCACCTTCCTCCAGAAGCTCCCCGCCAGTCAGGGCGGCGACCTCGCCCGGTCGTGCCACCGCTACATCCAGACGGCGCGCACCCCCGGCCCGCTGCTGCTCTGCTCCGACCTGCTCGACGCCGGCTGGAAGGACGCCCTCAGCGCCCTCTCGTCGCGGCCCTTCGAGATCACCGTGATGCACATCCTCGCCCCGCAAGAGATCGAGCCCGAGCTCGACGGCGACTTCCGCCTGACCGACCTCGAGGGCGGCCCGGCGGTCGAGATCAGCGCCGACCTCGACCTGCTGCGCCGCTACCGCGAGAACCTGGCCAGCTGGCGCGCCGAGATCGAGAGCTTCTGCAACGGGCGCGGCCTGGCCTACCTGGCGGTCGATACCTCCCTCCCCCTCGAGGAGTTCGTCCTCGGCCGCCTGCGCCGCCGCGGCGTCTTGCGCTGATGATCGTCAAGCTGATCAAGCCCGGCAAGGGCATTGTCGTCACCTACGAGGCCGAGGTGCTGACCCGCACTGCGACCAGCGTGAGCGTGCGCGCAGCCTGGGGTGGGGGCGTGGTCAATCTGGGTATCCTCACCTTCGCGCCCGGCGATGTGCTGGTCGAACACTTCTACAGCGACCGCTGGTACAACATCTTCGAGCTGAATGGCCCCGACGGCCGGCTCAAGGGCTGGTACTGCAATGTGACCCGCCCCGCCCTGATCGGCGAGGCGCAGGTCGAGTCCGAGGACCTCGAGCTGGACTTGATCGTCTCGCGCGACCGCGCGCAGATCGTGCTCGAGGACGAGGACGAGTTCCTGGCGCGCCGGCTCGAGGACGACGACCCCGACGCCTATACCGAGGCCCTGGCCGCCGTCGAGGAGCTGCGCGGCCTGATCGCCCTCGGGGCGCCGCCCTTCAGGCGCCCCACTACTGCGGAGAGACAGTAGCCTATGTCGCTGCTTGCCCCCCTCGCGCTGCTCGCGGCCGCCGTGGTCGGCCCGCTGATCGTGGCGATGTATCTGCTGAAGCTGCGCCGCGAGGAGCGGCCGGTCTCGTCGACCTTCCTCTGGCAGCGCATGGTGCGCGACGTCGAGGCCAACGCCCCCTGGCAGAAGCTGCGCCGCAACCTGCTGCTGCTGCTGCAGCTCCTGCTCATGCTGTTGCTGGTCTTCGCCCTGGCCCGGCCTTTCTTCGCCGCCCAGGGCATCAGCGGCACGAACCTGATCGTGATCATCGACCACTCGGCCAGCATGGGCGCCACCGACGAGCCTCCCTCGCGCCTGGAGGCCGCCAAGGCCAAGGCCGTCCAGCTGATCGACCAGCTGCCCGACGGCGGGCGGGCCACCGTGATCGCCGCGGGCGGCGAGATGCAGGTGCCCGCCTCGGCCACCACCGACCGGCGCGAGCTGCGGGCGGCGATCGAGGCGATCACCCTCTCCAACGGCGGCGGCTCCGACCTCTCGCAGGCCCTCACCCTGGCCGCGGCCCTGGCCGCCCGCGAGGCCGACAGCGAGGTGGCGATCATCTCGGACGGCAATGTGGTCCTGCCCGCCGACCTGCGCATGCCCGCCCGGGTCAGCTACTTCCCGATGGGCCGCAGCACCGAGAATGTCGCCGTGAGCGCCGTGGCCCTGCAGCCGGGCACGGCCGGGCAGACCCTTTTCGTGCAGGCCAAGAACTACGGCGGCGAGATCGTCAATCGACGCCTCGACATTTACCTCGACGGCGCCGTCTTCAACGCCTACAACCTGACCCTCGACCCCGGGCGCGAGCAGAGCATCATCGCCGAGATCCCGGCCCAGGTCCAGGTGGTCGAGGCGCGCCTGGCCGGCGAGGACGCCCTGCCCCTCGACGACCGGGCCTTCGCCGTCAGCACCCTGGGCGATGCGCTCAATGTGCGGCTGGTGACGGGCGGCAACCGCTTCCTCGAGACCGGCCTGGCCCTGCTGCCCGGGCTGACTGTCACCACCGTGCCTAGCACGACCGCCACCTTCACCGAGACGGTGGCCCAGGTGCCGGTGACCATCCTCGACGGCGTGGTTCCCGCCGAGCTGCCGCCGGGCAACCTGCTCTTCATCGGGCCGGTGCGCTCGACCGACTACTTCTCGGTCACCGGCGAGGTCGAGTTCCCCCTGGTGCGGCCCGTGACCGGTGAGGACCCGGTGCTGCGGAATGTGAGCCTGAGCGAAGTGAGCGTGCTGAAGGCGGCGCGTATCGCGCCGGGCAGCTGGGCCCGCACGGTGGTCGATAGCGACGGGGCGCCGCTGCTGGTGGTCGGCGAGCGCGAGGGGCGCCGCGTGGCGGTGCTGGCCTTCGACCTGCACAACTCGGACCTGCCGCTGCAGGTGGCCTTCCCGCTGCTGCTCTCGAACCTGATGAGCTTCCTGGCGCCCGGCAGCGGCGCCGAGGCCGCGCAGCTTGCGCCCGGGCAGCCCCTGGCCCTGCAGATCGACGAGGCGATCAGCGAGGTGCGAGTGACCCGCCCCGACGGCACGACCGTCAGCAGCAGGGGCGGCGAGGTGCAGCTCCAGGGCGGCCAGGCGATCTACGCCGACACGGACCCCCTGGGGGTCTATGTGGTCGAGGAGTATCGGGGCAGCGAGCTGCTGGCCCGCCATCGCTACGCGGTCAATCTCTTCGCGCCGAACGAGTCGCAGATCACCGCCCAGCGCGACCTGAATATTCCCCAGGACAGCGGCGCCCAGAGCACGGTCGCGCGCGAGCGCGACGGCCGCCAGGAGTTCTGGCGCTGGGTGGCCCTCGCCGCGCTGATTGTGCTGCTGCTCGAGTGGCTGGTCTATCAGCGCAACGGCCTGGCCTACCTGCGCGAGCGCTGGCGTCAGCGGCGGGCCCGCTCGGCGCGCCCGTAGTTCGCGCGTAGGGCCACCTCAAGGTCGCCCGCCCCTCACGCCGGGCGGGTTTACGGCCCCGACGCCCTCGCCGCTTCTGCGCGACTGCCTGTATAATGGAAGATACCCATCGACCGGCGGCGACGTGCGAGGAGAGGCCAGTGAGCGTCTATAATCCCATGGACTCCGACTTTGCCTTTACCCTGGGCATCGAGGAGGAGTATCAGATCATCGACCCGGAGACGAGGGAGCTGCGCTCGTATATTACGCAGATCCTCGAGCCGGGGCGGACGATCCTGCGCGAGCAGATCAAGCCCGAGATGCACCAGAGCATCGTCGAGGTCGGCACGCGCCCCTGTCGCACCATTTCGGAGGCCCGGGCCGAGATCAAACACCTGCGCGGCACGATCGCCGGGCTCGCGGCCCGCCATAATTTGAAGATCGCCGCCGCCGGCACCCATCCCTTCTCGTCGTGGATGAACCAGGAGATCTTCGACCACGAGCGTTATCACGCCGTGGTGGGCGAGATGCAGGACGCCGCGCTGCAGCTGCTGATCTTCGGCATGCACTGCCACATCGGCATGCCGAGCAACGACGTGGCGATCGAGCTGATGAACGTGGCTCGCTACCTCGGGCCGCACCTGCTGGCCCTCTCGACCTCGTCGCCCTTCTGGATGGGCCGCAACACCGGCTTCAAGTCGTACCGCAGCGTCGTCTTCAGCGGCTTCCCGCGCACCGGCACGCCGCCCAGCTTCAACTCGGCGGGCGAGTTCGACCGCTATGTGCAGCTGCTGATCAGCACCGGCTCGATCGACAACGGCAAGAAGATCTACTGGGACCTGCGCCCCCACCCCTTCTTCGGCACCCTCGAGTTCCGCGTCTGCGACATCGCCACGCGCATGGAGGAGTGTCTGGCCCTCGCCGCCACCATGCAGGCCCTGATCGTCAAGTTCTACATGATGTTCGAAGAGAACACGACCTTCCGGGTCTACAGGCGGGCCCTGATCAACGAGAATAAGTGGCGCGCCCAGCGCTGGGGCCTGGACGGCAAGATGATCGACTTCGGCAAGCGCACCGAGGTCGAGACCAAGGCCCTGGTCCACGAGATCGTCACCCTGGTCGACGATGTGGTCGACATGCTCGGCTCGCGCAAAGAGGTCGAGTACCTGCTCAAGATCGCCGACGAGGGCAGCAGCGCCGACCGCCAGCTGCGCGTCTTCGCCGAGAGCGGCGACCTGAAGGCGGTGGTCGATAACCTGATTGTCGAGACCATGGAAGGGGTTGAGCTGCTGCACCACGGGCTGTGATCCGGCGCGCAAACGCAGCGAGCAAGCAAGAGTGCTATACTCTCCTTAGCCAGCCACAAGGAGGCAAGGATGCACTTTGGACTCACCGAAGAGCAGGAGCTCATCCGCCGCGCCGTGCGCGAGTTCGCCGAGAAGGAGATCGCTCCGCGCGCCCGCCACGTGGACGAGAGCGGCGAGTTCCCCGCCGAGACTTTTGTGAAGATGGGGCGCGCCGGCCTGATGGGCCTGCCCTTTCCCGAGGAGTACGGCGGCGCAGGGGCCGACAGCGTCAGCACGGCGATCGCGATCGAGGAGGTCGCGCGGGTCTGCGGCTCGACCGCCATCGCCTACTCGGCCCATATCGGCCTCGGCTCGGCGCCCCTGGCCATGTTCGGCAGCGATGAGCAGAAGCGCCGCTTCCTCGCCCCCGCCGCTCGCGGCGAGGTCCTGGGCGCCTTCGGCCTGACCGAGCCTCACGCCGGCTCGGACGCGGGCGCCACCCGCACCACGGCGACCCTCGAGGGCGGCGAGTGGGTGATCAACGGCCAGAAGATGTGGATCACCAACGCCCCCGTCGCCGGCCACCTGATCGTCACCGCGGTCACCGATCGTGACAAGGGCAAGAAGGGCATCTCGTCGATCATCGTCCCGCGCGGGGTCAGGGGCCTCAGTTTCGGCAAGCCCGAACACAAGATGGGTCTGCGCGGATCGGTCACCACGGCTGTCTCGCTCGAGAATGTGCGCGTCCCGAAGGAGAACCTGCTGGGCGAGCGGGGCAAGGGCTTTGTGCAGTTCCTGCAGGTCCTCGACGGTGGCCGGATCGGCATTGCCGCTATGGCGGTGGGCCTGGCCCAGGGCGCCTACGAGGCCGCCGCCCGCTACGCCGTCGAGCGCGAGGCCTTCGGCCGGCCGATCGGGGCGCACCAGTCGGTCGCCAATATGATCGCCGATATGGAGGTCGCTCTAGAGACCTCGCGCCTCTACGTTTATAAGGCAGCCTGGCTGAAAGATCAGGGTCGCCCCTACAGCCGCGAGGCCGCCGTCGCCAAGCTCTACGCCTCAGAGGTCTCCGAGCGGGTCTGCCGCGACTCCATCCAGGTCTTCGGCGGCTACGGCTACAGTCAGGAGTTTCCCGTCGAGCGGATGTATCGCGACACGCGCCTGCTTACGATCGGCGAGGGCACCAGCGAGATTCTGCGCGGCGTGATCGCCCAGTCAGTACTTGGACTTCGCTAGCGGGCTGGTGGCCGGGGCCTCGCGGGCGGCACGCCCCGACGCCACACGCCACAGGCCACACGCCTACTATGCCAGTCACCACCGCAACGCTGCTCAACTGGCTTCGCCATGCGGCAGCCCTCGTCCACGAGCAGCGCGAGTTTCTGACCGAGCTCGACGCGGCGATCGGCGACGCTGACCACGGCTTCAACCTCGACCGGGGTTTCGCCGCCGTGGTCGATGCCCTGCCCGCCAACCCCGACGCCGACGCGGGGGCCGTGCTCAAGGCGGCCGGCATGCGCCTGATCTCGACCGTCGGCGGCGCCAGCGGCCCGCTCTACGGCACGGCCTTCAGGCGGGTCGGCAAGCAACTCGAGGGCTACCAGGCCCTGGCCGACCACGATGTCCTGCTCGCCCTGCGCTCGTTCCTCGACGGCATCGTCGCCATCGGCAAGGCCACCCCTGGCGACAAGACTATGGTCGACGCCCTCACCCCCGCTGTGGCCGCCCTCGAGCAGGCCCTGGCGGCTCAGACGCCCCTCGACGAGGCCCTGCGCGGCGCCGCCGACGCCGCCCACGCCGGGGCCCTCGCCACCATCCCGATGCTCGCTCGCCGGGGGCGCGCCTCGTATCTTGGCGAGCGCTCGGTCGGCCACCAGGACCCGGGGGCCACCTCGGCAGCCTTGATCATCCGGGCCCTCGCCGACGTCGTCTAAGAGACAAGACTCCACCTATGGCAAGTAAGACCCTCCACGGCCTGGCCGCCGCCCCAGGCGTCGCAATCGGCCCCGCCCTCGTCTTCGCGCCCGGCGTCGCCGCTAGCGCCCGGGGCGCCGACCCAGAGGCCGAGCGCGCGCGCCTCGTCGCCGGGCTAGCTCAGGCCGACGCAGCCCTCGGCGCCCACGAGGTGGCCCTGCGGGCCGCCGGCAAGGACGAGGAGGCCGAGATCTTCGCCGCCCACCGCATGATTCTCGCCGACCCATCGCTACGCGAACAGGCCGAGGCCGCCATCGCCGCCGAGGCGCTCTCGGCCGAGGCCGCCATCGTCGCCGCGGCCGAGGTGCAGGCCGTCGAGCTCGAGAGCCTCGGCGACGACTACCTCAGCGCCCGGGCCGTCGACCTGCGCGATGTGGCCGCCCAGGTGCGCCGCGCCCTCACCGGCGAGCGCAGCCTCGGCGAGCGGCTGGCCGCCCCCTCGGTGGTCGTCGCCCGCGACCTCGGCCCCTCCGACCTGATGAGCGTCCCGCGCGAACTGCTGCTCGGCTTCGCCCTGGCCGCCGGCGGGCTCACCGCCCACTCCTCCATCCTCGCCCGCGGACTGGGCATCCCCGCCGTGGTCGGCCTCGGCGACGGCCTGCTCGCCGCGGCCACCGACGCGACCACCCTGGCCCTCGACGGCGCCGCGGGGGCCCTCACCATCGAGCCGGCCGCCGACGAGCTCGCCCGCCTGCGGGCCGCGGCCCATAGCCAGGCCGAGCGCGAGACCCGTATGCGCGCCGATGCCGGCCTGCCCACCGTCACCAGCGATGGGCGCGCCATCGCCCTGGTCGCCAATGCCTCGACCGCCGAGGAGGCCCGCGCCGCCCGCGGCTGGGGCGCCGCCGGCGTCGGCCTGCTGCGCACCGAGCTGCTCTTCCTCGAGCGGCCCGACCTGCCCGATGAGGACGAGCAGCTGGCCCTCTACCAGGCCGTCGCCGCCGAGCTGCCGGGCCTGCCGATTACGGTGCGCACCCTCGACGTGGGCGGCGACAAGCACCTGCCCGCCTTCCCGCTGCCCAAGGAGGATAACCCCTTCCTCGGCTGGCGCGGCATTCGCATCGGCCTGAGCGAGCCCGAGACCATCCTGCTGCCCCAGTTGCGGGCCCTGCTGCGGGCGGGGGCAGGGGCCCCGATCCGGATTATGCTGCCCATGATCAGCTCCGCCGCCGAGCTGCGCCAGGCCCGCGTCCTGCTGGATCGGGCCGCGGCCGAGCTCGCGGCGGCCGGCGTCGCCCACGCCGAGCGGGTCGAGCTGGGGATTATGATCGAGGTGCCGGCCGCGGCGCTCAACGCCGAGGCCCTGGCCCGCGAGGCCGACTTCTTCAGCGTGGGCACCAATGACCTGACCCAGTATACCCTCGCCTGCGACCGCGGCAACAGCCGCGTGGCCGCCCTCTACCAGCCCCTCGACCCGGCCGTGCTGCGGCTCATCGAGCTGGCCTGCGCGGCCGCCCACCGCCATGGGCGCCACGTGGCCGTGTGCGGCGAGCTGGGCGGTAACCCGCAGGCAACGGCCCTGCTGATCGGCCTCGGGGTCGACGAGCTGAGCTGCGCCCCCGCGGCCCTGCCCCACGTGCGGGCGGCTATCAGGGCCGTCGATAGCGCCGCCGCGCGCGGCCTGGCCGAGGCGGCCCTCGCCGCCTCAGGGGCCGATGAGGTACAGAAGTTGCTTGCAGAAGCGTCTGGCCCTGGCGCCGGCGAGCAATAACGCACGGTCGGAGCGATTATGCTAAAATACAGCGCATGCAAGGACCCGGCCAAGCTCCCTCACACACACCCCGTGATCGCTCTTCGCGCAGCTCAGGCTGCCCCCGCGTCGGGTAAGGGATGAACAACTCCAACGCCTGGCCCACTGAAGGAACAGCCATGTCTCAACCGCAACCCGAAGCTGCGCGCCCTGCGCCCGCCGTCAACCCGGCCGACATCCAGGCCCTGATTGCGCAGGGCCGGCAGCGGGGCTTCGTCACCCTCGACGAGCTGCTTCACGTGGTGCCCAGCCCCGAGGAGGCCGCCGAGGCGATCGACGCGGTCTATGCCGCCCTCGCCGAGGCCGGCGTCCCCGTGCGCGAGCCTACGGACGAGCAGGCCCCCGAGGAGGAGCCGATCGGCGCCGTCACCATCGATCTCGACGAGGGGCTCTCGGACGCCCTGCTCGGCGATAGCGTGCGCCTCTACCTGCGCGAGATCGGCCAGGTGCCCCTGCTGACCGCCGACCAGGAGAAGCGCCTCGCCCAGGCCATCGAGAAGGGCCAGATCGCCGAGCAGAAGCTCAAGAGCGCCACCCCGGGCACCGCAGAGTACCGCGTGCTCGAGGCCCAGCGCTCCGCCGGCAACGACGCCCGCCAGCAGATGGCCGCCGCCAACCTGCGGCTCGTCGTCAGCATCGCCAAGCGCTACCGCGACCGCGGCCTCCCCTTGCTCGACCTGATCCAGGAGGGTAGCCTCGGCCTGCTGCGCGCCATCGAGAAGTTCGACCACGATAAGGGCTTCAAGTTCTCGACCTACGCCACCTGGTGGATCAAGCAGGCCCTCTCGCGGGCCCTCGCCGACCAGTCGCGCCTCGTGCGCCTGCCCGTCCACCTCGGCGAGACGCTCAACCGCATCCAGGCCGCCCGCCGCCAGCTCACCCAGAGCCTCGGCCGCGAGCCGAACGATAGCGAGCTGGCCCAGTTCCTCTCGATGAGCGAGGAGAAGCTGCGCGAGCTGCGCCGCACCGCCCAGGACCCTGTCTCGCTCGCCACCCCGGTCGGCGAAGAGGCCGACAGCACTCTGGCCGACTTCATCCCCGACCCCCACGCCCTCGACGCCGACGACGCCGCGGCCAGCGGGATGCTGCGCCAGCAGATCGCCACGGCCCTCGACCAGCTCACCGAGCGCGAGCGCCGCGTCCTCGAGCTGCGCTACGGCCTCTCCGACGGCCAACCCCGCACCCTCGAGGAGGTCGGCCGCGCCTTCGGGGTCACCCGCGAGCGCGTCCGCCAGATCGAGGTCAAGGCGCTGCGTAAGCTGCGTCACCCCCGCCTCGGCAAGCTGCTCAAGGACTACCTGGATCAGATCTAGGGTCTCACCACACTGATTGTGCTGAGTGGATGTTTCCGGGAGGGCCATGCCCTCCCGAGCCCTCCCGCC
>CAZKTU010000038.1:11314-36016 GCA_964555675.1 uncultured Oscillochloris sp.
GATTGTGCTGAGTGGATGTTTCCGGGAGGGCCATGCCCTCCCGAGCCCTCCCGCCGGCCATGCTACGAAGCTCCTGTTATATCCCCGCCAGCTACGAGAGGGCCAACCGGCCCTCTCGTAGCGTTTTGTGCCCTGGCGCGAGACTCGGAACTGAGGTACGCTACATGTACTCGTAGGGACCAAGGGATAACAGGAGGAGTTCAGGGATGTTTCGACGTTTGTGGGCCGTCGCGAGCGCGCTGCTCGTATTTACGCTGCTGCTCGCTGGGGCCCCGGCGGTGTACGCCGACGACAAGGGCGAGAAGGACGAGAAGTTCCCGACCGTGATTAATCTGCCCAACGGCTGGCAGCCCGAGGGGATCGTCGCCGGCAAGGGGGGCGTGATCTACTCCGGCTCGCTGGCCACCGGCTCGATCTACGCCGCCGACGCCAAAACCGGCGCGGGCGAGGTCCTGGTCAATGTCACCGGCCGCGTCGCCGTGGGCCTCAACTATGACCGCCGCAGCGACTATATCTTCGCCGCGGGCGGCCCTTCGGGCAAGGCCTGGGTTTACGACGCCAAGACCGGCGCCACCGTCGGCGAGTTCACGCTGGGCGCAGGCTTCATCAACGATGTGGCCCTCACCCGCGAGGCCGCCTACTTCACGAACTCGGCCCGCGCCGAGATCTATCGCCTGCCCCTCGGCAAGGGCGGCGCGCTGCCCGCCCAGGGCGACGTGCAGACCATCCCCCTCACCGGCGAGTGGGAGCAGGTTCAGGGCTTCAACGCCAATGGCATCGTGGCGACGATCAAGGGCAAGTACCTGATCATCGTCAACTCGACCACCGGCAAGCTCTATCGGGTCGATCCGGCCACCGGCGAGGCCAAGGTGGTCGATCTGGGCGGCTATTCGGTCGCCGCCGGCGACGGCCTGCTGCTCGACGGCCGCACGATCTACGTCGTGCGCAACCGGCTCAAGACGGTCGCCAAGATCAAGCTGGCGGGCAACTTCGCCCGCGGCCAGCTGATCGCCGAGCTGACCGAGCCCGCCGACCTGCTCGACGTGCCCACCACGATCACCAGCGTCAAGGGTCGCCTGTATGTGGTCAACGCCCGCTTCGGCAACCCCTCGCCGTCCACGGCCACCTACACGATTGTGAAGCTCGCGAAGCCCGAGCACGACAAGTAGGGCCAGCCCCGTCCGCATGGTACGCAGCTTGCACCATTCGCCTGGAGCATCGGTCGCCGCGCTCAGTGTCGGCGCGGCGACCACTACAGCTGATGGAGGCTGCGATGACCCGACGACTCTCCGCTCTGTTGCGCGACCTCGCCGCCATCCCCCGCGGCGACCATCCTATTCTCAGTATCTACCTCGACTGGGGCGTTGACGGCGCGGGCCGGCGCCCGGCCCTAGCCGCCCTCGACCAAGAGCTGGCCCGCTGCTCGGCCGAGCTCGAGGAGCGCGGCCCCGGCCGCGACAGCTTCGAGGCCGACCGCACCCGCCTCGCCGCCTACCTGGCCGGGCAGGCCCCCGAGGCGGCCCGCGGCCTGGCGATCTTCGCCGGCGACGCCGCCGGGCTGTGGGAGGCCATCCCCCTCTACGTCCCCTTCGAGACCGCCGTCTCCTGTGACACGCTGCCCCACCTCTTCCAGCTGGCCCGCGCCATCGAGGACAACGAGACCTACCTGCTGGCCGTCGCCGAGGGGCAGCAGGCCGAGGTCTATCTGCTCTCGCCCGAGGCCATGGAGCAGGTCGACGCCACCGAGGCCCGCGAGAGCGTGAACCGGGTGCAGGTCGGGGGCTGGTCGCAGCTGCGCTATTCGCGCCACAACGGCTTTGTGATCCAGCTGCATATGAACGACCTGGCGGCCTCGTTGCAAGAGGCCGTCGAGCGCTACGATGCGCGCCACATCGTGATCATGACCAACGACTCGGTCAAGGGCCACGTGCGCTCGGCCCTCACCCCGCAGCTCAGCGAGCTGGTCGTCGACATACTGCCCTTCGACAAGGGCGCCGGCCCCGAGGCGCTGCTCAATAGCCTCGAGCCTCTGCGCGAGGAAGTCGAGCGCAGCGAGGAGGAGGCTCTGCTGGGCCGGCTCGAGGACCAGTTGGCGAGCAAGGGCGGCCTGGCCGTCGGGGGCGAGCAAGAGATCGCCATGGCGCTGCTCAAGGGCCAGGTCGACACCCTGCTGATCACCCCGGCTTATGGCGGTCTCGGCGCCGAGTGTCCCACCTGCGGCGCGTTGCGCGTGGGCCAGCGCCAGAAGTGCCCCTACGACGGAAGCGAGATGCTCCCCGTCGAGCTGGGCGAGGCCATGGTGCTCCACACCCTGCGCCAGGGCGGCGCGGTCGAGATCATCGGCGTGGAGGGCGCCCTCGAGGCCCACGGCGGTCTGGCCGCCCTGCTGCGCTACCGCGACGATCGGCAGGACGAGGTGGGCGGGGCGGGCGCGGCCTGAGCCTCACGCCCCGAAGAGGTGGACCACCAGCAGCAGCCCCTCGCGCACCGTCACCTGCGCGGGGGGCGCGACGATCACATTGCTGACCCCCCGCGAGCGCTCGAAACGCAGCTCGGCGTCGGCCAGGGGGTAGTACAGGCCCCGGGTGGTGATCCCGCGGGCCGGGCCGCCGAGCGGGAGCAGCGAGACGGTCTCGCCTACCTCGCCGGGGATGGGCGTCTCGCCGCGGGCCAGGTAGGCCTCCTGGCCGACATCCAGCAGGCGCACCCGCCGCCCCGCGAGCTCGGGCAGGGCGAGCAGGGCGACATTCGAGAGCCCCTGGTCCCAGCGCCCGCCCAGGGCGCCCAGGATATCGATCCGCTCAGCCCCCTGGGCGACGGCGTAGAGCAAGGCCAGCTCGAGGTCGGTCTCGTCCTTCTCGGGCGGGTGGCGCAGGATCGTGGCCCCCGCGGCGGCGAAGACTGCGGCGACCTCGGGCCGTAGCGAGTCGAGGTCGCCGATCACCACATGGGGCGTGACCTCGGCCGCGTGCAGGGCGTTGCCCCCGCCGTCTGCGGCGATCAGCAGGTCGGCCCGGGCGAGCAGCGCATGGAAGGGGGCGGCCGAGAAGTCGGGCGCGTTGGCGACGATGACAGCATCCATGGAAGCAGTGTACCCTATTTCTGCTCTCTGATGCTGCGACCGGCCAGGCCCGCGCCCCACAGCCCTTCGTCGGGCCGCCGGTCCTCGTCGGGGCGGTAGAGCTCGCGCACGTCTGCGGCGCGGCGCAGTTGCCCGAAGGTGGTGGCAATGAAGGCTACCCGGCGCAGCCGCGCCGCAGGCACGGGCAGGGGCAGGGCGCGCAGAGGGCCGAGGATGACCCGGTAGTAGCGCTCGCCCGCCCGCGGGTGCTCCGCCTCGTCGGGCAGCAGCTCGCGGCGAGTGGCGATGCCGTAGCGCAGCACCGGCGCGTAGTAGCGCACCGCCCAGCGCTCGGCGCCGAAGGCCGCGGTCTGGTAGAAGGCCAGGTAGTCGGCGGCGAAGTGGGCCGGCACGCGCGCCAGGGGCACGCGGTACCAGCCCTCGTCGCGGGCCAGGGCTAGGTCGCGCGGGCGTGTCACGACCGCCACCAGCACGCGGGCCTCGTCGTCGGGTTCGTCGTCGTGCATAGGCCAGAACAGGTACAATACAGAGAGCACTACTGACTATACCGCCTGGGAAGTTATAAAGTTATGCCGCGCCTTCTCTTGCCCCTGCTCGTCGCCCTGCTGCTGGCCGGGTGCGCCGCGCCCCAGCCCGAGGTGCGGGCCAGCATCGACGCCGTCGCCGCCCTCAGTGGCTCGGCCGAGGGCTTCGAGCGCGCCCTCGCGCCCCGGCCCCTCAGCTTCCCCCGCGACCATGGGCCGCATCCCGCCTTCCAGACCGAGTGGTGGTACTACACCGGCAACCTCGACGCCGGGGGGCGCCACTTCGGCTTCCAGCTGACCTTCTTCCGCAGCGGCCTCACGCCGGCCCCCGCCGAGCGGCAGTCGGCCTGGGGCGCGGACAGCATCTACATGGCCCATCTGGCCCTCAGTGACGTCGAAGCGGGGCGCTTCTACGCCTACGAGCGCTTCAGCCGCGGCGCCGCGGGCCTCGCCGGGGCCTCGGGCGAGCCGTTTCGCGTCTTCCTCGAGGACTGGTCGGTCGCCGGCGAGGGCCCCGAGGGTATGACCATGCGCCTCAAGGCCGCCGAGGGCGACGTCGCCATCGATCTCACCCTGGCGAGCACGAAGCCCGTCGTGCTGCAGGGCGACCGGGGCCTCAGCCAGAAGGGGCCCGAGGCCGGCAACGCCTCGTACTACTACTCGCTCACGCGCATGGCCACCACAGGCGCCGTGACGGTGGCGGGCGAGCGCCACCCGGTCGCCGGCCTGGCCTGGATGGACCACGAGTGGGGCAGCGGCTTCCTCGCGCGCGACGCGGCGGGGTGGGACTGGGTTAGTGTGCAGCTCGACGATGGGCACGACCTGATGGTCGCTCAGGTTCGCAGGGAGGCCGGCGCGCCTGTCAGCTTCGGCGTCCTCGTCTCGCCCGACGGCGCCTCTACGCTGCTCGAGCCGGCCGCCATCGGCCTGGCGCCCCTCGCCACCTGGCGCAGCCCGCGCAGCGGCGCCAGCTACCCCAGCGGCTGGCGCCTGAGCTCGCCCGACGGCGGCTTCGAGCTCGAGCTGCAGCCCTATCTCAAGGACCAGGAGCTACCCCTCTCGATTATCTACTGGGAGGGCGCGGTCAGCGCCGTGGGGACCCTGGACGGCAGAAACGTGCGGGGCGACGGCTATGTGGAGCTGACCGGCTATGGCCAGTAACCCGCCCCTGACGATCGTGACCGGCTTCCTCGGCAGCGGGAAGACGACCCTGCTGCAGGCCCTGATCGCGGGCGGGGCCGGCGGCAGGCGCATCGCCGTGGTGGTCAACGAGTTCGGGCAGGTCGGCCTCGACGGGGCGGCCCTGGCCCGCGCCGGAGCCGCCCCGGTGGTCGAGCTGGCCGGCGGCTGTGTCTGCTGCGAGGCCGGCTCGGACTTCCTGCTGGCCGTCGAGGAGCTGCGCGACCATGATCCCGAGCAGATTGTCGTCGAGGCGAGCGGCCTGGCCGAGCCGGGCGGGATCATCAGGCGGGCCCTGGGCGCGGGGCTGGCCCTCGACGCGGTGGTGGCCGTGGCCGACGCCGCTAACCTCGCCGCGGCCCTCGCCGCCTCGCCCGTGGCGACATGGCAGCTGCGCGGCGCCGATCTGATCGTGCTGAGCAAGGTCGACCTGGTCGCACCGGACGAGCGCGCCGCCGTCGAGGCGCGTCTGCGCGAGCTGAACCCCCGCGCCGCCATCCTCCCCGCGGCCTACGGCGCCCTGCCGGCAGCGCTGCTCTTCGGCCCGCGGGCCCCAGGCGCGCTGCACGAGCCCATCCTCGACCACCACGCGGGCGACGGCTTCGCCGCCGTGACCTGGACCTCCGATACGCCCCTGCGCCGCGCGGCGCTCGAGGCGGCCCTGGCCACACTGCCCGCCACGGTCTATCGGGCCAAGGGGCTCGTCCACTGCGGCGACGCACCCTGGCCCGACGAGCTGCACCTGGTTTGCGGGCGCCACACCCTGACCGCCGTGCGTCTGCGCCGCCCCGCGGCGCCGCTCAACACCCTCGTGCTGCTCGGCCCCGGACTGGACGCCCAGGCCGAGGGGCTGCGCGCCGCCCTCGACGCCTGCGCCGACACCCCCGAGCGGTCCGCCTCCTGGCGTGAGCGCTACAATGCGCTCTTCGATTGACTGGCGAGCCATGGGGTCGAGAAGTGGATCGGGCTGCCAATCGCCCGCCAGTCAGTGTGCGCGCCCAAGTGCGTCAAGGGCGATCGCCGTCGTCAGCCCCGGCGACCCCGCGAAGTAGGGCGGATAGCCCGTGTAGGCCAGCCCGATCGGCCAGCCCCCGTCGTCGAGCTGGGCCGCGAGCAGGGCGCCGAGCAGCGGGCCGGCGGCGGCGGCATCGCCCAGGGCCAGCAGCGCGGCGGCGGCGCAGGCGAGCTGGAAGGGCTCCTCTGTGGCGAGGTGCCTGGCCTGGGCGAGGAGCGCGGGCGCGGCGGGCGCGAGCGCCTGGGCGGGGCCGTCGGCGTACGCGCGGGCCAGGGCGTAGACCAGCAGGTGGGGCGTCAGGCAGTAGTCGCTCGCCGGGCTCAGGTCGCCCGCCGCGACCAGCTCGCACAGGAAGGCCGCCGCTCCGGGCAGCTCGAAGCCGGCGAGGGCCGCGCAGAAGACCAGGTTGGCATTGACCAGGGCGTCGGCCTGGCGCGCCAGCAGATCGGGGCCGGCATTGACTCCGACCCAGGTGTAGTACGGGCCGCCGGGCGCAGCCTCGTTCTCCCAGAGCAGCCTGAAGAGCCTCAGGTCGGGGCGCTCGCCGAGGGCGGCCAGGGCCGCGGCGGCGCAGGCGGTGTCGTCGAGGTCGGGGGGCACCCGCGTCGTGGCGCGGCCCTCGTAGCTCCACGAGCCGTCGGGGTTGCGCTCGGCCCGCAGGTGGGCGCCCGCGGCTGCGAGGGTGGCCGCAGCAGCGGGCAGCGCGACGAAGTGCCTGAGGGCATGGACGGCGAAGGTAGTGGTGTAGACGCTACAGGCGTAGGGGCGCGCCTCGGCCATTGTTCGGGTAGGCGCCTCGTAGGTGGGCAGCTCGCCCGAGGGGCGCTGCATGGCGCGCAGGGCCGAGACGGCGCGGGCGGCGGCCCGGCGCAGATCCTGGCGGTCAGGGGTCTGGGGCGGCGGGGCCGTCACGGGCCGGGGTGGCGCTGGGGTGGGCCTAACTGGTCCGGCGTCGCGGCATAGTCCGTCAGGGGCGCTGCCTGGATCACCAGGAGGGTGATATCGTCGGCCTGCTCGATATCGCCGCGGAAGGTCGTCACCGACTGCCAGAGGGTCGCGAGGGCCTTATCGGGGTCCCTGGGGTCGCCGGCAATAATCGCCTGGCCGAGCCGGCCGTAGCCGTACATCTCGCGGCCCCGGTTGCGCTCTTCGATCAGGCCGTCGCTGAGCAAAAAGAGCTGGTCGCCGGGCTCGAGCTGCACAATCTGCTCGCCATACGCGCTATCCAGGCGACCGCCGAGGGGCATGCCGCCCAGCTCGAACTCCTGCAGGCGCTGGTTGCGCCGCAGGATCGGGTAGGGGTGGCCCGCGTTCGAGAAGCGCAGGGTCAGGGTGCGCGTATCAAGCACGCCGTAGAAGGCCGTAATCATCTGGCGGGTCGTATGGTCGCGGCTGATCGTCTCGTTGGCCGAGCGCAGCACCTCTGCCGGGGCCGTGTGGCGACGGGCCTCGGAGCGAATGGTGACCCGGGCGAGGGCCATCATTAGGGCCGCGGCGACGCTCTTGCCGGTGACGTCGGCGACCACGATCCCGAGCAGGCCATCGCCCAGCTCGATAAAATCGTAGAAGTCGCCGCTCGTCTCGCGGGCCGGTACCGAGCGGGTGGCGATCTTGAGGGTCGGCTGGACCATCGGCGGCGGGGGGAAGAGGCGCAGCTGTAGCTCGCGGGCGATCGCCAGATCGCGCCTGGTCAACTCGTCCTGGATAATCCGGCCGCGGGCTGCCTCGATCCGCTCATCGGCCTTGCGCAGCGCTCGCTGGTAGAGGCTGGTGATGATCGCGATCAGGACGAGGAAGGCGGCGATGGGGATGCCGTTGTCCAGCACGAGCTCGACCAGCCTCTTGTCTTGCCCCGAGCCCTGGTTGCCGAAGTAGCGCGCCAGCATGGCGAAGAAGGTAATGATGTTGACGCTGGCGAAGACGCTGGCGAGCCAGATCCCGAACAGTTGCCCGGCCAGCAGCACGGTCAGGGCCAGCTGGCAGGCAAAGACATAGGCGACGGCCGGGTTATCGTCCAGGAACAGGTTTGCGGCGATTAAGAAGAGGATGCCGAGGTTGAGCCAGATACAGAAGAGATAGGCCGCCAGGCCGGTCTTGCCGGCCCGATCTAGGGCGCCGACCAGGAGATTGATCAGCAGGCTCGTGATCACGACCACGAAGGTCCCTGCCAGGGTGCCGCTGGTCGAGATCATGACCACCAGGCCGATCAGGCTGATCACAATCAGGCTGATATTCAGGGGTCGCAGGAGCGCAGCCTGACGCTGACGCCGGGTCTCCGGCGCCAGCCTGCTGGCAAGTTGCTCGATGTCGGATGTAAGACTGGTCATAGCCGCTTGTCACAGGTCACACGCTCGGGATTACCACTGCGAGCCGCGGGCCGCCTCGAGCTTCTGCTCGGTTGTACTGCGCTCCTTCGCGGCGGCGCGCACCTGGTCAAGCTCGGCGCTGGTGATATTCAGGCCGGCGCTCTTGACGGTGCCGTCGGGGTCGCTGAGCAGCTTGTCGCGAAAGTCGCGGTCGAGGATCGCGCGTCCAACCAGGCGCTCGAAGTCAGGGCTCACATGGACCTCCTCTTCAAAAGGCTGGCATGGCCTGTTGCTCGGTTGAGGCGATGCTCGGGATGCTGATGCCGCCGCGGGTTGGCAGTGCGGCGCGGGTCTCTCGGGGGGACTTTACCGTACTATACCACGGAACGAAAACGAGGGCTGATGCCGGCGCCGGGCTACCCGAACAGGGCCCGCACCTCCACGCGGCGCGTATGCATCAGCCCAAAGACTGCGGCGTCGTGGGCTCGCTGGGCCTCGATCAGGGCGCTCAGCCGGCAGGGTCCATACGGCTCGAGGCGCGCCAGGGCCTGCGCGGCCAGCCGGGCGTAGGTCCGCTCGACCATCTCCCAGTGCTGTTCGGCGCGCAGCTCGTAGCCGGCCAGCCGCTCGAGGTTGCCCTCGGCCGCGGGCGCGCGCGTGCGAAAGTCGCTGATCAGCCCTGCCGCGACCCAGTTGAGCTGCCCGGCGCGCAGGTCGTCGCTCCAGTCGCTCGCATCGTCGGCGATCTGCCGCGTACCGGTCAGGCAGCGCACGGCCGCGCTCAGATCCGCGTGACGCCGATCGCCCGTGGGCACCCCGGCCAGGTGCAGGTGCGCCGTAACGGCGAAGCCGAAGGGCGCGGCGCGGTCCATCAGCAGCTCGGGCGTCCACGCGGCGAGCCGCTCGTCGCTCACCGTGGCCGGGTCGACCGGTCGCGCCCCCATCTCCTCGGCATATGCCGCCGCCGAGCGGCTCAGCCTGGCGGCGAGATCTTCCCATGGTGGCCCGCAGAGAAGCCCCAGGGCGGCGTAGCCGTCGAGGGCCCGCGCCTGAGCATGCTGTGCGAGGGGGAGTGTGGCGGGGCTCAGCTCGCCGTCGAGCAGTTCGTCGAGTAGCTGGCCGTGCCACCAGGCCCACAGGCCGGCCCGGGCGAGGGCGGCGCAGTTCGTCGCGTCGAGCGGGGCCAGCTCGGCGAGCCACCAGGGCAGCAGCGCGGCGAGCCGGCTGAACTCGCCCGCGACCAGGCGCTCGAGCGAGGGCGCCGCAAGCGCCTTCAGGGCGTGCGGCTGCCCTGCCAGCTCTGCCCGGAGTTGAGAGACGATAGCCTCGTAGCGCGACGCGTCGGTGGGTGTCAGCCGCATTGCTTGCCTGTGGTCTTTTGGGGCTAGGTACGCTGAGTATAGCAGCTCGCCGCGACGTACGCTAATGGTATGACGATGACAGGGTCGTGAATGGGCGAGCGCCGAGGCCCAGCCATCGTCCTTAGCCTGCCCTTCAGGCTCCCTTCACATGCCATTAACTTCGTTCAGGTATGCTGCCTGCAGCAGCTTGGGCCAGGAGGCCGGTCTCACCCTGCCACGGGACCAGCCCCTGGCTCTGCTATATCTAGGGTCTCGCCGGTATGCGAATTCTCGCCGGCCCCTATATCTTGTGGGTTATACACAGTCAATCCACAAAATGTGGATAAGTTCCAGCGCTCACAGACTATATCTAGTGCTAGACAGTGGGCTATCTGGTCAGGGGAGGGCCATGGAGGGCTCGCCCTCCCTGAAACCTCGCAGGCTCAACCGGCAATCTGGTCAGGGGAGGACCAGGGAGGGCTCGCCCTCCCTGAAACCTCGCAAGCCCAACCGGGCAGGTTGGGCTTGCGCACTATACACGGTCGAGCAGCTCGTGGAGGCGCGGGGCGATTTCGGCCAGCTCGGGCGGCAGGGCCTCGCCCCGCAGGATGGCCTGGCCCAGGGCCGAGCTCTTCAGCTCGAGCAGCTCGCGCTCGAGCTGGTTGCTCATCAGCACGTCGCGCTGGATCCTGCCGTCGCGGATGGTGATCACCCGCCGGGCCGCCGCGGCCACCTCGCTATTGTGGGTCACGATCACCAGAGTCACGCCCTGCTCGCGGTTCAGCTTGCCCAGCAGGGCCATGATGTCCGCCGTCGTCTTGCTGTCGAGGTTGCCGGTGGGCTCGTCGGCCAGCACGATCGCCGGGCGATTGGCCAGGGCCCGGGCGATCGCCACGCGCTGCCGCTCGCCGCCCGAGAGCTGATTCGGCAGATGGTCGCCGCGTTTGCTCAGGCCCACCAGCGTGAGCAGCTCGCGGGCCCGCGCCCTCCGCTCGGCGCCCCTCAGGGGCAGCTCGTACATCGGCACCTCGATATTCTCGCGCGCGGTCAGGGTTGGCAGCAGGTTGTGGCTCTGGAAGATGAAGCCGATCGTCTGCCCGCGGAAGCGGTCGAGGTTCTTCACCTGCGAGAGGGGCGTGCCGTTGACGATCACCTCGCCCGACGAGGGCCGGTCGAGGGCCCCGATCAGGTTGAGCAGGGTCGACTTGCCCGAGCCCGAGGGGCCGACGATCGCCACCACCTCGCCGCGCGCGATGCGCAGGTCCACCCCGTCGAGGGCCTTCACCGGCTCGCGCTCGCCGTAGAAGCGCGTCAGGGCCCTGGTCTCGAGCACCGTCTCTTCAGACATTGGGAACCTCATCATCTGCACGCATGGCGACTGAGCCGTAGGCATGTCTCACGTTGTTACTCATAGTGGAGCGCCTCGATCGGGCGCAGCCTGACCGCTCGCCAGGCCGGCAGCAGCCCGCCCACGACCCCGAGGCCCACGGCCATCACCAGCACGCGCCCCATGTCGCCCGGCGTATAGATCGCCGAGAGCACCTCGCCGTAGATAGGGATGAGACTCAGGAGCCCGTTGAAGCCGATTCCGATCGCGACCCCGGCCAGGGCGCTCAGCAGGCTCAGGGCCAGGGACTCGACCAGCACCATGCGCAGCACGCGCCAGCTGCGCCAGCCGACGGCCCGCAGCACGCCAATCTCGTGGGTGCGCTCGAAGACGCTCATCAGCATGACATTCATCATCACGATCCCGCCGACCACCAGCATCAGGCCCATCAAGGCCCCGAAGGTCGCGTCAAGGCTCGCGAAGTCCTGCATGCGCGAGGTCAGGTCGGCCGTGCGCGCCACCATCAGCTCGGGGTAGCGCGCCTCGAGCTCGCCGGCCACCGTGGCCGCCCGCGCCGGGTCGTACAGGCTGATGCCCATGAACGAGACCTGGCGCGGCTTGCCGAAGATGCGCTGGGCGTCTTTGAGCGGGACCACCGCGCCCGTATCCTCGTACGAGATGCCCGTCTCGAAGATGCCGACCACCTCGAAGCTCTGCCCCGACAGGCGCAGGTCGTCGCCGACGCCCTTCTCGAGGCTGTTGGCGGCCATGCGGCCCAGCAGCAACTCGCCGGGGCGCTGCACCGTGCGGCCCTCGGTGACCCGATAGTGGGCCAGGTAGCCCTCGCGCGGGTCGAGGCCGTAGACGAGGAAGAAGGGCAGCCCGGGCACCGTGGTGGTGCCGAAGAGCAGGCGCGAGACCGCCTTCACCTCGGGGTGGGCCCGCAGCTGGTCGGCCATGCGTTCGTCGATCGCCGAGAAGGTCGCGTCCGAGGCCCCGGCCTGTTCGGCGATCATGTCGGCCTGGCCCGCGCTGAGCATGGTGGTGAGCAGCTGGCGCGAACCCTCGGCGATGCCGCCGAGCGAGACGATCAGGCCGACGCCCACGCCGAGGCCGACCATGGTCATCAGGCTGCGGGCCGGGCGCCGCAGCAGGTTGCGCAGGGCCGGGCCGCGCACGAGCGGGGCGAGCAGCCGCGCGAGGGGACCCCAGCGCACGCCCGCGCTCGCCTCGGCGCGCATGGCCTCGACCGGGGCCAGGCGCGAGGCCCGCCAGGCCGGGTAGCCGCCGCCGACCAGCCCGAGTACGCCGGCGATCACAATCGCCTGCACCAGGGCCCCGGGCTCGAGGGTGCCGCTGAGCAGGCCGCTCAGGGCCGTCGAGCGCGTGAAGAGGGCGAGTAGGCCCACGGCGAGGGCCAGGCCCACGGCCCCGCCCAGGGCCGAGACCAGCAGGGCCTCGCCCATGATCATGGTCACGATCCGGCGCCGGCGCCAGCCCATGGCCCGCAGCACGCCGATCTCGCGGGTGCGCTCGAGCACGCTCATCAGCTGGGCGTTCATCATGCCCAGCCCGCCCACCAGGATGGCGAAGAGGCCGAGGAACCAGCCCATCGAGCGGTAGATCTGCAGCACATCGTCCTGGCTCGCCGGGTCGCCCGAGCGGGTCGCCGCCAGCGTCGTCCAGCGCTCCTCGATCTGGGCCTTCACGGCGTCGCGCTCGCGCGGGTCGTCCAGCTTCAGTTTGAAGTAGCTGACCTGGCGGCGCTTGTCAAAGGCCCGCTGGGCGTCGGCCAGGTGGATGACGGCGCCGCTATCCTCGAAGCTGGCCCCGGTCTCGTAGATCCCGACCACTTGGTAGCTGATCGCGTTAATGCGAAACTTGTCGCCGACGGCCTTCTTGAAGTTCTCTGCGCTCTGGCGGCCCAGCATCAGCTCGCGCTTTCCAGCGACCCGGCGCCCGGCGATCAGGCGGTAGCGCTCGATCGCGAAGCCCCGCGGGTCCTCGCCGGCCACCAGGAAGTAGGGCGTCTCGGGCAGGGTCAGGATGCCGACCACGGTGCCGGCCACCTCGTCGACGCCCTTGAAGCCCGCGATCTCGTCGCCCACCTCCTCGTCGATCGCCCCGAGCAGGATCATGACCGCGTCCTTCTGGCTGACCAGCAGGTCGGCGTCGCCCGTGTCGCTCACCCCGCCGAAGCCGCGGGCCATGCCCTCGCCGAAGGCCGTCAGGATCACCACCGCGGCGACGCCCACGGCGATGCCGAGCAGGGTGAGCAGGGTGCGGACCTTGCGGCGCAGCAAGTTCTTTATGCTGAGCATGGGACTCTCCTGGCCCGCTGCGGGCGCCGCGCTACTCTCCCTCGAGCGATACGGTCGCAGTCATGTTCCAGCGCAGCCGCTCGTCCCAGCCCTGGGGCTCGACGGCGACGGTGTAGATCACATCGCCCTGGAAGGTCTTGCCGAGAGTCTCGATCCTGGTCACTACCCCCGGCAGGGTGACCTCGGGCAGGGCGTCGAAGCTGATCGTCACCGGGTCGCCCTCGCGCACCGCTACGATATCCAGCTCGGTCAGGTCGCTGGTCTCGATGCGCCAAGCGCTCATGTCGGCCATAACAACCGCGGCCTCCTCGGCGGGCGGCTGCTCGCCGACCTCGAGGTTGAGTGCGACGACGGTGCCGGCGAAGGGCGCCGCAAGGGTGGCCTTGGCGAGGCTGATCTCGGCCTGGCGCAGGGCGGCCTGGCTGGCCCGCACTCTGGCCTCGGCGGCGGCCAGCTCGGGGGTGCGGGGTCCTGCCGTCAGTTCGCCGAGCCGGGCCTGGGCCTGGGCGACGGCGGCCTGGGCGGCCTCGAGCTCGCCGGCCCGGGCCTCGCCGCCCAGGCGGGCCAGGTTCGCCTGGGCGGCGCTCACTCTGGCGCGGGCGCCGGCGATCTGGTCGGCATCGGCGCCGCCCAGCAGCTGGTCGAGGGCGGCCTGGGCCTCGCGGACGCGCGCCTCGGCGCCTGCCAGGCCGCTCTGCTCGGCCTGGCGCGCGTTGTCGAGGCTGACCTGGGCCTGCTGGAGGGTGGTCTCGCCGTTGGCCACGGCCCGCTGGGCGGCGGCCTCGGCGTCCTTACGCGCCTGGGGCAGATCGCCGGGCAGACGCTCGAGCTCCTTGTTGTCCCAGACGATCCGGCTGTAGGCGTCCTGGGCGTCGCGCAGGGCGTTGGCCGCCTGGGCGAGGCGCAGCTCGGCGTCGGTCTTGGCGGCCGAGAGGGTGTCGCGCTGGGCCTGGAGGCTGGCCTGGGCCTGGGCGACGGCGGCGCGGGCCTGCTCGGCCTCGGCGCTCTTCGGGCCGGCCTCGAGGCGGGCCAGCAGGGCCTGAGCCTCGCGCAGTTCGTCGCGGGCGGCCTGCTGGTCTGCGCCGGTCACGCGGCCCTCGGCCTGGCGGGCCGCGGCCTGGGCCTGGGCCACCTGGGCCTCGGCGGCGGCCACAGCCTCGGGGGTGGCGCCGGCGCCGAGGAGCTCGTACTGGGCGGTGGCCTCGTCGAGGGCGGCGCGGGCCTGGTCGACCGCGGCCTCGAGGCTCGCGGCGTCGAGGCGCGCCAGAGGCGCGCCGGCGGCCACGCTGTCGCCCTCGGCCACCAGGATCTCGCTCACGGCGCCGGGCAGCTCGAAGCGCAGCTCGGCGTCGCGCGCGGGCAGCACGCGGCCGTCGGCGATAACGCGGGGGGCCTCGATGGCGGCGGGGTCGATCGTCGGCGTGGGCTCGGCCGAGCCGGGGGCGGCGCAGGCGGCCAGGAGCAGGGCGGCGCCGGCGGCGCAGAGGACATAAGGAGCGCGCAGAAGCATGGGACACCTCCGCAGTTCGGGCGGGTTGGCGGCGCCCCTGGGTCGGGCTTGCCGCCGTAGGGCAGCCGCTGGCGCGCAGCTGCCGGGCCTCAGGCAGCGATCGATTGGGTGGGCGTCACGGCGAACCACTCTGCCAGGGTAGGGGCGTCGATCACATGCAGCGAGCCTGGGGGCGCCCCGAGGACGCGCTCGAGTGCGTCGTTGTAGGCGGCGGCGAGACGCTCGGCCTGGGCCATGTGGTCGCGATCGGGCTCGGGGGCGAGGAGCAGCCGGGCGAAGGCTTCGCCCATGCTGATCATCAGCGCAAAGATGATCGAACCGGCCTGCTCAGGAAATGGGGTGGTCAGGACGCCCTCTTCGCAGCCCTGGATGATCACGTCGCGCAGCAGTGGGGTCATCATCTGGGTCATGTGGAGCTGCGACTTCTGCCGCACGATCGCATTGTCGTCGTGGTACCAGACCCGGAGCAGGGCGAGCAGGTAGGTCTTCTGGGCGGTCTTCCAGCGCCCCGTTACGTCGAAGAAGCGCTGCAGCTTGGCCATGGTCGGCAGCTGAGGATCGGTGAAGATCGCCGTGACAATTGGCGTGCCCTCCTGCTGTATGCGCTCGATCAGCCCCTCGAGCAGATCCTGCTTCGAGGTGAAATAGTGGTAGAACGCACCCTTCGAGATCTGTAGCTCGGTGAGCAGATCCTGGATGGTCATCTGCTCGTACCCCTTGGTATAGACGAGCCGCTGCGCGACCGCCAAGATCTCGTTGCGCTTTTCGCTGTACTCTTGTTCGTTCACCGTGCGCGGCACAACGTCCTCCCGAAATAACAAACCAACCGTCGGTTTATTATAGATCCAGACGGGTCGCTGTCAAGGCCAGAGTCGACAACCGCTTCATGGGGCGACGGAGACGCGCTCGCAGGCGGGGAAAGGAATATCAACGAGGTCTTAACGCATCTTATCACCGCTGCGACCTGTGGGGGGTACGATACCCCGTAGACCTGGTAACGAGCAGACGAGTCACAGACAGGCGGGTGATTGGGCGTAGCGTCAAGCCCATCCCGGCTTTACGGCAGCGCCACACCCTCCCCAGAAAGGAGCGAGACCATGATGGTCCGCGATCGGATGAGTGCGCACCCGGTGACGATCGAGCCCGAGTCGAGCGCCCTATCGGCACTTGGGATCATGCAGTACCACCACCTGCGCCACCTCCCTGTCGTCGACGCGGGCGGGCGGGTGGTCGGCATCCTCGCCGAGCGCGACCTGCTCCTGGCAGCCTCGCGCCATCTGCACGCCGGCATGGAAGTCACCGAGGTGATGGCCCGCGACGTGATCACGGTCAACCCCGAGACGCCCCTCGGCGAGGCCGCCGGCCTGATGGCCGCCCATCACTTCGGCAGCTTGCCGGTGGTCGACGCCGAGCGCAACATTGTCGGCATCCTCACCGAGAGCGACATCTTCCGCGCCTTCGCCGAGCTGCTCGCCGAGACCAGGGCTGTGGGCAAGGGCTAGCTCACTCGCGCGGGCAAAAGGGGGCGCAGCTCGGCTGCGCTCCCTTGCTGTGTTCGCGCCATCGTTGTATCGGGCCGCTTCGTAGGCCCGCGACGGGCGTGCTATAATGCCCTGAGATCGGCACACCTGTGCGGGGGGACGATGGACGACGAGGACCGGCTGCTCAGCCCCAACCCCGACGGCGAAGACAACCAGGTCGAGAAGAGTCTGCGGCCGAGGAGCCTCGCCGAGTTCATCGGTCAGGAGAAAGTCGTCGAGCAGCTGCGTATCGCGATCACGGCCGCCAAGGCCCGCGGCGAACCTCTCGACCACACCCTCTTCTACGGGCCGCCCGGCCTGGGCAAGACCTCACTCTCGAATGTGATCGCCAACGAGATGGGCGTGAAGATCAAGGTCACCAGCGGCCCGGCGATCGAGCGCACGGGCGACCTGGCGGCCCTGCTCACGAACCTGCAGAAGAACGACATTCTCTTCATCGACGAGGTCCACCGCCTCAACCGCGCAGTCGAAGAGGTGCTCTACCCGGCGATGGAGGACTACGCCCTCGACCTGATCGTCGGCAAAGGCCCCAGCGCCCGCAACCTGCGCCTGAAGCTGCCGCGTTTCACCACGATCGGCGCGACCACCCGCCTCGCCCTGCTGACCTCGCCGCTGCGCGACCGTTTCGTAGCGCCGCACCGGCTCGAGTTCTACTCGGACGAGGCCATGCGCGAGATCGTGACCCGCTCGGCGCGCATCCTGGGCATGCCGATCAGCGACGAGGCCGCCCGCGAGATCGGCCGGCGCGCCCGCGGCACGCCGCGTATCGCCAACCGGCTGCTGCGGCGTGTGCGCGACTATGCCCAGGTGGTGGGCGACGGCCATATCGACCTCGAGATCGCCAGAGTCTCGCTCGCCCAGCTCGAGGTCGACGACCTCGGCCTCGACGAGAACGACCGCCGCCTGCTGCGCGCGATCATCGAGCTGTTCGCCGGCGGCCCGGTCGGCCTCTCGACCCTGGCCGCGGCCCTCGCCGAGGAGGTCGACGCGATCGAGGACGTCTACGAGCCCTTCCTCCTGCAGCTCGGCTTCCTCCAGCGCACCCCCCGCGGGCGCATCGCCACCCGTCGCGCCTACGAGCACCTGGGCCTCCCCTACACCGAGCGCAACCAGCCCCCGCCCGACGAGGGCGGGCCGCTGCAGGGGCGGCTGTTCTAGCTGCGGGAATGACAAAGGACGGAGGCCGAAGCCTCCGTCCTTTGCCCCCGCCGCGGGCAGCGGCGAAGAGCGTAACTCGGTTACGAACCGCCTTAAGCCTCGTCCCGCTTCTCCTGGGCATCGATGATGATCGTGCCGGGGGCGGGGGGCAGGGCGGCCGGGCGGGGTGTCTCGCGGCGGCGGCGCACCAGGGCGGTGCCGGAGGCCGAGCGCGAGGCGTTGGCGAAGCCGAAGGCGGCCTTCTCCTTGGTGGCGCTGACCGGGGTGAAGGGGTGCTCGGCCTCGATGCGGTCGAGGATCTCCTTCACGTCGATGTCGGTCAGCTCGTTGCGCAGGATGAGCGCCTCGGCGATAGCGATCACCGCCTCGCGGTTCTGCTCCTGCAGCTGCTTGACCTGGCGGTACTGCTCCTGGAGGATGGCCTCGATGCGCGGCTTGATGTCGCCGGCGCTCAGGCCCTGCATGCCGAAGGTGAGGTACGAGAAGAAGCTCTCGTCCATACCGTAGGCGCCGACCATCATCGCGGCCAGGCCCGTAGCGCTCTGCAGGTCACCGGTGACGCCGCTCATCTGGATGCCCAGGAAGAGCTCTTCGGCGGCGCGGCTGCCCAGGCTGATCTTGATCCGGTCGAGCAGCTCGTCCTTGGTGCGGGTGTGGATCTCTTCCTCGGGCTTCCAGGCGGCGAAGCCGAGGGCGTTGCCGTGGCGCACGATCGTGACCTTGGTCAGACGCTCTTTCTTGAGCAGCTTGACCATCACATAGGCGTGGCCGGCCTCGTGGTAGGCGATGCGGCGGCGCTCCTCGTAGGACATGCTGCGGATGGGCTGGCGCAGGCCCCACTCGTGGGTCTCGCGGGCGCGCGTGAAGTCCCAGTAGTTGATCGCCTGGCGGCCGTCGAAGTGGGCGTGGATGGTCGCCTCGTTGATGCAGTACTTGATCGCGACGGGGGTGTAGCCAATCGTGTCCGAGACCATGCGGTCGATCGGCATCGGCTCGGTCTTGACCTTGCTGAGGTAGTACTCGATCACCTCGCGGCGGCCATCGCCATCGGGGGCCTCGACGGCGATCTTGCGGTCGAAGCGGCCGGGGCGCAGCAGGGCGGCGTCGAGGCTCTCGGCGAGGTTGGTGGCGCCCATGGTCAGCACGGGGGGCATATCGGGCTTGCCCTTGCGCAGGCGCAGGGTGCGCATCATCTTGCCGAACCAGCCGTCCTGGGGGGGCGGGTCCATCTGCAGCAGCAGCTCGTTGAGGATGCCGCTGCCGGCACCCATGCCGCCCATACCCATCATCACCTTATGCAGCCCGCCGCTGGCGTTAGCGCCCTCCATGCCGGCGGCGCCGGTGCCCATCAGGCTGCTCGAGCGGGCCCCGCCGATGGCGTCGATCTCGTCGATGAAGATGATGCAGGCACCGTACTCCTTGGCGAAGCGGCGAGCCTTGCGGTACAGGTTCATCACCTTGATGTTGCCCATACCCATCCAGGCCGACTGCAGCGAGGGGGCGCTCAGGTAGCCGAAGGGCACGCCGGCCTCGGTCGAGATCGCCTGGGCCAGGTAGCTCTTGCCGGTGCCGGGGGGGCCGATCAGCAGGATGCCGCGGGTCACCTCGCCGCCCATCTTCTTGAACTCTTTGGCGCCCCTGAGCAGGGTCACCACCCGGCTGGCCGCCTCGAGCACCTCGGGGTTGCCGCGGTAGTCCTTGAAGCTGATGCCCGTCTCGCCCGGGCGCACCCAGTAGATGCGCGTGCGGGCCATGAAGAAGTACATCAGGAAGAACTGGAAGCCGATGAAGAAGAAGAGATAGGCCGCGACCGGGATGAACTGCAGGATCATCGGGCCCAGCTCGCCCGCGAAGATCACTTCGAAGACCGGCGGCAGCAGGTTGAGCGCCAACCAGATCACGATGCCGATGATGATCAGCGTCCTGATCAGGCGCACAAGCTTCCAGTTCCAGCGATGAAAGAAGGAGTCGATCTTCTTATCGAGCTCGCGGTCGAGATCGTCGCGGTGCTGGCCGTCGTTGGGGCGGTAGGGCTCAATTGCCATGCGAGTACTCCAGTTCAAGCTTCGGTCTTCGCTACTTCGACGCTGGCTGCAACGTGCTCAGCCGACTACTCTACACTCACGATCTTCCCGTCGCTGCCGACGGTGAAGACGAACGAGATCGTCCCCTCTTGCTGGGGCGAGGCAATATCGACGACGTAGAAGTACATGCTTCGGCGGTTCTCGAGCTCGACCCCGCCGATATACTTGAAGCCGCTGTAGCGCTGGCCGGCCAGGCGCTCATTCTCGACCCGCTCGGCCAGGGTGTCGCGGGTGATGTCGCGGCCCTCGAGACTCTCGCGCAGCTCGGGGCTGAACGACTCCCACATCAGGTCGGCGTCGAAGGTCTGCTGGCCGCGCAGAAAATCCTCGACCGCGGGGGAAGGCGATAGGGCCGAGACCCGGGGATCCGTCGGCGCGGCGGAGTTGGCCACGATGCGCGGCACCACCAGCAGCAGGCTCAGCAGGCCGATCACCCCAACCAGGAAGCCCGTCAGCAAGAGCCACCCGAGCCGGGGCACGATCAACCGCCAGCCCTGCTCGCCGGCCCAGATCGCCCGCGCGGCCAGGAGCCGAAGCACCCTGCCGCCCACGTCGAGGCTCGAGGGCGCCGGCTGCGCCGCGGCAGGGGGCGGCGACGCCTGCTCGCGCCCAGGCGTAGCCTGCTGATAGGCCTGCTGGGGCTGTGGCGCCGTCTGGGCGGACTGCTGCTCGCGAGGCTCTTCCACCATGAGTGCCGCTTTCTCACAGTCATTGCAGGTGATGCAGAGGCGCGCCCGGCGGCTTATGGCCATGCCAGGCTAGAGTGATGCACCTGTGCACTTACGCTAAACTGTTGGAGATTAGGTGCGCGCGGCGTTGCCGCTACGTCTGTGGTATCCCACCCTGCGGGGGCGTGTTTACTGTGAAGTATACTTCATGTGCCGAGAAAGAATCAAGAAAACGATGATGAGAGGATGATTAGTCCAACCCTCGACAAGCTTCGCCCGCGGCTCGATCTGCTCGCGGCCGCCATTCTGCTGCTCTACGCGCTCCTGGCCTGGAGCGCCGAGGGCGGCCAGGGCGGCGCCGCCCTCGACCCTGTGCTGGCCGACGCCCGCGCCCGCGGCACGCTGAGGGTGGCCGTCGACGTGGGCTTCCGCCCTTTCGCCGACCAGGTCGACGGCCGGCTCGTGGGCTACGATATCGCTCTGGCCGAGGCCGTGGCGGCCAAGCTCGGCCTGCGGGCCGAGTTCGTGCCGACCGGCTTCGACGCGCTCTATGATAGTCTGACCAGCGGGCGGGCCGACCTGATCGCCTCGGCCCTGCCCTACGCGCCCGACCAGGGCTTCAGGGCCCGCTTCTCGCGCCTCTACTTCGACGCCGGCCAGGTGCTCGTGGTGCCCGAGGCCTCCTCGATCGCCGGCCCCGCCGATCTGCGGGGGCGCAGCGTCGGCGTGGCCCTCGGCAGCGACGCCGATGCCCTGGCGCGGCGCATGGCCGCCGATGGGGGGCTTGAACTCCGCTCGGGCTACGACGAGCCCGCCCAGGCCCTGGCCGACCTGCGGGCGGGTCGCCTCGACGCGGTGATCACCGACAGTGTGGCCGCCCTCACGGCGGCCCAGGCCTCGCCCGGGCTGCGCATCGCCGCCGCCCTCACCGCCGAGCCGATCGCCCTGGCCATGCCCCGGGCGGCCTTTCAGCTCGAAGCCGAGGTCAACCGGGCCCTCGACGAGCTGCGGGCCGAGGGCTTCTTCGACGATCTGAGCCGGGCCTGGTTGCGCTAACCTACGGCTGCACGAAGATCTGGTACGAGCCGCTCCGCGCGCCCTGGGCGCTGACGGTGAAGCGGATCGCGCCCGTCTCGTCGGCGCGCACCACCCCCGAGCGCGTCACCTGCGCGTCGGGGCGGGCCGCCACGGCGAAGGCGATCGCCCCGTCGGGCTGCACCAGGGCCAGCTCGAGGTCGCCCGACTCGACTCCGACGATCGCGATCACCTGGAGCTCGGCGCCCGGCGCGCCTACCTCCAGCCGGCGCATCTCGCGCCCCTCGGCCCCGACGAAGGTGGTCAGCAGGTTGCCGCTGCGCTCTTGCAGGTCGACCGTGGTCGCCTCGCCGCTGATCATCAGGCAGCCGCTGAGCAGCCAGACGCCGAGGGCGCAGGCCAGGGCGCGCAGCAGCGCCGTCGGCGCCCTGCGCTCAACCATACGACTCGGGCCTGTAGTCGACCTTGTAGGTCTCGGCCTCGGGCACGACCTCCACCCGCACCGGCCGCCGCCCGTTCAGGCGCAGGCTCGTGCCGCACTTCAGGTTGGCGCAGACCACCAGCGTGCCCATCGTCATATACTCGAGGATGGCCAGCTTCTGCTTGCAGGTCGGACACTTGACGAACTCGACAGCCACAAAATTCTCTTTCAGGGAGGTGTGGAGGGCCAGGTCCTCCACATCCACCCGTTGCGGGGCCGGAGGCCCCGTACCCCCCCGCGGGTAGCGGCGAAGACTGTAACTCGGTTACGAAACTTGCCTCACGCCTCAAACAGCGCATCGACAAAGCTCTGAGCGTCGAACAGGGCCAGGTCGTCCATCTTCTCGCCGGTGCCGATGTAGCGGATCGGGCGCTCGATGTCCTGGGCCACGGCGAAGGCGATGCCGCCCTTGGCGGTGCCGTCGAGCTTGGTGACCGCCACGTCGGTCACCCCGGCCGACTTCATAAAGGCCTTGGCCTGCAGCACCCCGTTCTGCCCCGTGGTCGCGTCGATCACGAGCAGCACCTCGTGGGGGGCCTCGGGCAGCTTGCGCGCAATAATATTGCGGACCTTCTCGAGCTCTTGCATCAGGTTGAACTTGGCCTGCAGACGCCCGGCGGTGTCGATGATCAACACGTCGACCTGCTGCTCGATGGCCGCGTCGATCGCCTTGTAGACCACCGCGGCCGAGTCGGCCCCCTGCCCCAGGCTGATGCAGGGCACGCCCGCCCGCTCGGCCCAGGTCTCGAGCTGCTCGGTGGCCGCGGCGCGGAAGGTGTCGCCGGCGGCGAGCATGACACTCTTGCCGAAGCGCTGCTTCATGCGGTGGGCCAGCTTGGCGATCAGGGTTGTCTTGCCGGCGCCGTTGACCCCGACCACCAGGATGAGGTAGGGCTTCGGGGTGGCCGCCGGCGCGGGCTTGACCTGATCCTGGAAGACCCGCACCATCTCGGCCTTCAGCATGTCGCGGGCCTCGCTGGCCTTCTTGGTGCCGTAGCGGTTCACGCGGTCCTTGGTCCGATTGACCAGGTACAGGCTCGTCTCGAGGCCGACGTCGCCCTGGATCAGGGCCTCCTCGAGCTCGTCCCAGAGCTCATCGGTGACCGGGTCGTCTGTGGCGAACATCTGCGAGATGCGCCCGAAGATGCCCTGGCGCGACTTCTCGAGGCTCTGCGAGACCTGCTGCTCCTCGGCCTGGGCCTCTTCTTCGGTGCGCGGAGCATCCTGGCCGCGACCAAACAGACGTTTGAACATCTATCTGCGGTCCTTTCATCGCTGGATCGATCCCTCAGATTATAGCGCACGTCCGAGCTCTCCGTACTTCTACAGGCGACCAGTCCGTATAATCGCGGATAGTGACGGATCACACGATGGGCTATGCTTTCTCATACTGACTTTTTGCTGCGAAGCCGCAGTGCCGCGGCTGAGGAGATGACCGTGACGCACAGAACGCTACGTCCTAACCAGGCCCCCGCTGTGCGCCTCGTGCCGTCTCGCCTGGCCGAGGTCGCCAATCTGCTCGCCTACGTCCCCGTGGCCGCCCAGCTCTATGATGCCTCCGGCCTCCTGGCCTGGATGAACGAGGCCAACAGGCAGCTCCTCGGGCTGCCGAGCACCACCTATGCCGTCGGGGTCTATAACGTGCTCAGCGACCCCCGCGGCCTGAGCACGGGCTCCACCGCCTATTACCAGCGGGCCTACGCCGGCGAGCTCGTGCGCCTCCCCGAAGCGGTCGTCGGTCGCGCCGAGGCCGGGCACTACGGCAGCGGGGTCCGCCCGCCGCGGGCCCTGAGCCAGATCCTGCTGCCCCTGCCCGACGAGACGGGGGCGGTGCGCGCGCTCCTTGCCTTCAGCATTGATCGGGCCGCGCCTGTGTCGGCCCGCGTCGATCTCGCCAGCCTGTACGAGCACATCCAGCAGCAGGGCTTCGCCCGCACCGCCGAGCTCAAGGCCGCCCTGGCCCAGCTCGAGCTCGAGGCAGCGGCGCGCCGCCGGGCCGAGGCCGACCTGGCCGACCGCGAGGCCCTGAGCCGGGCGCTCTTCGCGAACGCGGCCGTGGGTATGGCCCTGGTCGACCCGGCGGGCGGCGTGATGCAGGCGAACGAGGCCCTCGCCCACTTTTTCGACACCACGACCGAGCGTCTGGCCTGCGCCTCCCTCGACAGCCTGATCCACGCCGACGATGCCGCCCTCGTCGTCGACTTGCGCGCCGAGCTGCTCGCCGGCCTGCGCCACACCTACACCCTCGAGCGGCGCTTCCTCACGCGTCGTGGCGCCGTCGTCTGGGGCCGCCTGAGCGAGACCCTGCTGCGCGATGGGGCCGGCAGCCCCCGCATGACGGTGCTCGTCTGCGAGGATATCACCGCCCGCGTGCGGGCCGACGAAGAGCGGGCCAGCCTCGCCCGCTGCCTGCAGGACACCCAGCGCATGGAGAGCATGGGCCTCCTGGCGGGCGGCGTCGCCCACGACTTCAACAACATCCTCACCACCATTCAGGGCAATGCCGACCTCGCCCTGCTGAGCCTGCCCCCTGGCAGCGCGACACAGCCCTATCTGGAGCAGATCAGCCGGGCCGTGGCCCGGGCCGCCGAGCTGACGCGCCAGATGTTCGTCTACGCCGGCGGGTCGCGTCTGGGCGCGGGCTCGTGCGATGTCAACGAGGCGATTGGCACAATGGCCGAGCTGCTCAAGACGAGCCACACGCGCGACTGCCTGGTGCACCTCAGGCTGTCCTCCGGCCTGCCCCCGGTCGCGGTAGAGGCCACCCTGGTGCGCCAGATTGTGATGAACCTGGTGCTCAACGCCGCAGAGGCGCTCGGCGTCGCCGGCGGCGAGGCTGTGGTCAGCACGGCCACCGACATGCTCTCGCGCGCCGCCCTCGACGGCCTCGTGCTGGGCGCCGAGGCCGACCCGGGCGCCTTCGTGCGGGTCACGGTCAGCGACACAGGCGCGGGCATGGACGCCGAGACCATGGCCCGCATCTTCGACCCCTTCTTCACCACCAAGCTGCTCGGGCGCGGCCTCGGCCTGGCCTCGGTCTACACGATCGTCCGCGAGCAGCGCGGCGCCCTAGGCGTGCAGAGCGCCCCCGGCCAGGGAACGACCTTCCACGTCTGGCTGCCCAGGGCCGG
>CAZKTU010000039.1:0-2021 GCA_964555675.1 uncultured Oscillochloris sp.
GGCGACAGCACCCTGGGCATGAATGTGGCCGCCCTGGCCCTCGAGGGCAATAAGTGCCGCTTCGATACCGAGCGCGACGTGAACGAGACCACGGCGATCGTCTATGACGCCAAGCGCTCGGGCGGCCAGAGCGCCGTGGTGATCGCCGGCGGCGGCTCGCCCAAGAACTTCATCCTCCAGACCGAGCCCCAGATCCAGGAGGTGCTCGGCCTCGACGAGAAGGGCCACGACTACTTCATCCAGTTCACCGACGCCCGCCCCGACACCGGCGGCCTCTCGGGCGCCACCCCCTCTGAGGCGATGACCTGGGGCAAGGTCGACCCCGAGCAGCTGCCCGATACCGTGGTCTGCTACCTCGACAGCACCGTAGCCCTGCCCATCCTGACCGCCTATACCCTGGCCTCGGCCGCGCCTCGCCCGCTCAAGCGGCTCTACGACCGCCGCGACGAGCTGCACGGCCGCCTCGCCGCCGACTACCTGGCCCGCGTGGCCGCGACCACGGGCGAGTGACCCTCAGCCTGTTCGTCGACGAGACCCCGCTCGACCAGGCCGGGCCGCTGCTCGAGGGTCAATGGGTCGAGCTGGCGGCCGACCCGCCGGCGGGGGCTACGCTCAGCCTCGAGGCTGGCGGCCTCACCCTCGAGCCCTTCTTGCGCCCCGGCGAGCCGGGCACCTGGCGCTGGCGCTGGCTGGCCCCGGCCGCCGCGGGCCGCTACCGGCTGCGCCTGCGGGCCCACTGGCCCGACGGCCAGGTCGAGGAGCTGCGGGCCGCCCTCGAGGTGGCCCCGCGCAAACTCGATCTGGAGCGCTACGTCCTGCTGCTCGAAGACCTGCAGCGCCTCGGGCGAGCCCTGGTCTTCGCCCTGGCCGGCGGCGCCCAGACCGTGGCGCCCTCGGCAGCGCCCGACCCCTCGCCGCCCACCCCTGCCGAGGAGCTGCACACGCTCTTTGGCGACGAGCTGGCGCGGCTCGCCGGGGCCGTCGAGCGCCTGGCGCGCCGCCCGCCCGACCGGGCGCGCAGCGTGATCGTGCAGAGCGAGCCCGGGCAGCTGCGCGACTTCTCGGCGCTCGGCGCCCTCAGGCCGGGCGAGGCGCCGCCCGAGCAGGTCGGCCAGCCTGGCGCGGGCGCCGAGCAGCCTGGCGCGGGCGCCGAGCGGGCGGACGCTCCAGGGGCAGCGGGCGTGGTCCCGCCGGCGCTCTACGGACTCTCGGCGCTCCCCGAGCGGGCCGCCGCGCCCACTTACGACTCGTACGAGGCCAGGCTGCTGCGCCGGCTGCTCGACAGCCTGTGGCGGCGGCTCGAGCTGCTGGCGCCACGCCTGCCGCCCGGGCTGAACGAGCGCGCCGATGCCGCCCGCGAGCGGCTGCGAGCCCTGCGCGGGCTGCCGTTCCTGGCCGCGGTGCCGCCGCTGACCGCCTATAGCGGGCCGACCGCACGGCTGCAGCGCGACCCCGACTATCGGGTGGTCTACCAGCTCTGGCGGCTGCTGCGCCGGCGCCCCTTGCTCAGCTGGGACGCGGCGACGCTCAGCATCCCAGTGAGCGACCTGCCGCGACTCTACGAGCGCTGGTGCGCGGCCAGCGTGGCCCTGGCCCTGCTCGAACTCCCGGGGTACCGTGTGCTCCAGCAGGCCATCGTGACGGGCGACCCCGACGAGCAGCTCCTGGCCCTGCCCGAGGGCGCGCCCCTGGTCGAGCTGGAGGACTCGGCGGGGGCGCGGCTGCGCCTGCGCTACCACCCGCGTTACCGGCCCCTGCCGGCGGGCGCCGCCGGTGTGCCGCAGCTCGGCTCGCTCGACCGGCACACCAGGGTGCCCGACCTCGCGCTCGAGCTGCAGCGGCCGGGCCGCGGGCCGGAAGTGCTCGTGCTCGACGCCAAGTATCGCCTCGACGCCACAGGCGGGGTGCCCGAAGACGCCCTGGCCGACGCCTACAGCTACCTGGGCGCCATCGGCGTGGCGGGGGGCGCGCGGGCGACCCTGGCGGCCGCGCTGCTCTACCCGGGACACGGCCCCGCCGAG
>CAZKTU010000039.1:2121-3800 GCA_964555675.1 uncultured Oscillochloris sp.
CGCACACATGGGTGCCTGGGCGCACACATGGGTGCCTGGGCGCACACATGGGTGCGCCCTTACGGAGGCTGGGTGTGCCCGTACGGGAGGCGGCCACCCTATCTGACGGATTGCGTAGTTTAAGGAAATGCGTCTCTATGGACCCAGCGAGCGTACTACGTCGGTTGCGTCACTTTCTGCTTGGCCTGGCGGGCTTCATGTGTCTCGGGACGGTGGTGGAGTTGCTGCTCGCGGGGCATACCGAGAGCCCGACCCAGCTCATCCCCTTCGGGCTGTGCGGGCTCGGTCTGATCGTTATCGTCTGGGCTCTGATGCGGCCAGGGCGGCTCAGTGTGCTGACCCTGCGCGCCGTGATGCTCCTGGTGGCCCTGGGGAGTGTGTTTGGGATCTACGAGCACTTCGAGCACAACCTCGGCTTCGAGCTCGAGATTCGGCCGGGGGCCGGGGTCGCCGAGGTCTGGCTGGCGGCCCTGCAGGGCGCCAATCCCCTGCTCGCCCCGGGCATCCTGGCCCTGGCCGCGATCATCGCCCTAGCCGCCACCTACTACCACCCGGCCCTCGCGCCCCGCGGCGCCGGGCGCTGACCGACAGGATGGTCCGGGAGGGCCAGCCCTCCCGGAAACATCCACCGCACACAATAGTGCGGTGAAAACCTAATGCTGCTGGGCCCCGACGTGGAGGTGGGCGTTATAGCTCGAGCGCACCAGGGCGCCCGACTCGACGTGGCGGAAGCCGCGGCGTAGGCCCTCGTCCTTGAAGCTGGCGAACTCGGCCGGCGTGACATAACGATCAATCGGCCAGTAGCTGCTATCGGGGGCCAGATACTGGCCGATGGTCATCACATTCACATCGGCGCCGCGCAGGGCGTCCATGACGGCGAGCACCTCGGCATTGGTCTCGCCGGCGCCCACCATCATGCCGCTCTTGGTGACCAGCTGGGGGTCGAAGGCGCGGGCGCGGCCGAGCAGTTCGATGCTCTGGTCGAAGGTGGCGCGGGGGCGGAAGCGCCGGAAGATGCGCGGGGCCGTCTCGATGTTGTGGTTGAGCACATCGGGGCGGGCTTCGAGCACCAGCTGCAGCGCCTCCCAGTTGCCGTCGAAGTCGGGGATGAGCACCTCGATCTTGCACTCGGGGGTGCGCTCGCGGATCAGCTCGATGGTGCGGGCGAAGATATGGGCGCCGCCGTCGGGGGCATCGTCGCGATTGACCGAGGTGAGCACGGCGAACTTGAGGCGCAGGTGGGCGACCGAGTCGGCCACGCGCTCGGGCTCGCCCTCGTCGATCGCCTTCGGCTTGCCCTTGCCGATCGCGCAGTAGCGACAGCCGCGGGTGCAGGTGTCGCCGAGCAGCAAGAAGGTGGCGGTGCGATGATTCCAGCACTCGCCCAGGTTGGGGCAGCGGGCCTCCTCGCAGACCGTGTTCAGGCCCTTCTCGCGCATCAGGCGATGCACATCCTGATAATTCTCGCCCGAGGGGGCGCGGGCCTTCAGCCACTCGGGGCGCTTCAATTTGGGCGGCGCTGCCGGGGCGCTCGTCGTCGCGGAGGGAACCAGCGGGATTAACTCAGCCATAAGAGGCACTTTCTAGCCGAGAGCATAAACCTTGCCGGTGTATTGTACCACCGCGTACGTGGCGCGCGTCGGGCCGGGCTCGACCGGCCCCTGGCTGGCACATTTCAC
>CAZKTU010000039.1:3900-17666 GCA_964555675.1 uncultured Oscillochloris sp.
CGGCTCTTGCGCCGGGCTTGCTCAACCCCTTCGCGTTCTTCGTGCTCTTCGTGGTAATAAATGGAACCCTCGTTGGACTACTAACCCCCTGAGCTGGAGACGACGGTAACCGCGAAGACCGCGGCGAAGTGGGCGAGCAGGCGCGTCTCGACCTCGGCCTGTGGCGGGGCCGCGCCAAGCAGCTCGGCGAGGGAGGTGACGGCCCGGTCGGCGATGCCGCAGGGCACGATCAGCCGGAAGCCGGCCATATCGGGGGCGACGTTCAGGGCGAAGCCGTGCGAGGTGACCCCGGCGGCGCTGAGCCTGACCCCGATGGCGCAGACCTTGGCCTGGCCTCCGCGCACCCAGACCCCGGTGAGGCCGGGCACGCGCTCGCCGGCGAGGCCGTAGTCGGCCAGCGTGCGGATGATCACCTCCTCGAGGCCGCGCACATAGTGCCCGAGGTCGGAGCCGTGCTGTGAGAGTTTGAGGATGGGGTAGCCGACGAGCTGGCCGGGGGCGTGGTAGGTGGCGTCGCCGCCGCGGTCTGTCGGCAGCAGGGTCACACCGCGGCGCGCGAGCTCGGCGGCCGAGGCGAGCACATTGGCGGGGTCGGCCCGCACGCCAAGGGTGATCGTCGGGGGGTGCTCGAGGAGAATCAGGCTGTCGGGCGCCTGACCCGCCGAGCGGGCCGCCACCAGCTGGCGCTGCAGGGCCAGGGCCTCGTCGTAGGGGGTGAGGCCCGGGCGGATCAGCTGCAAACTACGAAGGGCGGGGGCGGTGGTCATATGACCAGTATACCACCCCCGCCCACGGCGTTAGAACTCCTCGAAGCCGCCGCCGAAGTCCTCGAAGCCGCCGCCGAACTCCTCCTCGGCCACCGGCAGCTCTTCGGGCACAGCCTCGGCGACGTCGGCGAGGGGGTCGCCCATGGCGTCGAGGAAGGCCGAGGCGGCCATGCTGCCCACGAAGCCGGCGGCGAAGCTCATCAGCAGGGTCCCGCCGATGCCGGCCATCATGCCGCCGGCGCCCATACCCCCGGGGTGGGCCGAGAGAGTCCGCTCCATCGTGCCGGGGCGGCGCAGCTCGGCGCGGGTGGCCACGCGCGCCATAGCCCGCGGGTCGTTGTGGGCGAGCTGAGCCGCGGCCCGCTCGCTCTCGGGCAGCTCGGAGGCCAGGGCCTGCAGGACGTAGGCCCGCTGCTCCGGGGTCATGCGCTCGAAGGCCTCGGCGTGGGCCTGCTCGATCGTCTCGGGCGGGGCCGTGTTCACCATGTAGCGGTAGCGTCGCAGGGCCTGCTCGTTCTCGTCGACGGGGGCCTGCGGAGATGACGCCAGAGCCGGCCCCCTGGCGGGCTGCCCACCCAGGCTGATCGGGCCCTCGCCAAACGATACCGGGCGATCCATGGGCTGCGGTTCAGCCTTCTTGCGCCCGAAGATCATGTCTAAGAGACCCATGTGCTGGTCCTCCTTGTGTCGGTCTACCATGGGCGGCGATCACTTGCCGGCCCTTACGGATCAGAGTAGCAGCCCCTCGGGCTTTGGACCAGGGACATTGGCCCTTTGGCAGGGGTGGATCCCTTCCGAAGTGCTAGGGTAAAGCGGGACCCATGGTAGAATTGCGCTGCAACCAGTAGCCGCGGTATAACGTATAACGGAAGGCGGAAGCGCGCCGGACCGTGGGCGATCGAAGGTGATCGCAGCGCTCCACGGAAGTGGGCCCTGCGCTCCCCGATTGTGCCAGGCACTCCCCTGCTAGGAGGGACTTGCATCCCATGGACTGCGCGGACATCACTGACCTCCTTTCACACCCACGTGTGCTCGAGACCCGCGATCATCTGCACCATAGTGTGCCCAAGCATGATCATATGATGCGGGTGGCCCGTTACTCGTATCACCTGGCCCCGATCCTGGGCGCCGACCGACGGACTGCCATCAGGGCGGCCATTCTGCACGACCTCGACTCACGCCTCGGGACATTGAGCAACCACGGCGCGATCGCCGCCCGGGTCGCCGCCGAGATGGGCGAGCCCGACTCGGTCTCCCAGGCGATCGTCAGCCACATGTACCCCCTCGGCCCGCGACCCACGACCCGCGAGGGCTGGGTGCTGGCGGTCGCCGACAAGATCGCCTCGTTCACCGATATGACAAGCTTCGTGGGCGGCCTCTTCACCGGGCGCAGCCTGCAGGTGCGGCGCAAGCTCTGCGTGACCGACCCGTTCTATGCGGCCCGCGCCTCGCGCCGGCGGCGTCGCAAGCTGATCGGGCGGCTCTGGCGCAGGCTGGGCCGCGAGGGCTTTGCCGAGCGAGCCTGATCCCGATCATCACTGGCTGTTCAGAAGCCAGGGCCCAGAGGCGCAACGCCTTCTGGGCCCTGGCGCTTTTGTGTCGGACGAGCGCGCTTCCTACGGTCCTTCGCACGCCGGTCAGTCGTTGGGGGCGACCCTGGGCGGTAGCGGCGCGGCAATGTCGTCGTCGTCGCTGTCCGGCGCGGGCGGCGGTTCGTAGAGCGGGTCGGCCTCCGCTGGGCGGACCATGCCCTCGTGGCGCAGGCGGGCCGGCATCTGGCCGGCGGGGCGGGGCGGCTCGCTGAGCCTGCCGTAGAGGTAGCTGAAGACGTCGCGCGAGACCGCGCCGAGGGGGGCCGAGAGGATTGCCCCGAGCACGCCGAAGACCGTCGAGCAGACCACCAGCAGCACCATGAGCACCGCCGGGTGCAGGCCCACGCTCTCGCCCACGATGCGCGGCACGAGAAAGTTGTTCTCGAGCTGCTGGATGGCCACGTACAGCGCCAGGACAGCCAGGCCCGTGGTCGGCCCATCGACGAAGCCGAGGATGATCGCCGGGATCGAGCCGATGATCGGCCCGATAATCGGGATCAGCTCGGTCACGCCGGCGATCACCGCGAGCAACAGCACGTACGGCACCTCCAGCCCGAGCATATTGAGTATGAGCAGGCCAATCCCCGCGGCCGAGCCGACGGCCAGGCCGAGGAGCAGCTGGCCCCGCAGGTAGCCGCTGAAGTCGTGGTCGACAATCGTCACCACCGACCAGAAGTCGGCCCGCAGCCAGTGGGGCAGGGTGCGGTCGAGAGCGTCGCGGCCGGCCTTCTGGTCCATCAGCACATAGAAGAGCCAGAAGGGGATCAGGAAGAAGCCGAGCAAGAACGAGACCGTATTGGCGACCGAGAGCACGCTGTCGAGCAGGAAGGTGCCCACGCCGCGCAGGTAGATCACGAAGTTCGTGCGCAGCGTATTGGCGGCCTGCCCAACCAGACCCGAGACGGTGGTCTGGACCTGGTTGCGCATCTCTTCGGGAAGGGTGGCGAGGATCTGTTGGTACTCGACGATCAGCTGATCGACCCAGGCTTGGACCTTGGGGATGTCGGGCAGGGCCCTGAGCAGCTGACCAACCTGCTCGATCAGGGGCGGCACGAGGAACGCGAAGAAGGTCACTACCAGGGCCAGCACCAGTACGTAGACCAGCAGGATGGCTGCCCAGCGCGGCATACTACGGCCGAGCCGGTTGACCGCGGGCAAGAAGAGGTAGGCCAGGACGATACCGAAGATGAAAGGTGTCAGGGCCGTACGGGCCTGCCAGAGCAGCCAGCCGACCCCGTAGACGGCCGCGAGCATCAGAAGCCAGCGCGCCACGGTACGGATCGTGATCCGAGAGAGGAATGCCGCCATAGTTCCCCGCAGATAGACTGCCGATCTGATCGGCGAAGATGCAGGTCACAGGATACACGAAACGTGCCAGCATGGGAAGGAGTGGCTCTATGGCCAGCGCCCATGCGGTCGCTGGCCAGCCTTCCGTGGCTGGCCGTCGCGCGGCGAAGACCGTACCTCGGTTACGAACCTTGACTTAGCGGTCGTCGCGCCCGCCGATGACGCTGATTGTCAGGACACTGGCCAGCTTCTCGCCGCTGTTGACCCAGCTGTGGGCCACGTCGTCGCGGTAGAACAGGGTGTCGCCCTGACGCAGGTCGTACTCTTCGTCGCCGAGGCTGAAGTGCAGCTCGCCCTCGAGCACCAGGACCATCTGGCTGCCCCGGCTCGAGAAGCCCTGCTGCCCGCTGCCGGGGCGAGCTTCGATCAGGCGGGCCTCGACGTCGCTGTTGGGGGGGAGCAACGAGAAGACCTGCACCGGCGCATCATCCAGGCTCAGGCGCACACGCTCGGCCGGAGTGACCACCTGGCCGACCTGCTGGCTGTCCTCGCCCTCGAAGAAGTGGGTCATCTGGACGCTAAAGAACTGCGCCAGTTTGCGCAGGTTGGCAACCGAGATATTGACCTTGTCGCGCTCCAGGCGGCTCAGGAAGGAGGGGGTAAGCCCAGAGCCCTCAGAGACTTCCTGAAGGGTCAGACCGCGCTCCTGGCGGAGTCGGCCGATCTTTTGGCCAAGTGACATGGCATACCGCCTTCTGCGGGCTCGTCATAACCTGAATTGGGAGCGGACTGCCCCCGCCTTGTTTCGTATGCTGTCAATTATACGCTACGCGAAAGCGCCGTGTCAAGGCTGTGCACACCCCTGGTGGCGGCTTTTTGGCCTTCTGAGGCCACTTTCCCAACCATGCAGAGCAGTGGTTGCAAAGGTGCGCGTGCGTCGAATTGAACTATACGTAAGTGGCGGAGGCTGCGGGTATTTCTCTAGACCAGCCTGTCGCGCCGTCGCAGCGCCCACGCCGTGAGGGCGAGGCACACCAGCGCGTAGGCCAGCAGGGCGGCCCAGCGGCTCAGCAAGTGGCCGACGCTCTGGGTGAAGGCCGCTTCGGCGCTGAGGAAGCCGGGGGCGCAGCCGGCGGGTACGCTGCCCTGAGCGTCGATGTTGGGCAGGTTACAGAGGGCGTTGAGGTCGAGGCTCGCGCCCAGGGCCTGCATCGACCAGCTGCTGATCGTCAGCCACGCGAGGGGCGTCGCCAGGCCGCCCACCTCGAAGATTAGGCCGGCGAAGAGGATCTGCGGGATCAGGGCCAGAGGCACCAGGCTGATCGCGCGGTCGGCGCTGGCCGAGAGGGCGCTGATCAGCAGGCCCAGGGCCGTGCCCGCAGCCGAGGTCAGCAGCAGGGTGACGAAGACCTCGAGCGGGGCCGGCATCAGCAGGCCTGTATCGGCCGGGAAGCGCACCTTGATCGCGACGACGCCCAGGAGCAACATGGTCTGGGCCAGAATCAGCAGGCTCAGCACGGCCACCTTGGAGCCCAGGTAGGGCCAGATGCGCAGATTGACCAGCCGCTCGCGCTGGTAGATCGCCTGCTCTTTCACGATCTCGCGGGCCGCGTTGATGATCCCGAACCAGACGCTGACCGTGGCGAGCATGAAGAGGACCTTCTTGGCCTCGCCGCGCTGCAGCACGTCGACGGCCAGGGCACCCGTCAGGGCGTCGCCGCGGGCCACCAGCAGCAGTAGCAGGGCGATCAGCGGCGCCTGCAGCAGCAGGATCAGCAGGTTGCGCCGGTCGAGCAGGGTCAGGTCGAGGTAGCGCCTGGTCAGCAGGCCGAGCTGCCGCAGCGGCGCGGCGCGGCGCTTCCGCGCTGTGGGGCGGCCGCCCTGCACGACGGGGCCTGCCGGCGCCTCGGCCAGGCGCGAGGCGACATAGCGCCGATACTGCTCGCTGGCGCGATACTTCAGCTCCCAGAGCTCGGCGAGCATGGGTGCGCCCCCGGCGCGCTGCGGGGCCGCCGCCCAGGCCTCATACTCGGCCTTGAGATCGCGCTGCACAATCGGGTTGCCGGGGTCGCCCACGCCCTCGAGCCTGGTGTAGATGTCGGCGAAGTCGCCGCCGGCGACGTTGAAGAAGGCCAGCGACTCGGCGGGCGGGCCGTAGTAGACCAGGCGCCCCGCGGCCATGAAGGCGACGTGGTCGCAGACGGCGATATTGGCGGTGGCGTGGGTGACCAGCAGCACCGTGCGCCCGCTGTCGGCCAGGCGGCGCAGGGTGTACATCATCTTCTTCTCGAGGCCCGGGTCGAGGCCGCTGGTCGGCTCGTCGAGGAAGAAGAGGCTCGGGTCGGCCAGCAGTTCGGCGCCGATGCTCACGCGCTTGCGCTGCCCCCCCGAGAGGCTTTCGACCAGCGCGTCGGCGTGGGGCGTCATCTCGACGTCCTCGAGCACCCGCGCGACCCGCCCGCTGATCTCGCTCGGCGCCGTGTCGCCGGGCAGACGCAGCCGCGCGGCGTAGCCCAGGGCCCGCTCGACCGGCAGGGTGCGGTGCAGGATGTCGTCCTGGGGCACGTAGCCGAGCAGATTGCGGTAGTTGTCGAAGTTGCCGTAGAAGTCGTCGCCGTTGACGAGCACCTGGCCGCTGTCGGCCGGGGCGTAGCCGCAGAGGGCCTTGATTAGGGTGCTCTTGCCCGCGCCCGAGCCGCCCACCAGGGCCACGAACTCGCGCGGGGCCACGCTGAGCGAGACGTCGTTGAGGATGATCCGGCTCTGCCCGCCGTGGCGCACCTGGCGACTCAGGCCGCGGGCGTCGATCCGCAGCGCGCCGCGCTGGTCGTACTGCGCGAGGCTCGTCCCGCTATAGACCAGCTTGAACGCGCCGATCTGAATGACGTCGCCCTGCCGCAGGGGGTGAGGGCCGCCCAGGCGCTGCCCATTCACGAATGTACCGTTGGTCGATCCCGCGTCCCGCAGGACGGCCCCGCCCGGCCCCTGGTCGATCTGGGCGTGGAAGCGCGAGACCTGAGGGTTGTCGAGGGTGATGTCGCACCCCGCCCGCCCGATCGTCACCTGGGGGTCGTGCGGGTCGAGTCTGTAGCTCTGCGCGACCTGGCCGGCCTGGGGCGCCCGCCTGGCCGCCGGGTTGCTGTAGGTGAGCGAGACGAAGCTGCCCGTGGCCGGATCGCCGATGCGCAAGACGTCGCCGTCGGCCAGCTCGTGGCGCTGGACACGGCTGCCCTCGTAGAGGATGCCGTTGGTCGAGCCGACGTCGATGATGCAATGGGCCTGGCCGCTCGGCTCGATGCGGGCGTGGCGCCCGCTCACGTAGCGCGAGGTGAGCAGCAGATCATTGTCGGGGGCGCGCCCGAGGGTCAGCGGGGCCGAGCCCAGGGGCGTCACGCGGCTCTGCCCATCCTCTTGCAGCTGCAGCTGGGCGCCGAGGGCGACTGTAGGCGGCGGGGCGGGCGGGGCGGGCTGCTCGTTGCCGCACGAGGTGCAGAAGCGGGCGTCCGGGCGCGAGAGAGGGGCCCGGCAGTGGGCGCAGACGGCTGGGGTAGACACCGCGCGGAGCTCCTATGCTATAATCTGGCGGGAAGCAGTATAGCACCTCAAGCGCGCGCAATCCCCCTGGGACGGCGCCCGATTACGGCGTTCCGGAGGGAAATGCCGCCGGCATCCCGCTCGCGCAAGCATCTCTGAAGAGTGCGCATCCCTGGCCCGCCCCGCGTCGTCCAATCCGTGACTGCCGCGACCACAGGGTGAAGCCTCACACCCTCTTGAGGTGTCGACTTGACCGAACCGGGCACCAGGGCCTGCCTCACCTGCGGAGCGCCTCTCACGGCGAGCGCCCGCTACTGTACGCGCTGCGGCGCGCCTGTCGGCGACGAGCCCGAGGAGGTTATGCTCCCCGGCGGACGGCGGCTGCGCCTCGCCTCATCGGACACCCTCAGCCTGCGCGAGCTGCTGGCCGTGGTCGAGACGGGCGTCTTCTACTGGCGCCAGCGCCTCGAGAGCGCCGAGGGCGTGGCCCGTGACCACGCCGCGGCGGCGATCAAAGACCTGTCGCAGATCCTCGATAACCTGGCGACGCAGATCGCCCAGGGCCGCGAGCTTGTGCAGGTCACAGGCCGCCTTCCGGCGGCGCGCGAGGCCCCCCTGCCCTGTCCGGTCTGCGGCCGGGGCAACCGGGAAGAGGCGAAATACTGTGTGGCCTGCGGCACACCCCTGCGGCCCGGCGTGCGACCCTCGCCGAGCCTGCCCCCACCCCTCAGTATGACGATTGCCACCCGCACCGACGTCGGCATGGCCCGACGGCTCAACGAAGATACGATCTATGCCGGCGAGTTTACGACGGCCGACGGGGCCCTCGGCACCCTGCTGCTGGTCGCCGACGGCATGGGCGGCCACCAGGCCGGCGATGTCGCCTCGGCCCTGGCCTGCAGCGCCGTGAAGAGTTACCTGACCGAGGGCCTGAGCGCCGGCGTGCCCGCCGACGACGCCGGCTGGCACGAGCTGCTGCGCGCCGCCGTCATGGCCGCCAACAGGGCGGTCTACGACCAGTCGCAGCAGAACCCGGCCCAGCGCGGTATGGGCACCACCATGACTGTCGCGGTCGTGGCCGGTCGCCGGGCCTACCTGGCCCACGTGGGCGACAGCCGGGCCTACCTGGTCAACGCCGCCGGCGTGAATGGCGAGGCCGTCACCTGGCTGCAGCTCACCAGCGACCACAGCCTGGTCGCCCGCCTGGTCGATATCGGCCAGATCACCCCCGAGGAGGCCCGCGTCCATCCGCAGCGCAATGTGGTCTATCGCTCCCTTGGCGGCGACCCGACCGTCGAAGTCGACACCCTCAGCCAGGCCCTCGCCCCCGGCGATGTGCTGCTGCTCTGCTCGGACGGCCTGGTCAACCACGTGGATGATGTCGAGCTGGCCCGCATTGTGATCGAGGAGCCCTCGGCCGCCCGGGCCTGCGAGCGCCTCACCGCCCTGGCTAACGAGCGGGGCGGCAAGGACAATATCTCGGTGGTGATCGCCCGGCTCAAGGGATGAGGTGGATGCTACTATGCCTGTCTGCGAGCGCTGCGGGCGCGAGAATCGTGCGGGGGCCCGCTACTGCTGGAACTGCGCCGCGCCCCTTGATGTCGTCCGACCAACCGCTGAGGACCGCGCCTGGCTCGCTTCGAGCCTGACCCATGAGCAGCCCGGCGAGGCGACCCCCGCCACAGGCGTGACCGGGCCCCTCGGGGTCGTCGAGGTCACCGAGGAGGAGACGATGGATCAGCAAGCCCCCACGCTGTTTGCCGGACGCTACGAGCTGCCCCCCGGCGAGGCGGTCGGCACGATCACTGTGGTCGATACGACCCCCTGGCGGCGCTGCTGGGCCTGCGGCTCGGGCGCGAACGAGCCCGGCGACGCCTTCTGCAACGATTGCGGCGCCGCCCTCGAGCCCCGCCGCTACAGGGCCGCCCTCACCCCGCGCGAGGCGCCCCTGGGCCCGGCCCTCGTCGCCGCGATCACCGATCAGGCCGCCCGCGCCGCCCTGCCCGCCATCGTCGAGCAGGTCGAGCAGGGCGAGCAGGTGCTGACGGTCATCCAGGACGGCGGTCACGGCCCCCTGGTCGCCCCCCTTGACGAGACGGCCGCCCTGGCCGTCGGCGCGGACCTCGCACAGCTCGTCGCCCACCTCCACGCCCAGGGCCTGGCCCTCGGGGCCGTCGAGCCCGACGATCTGGAGGCGGTGCCCGGCGGCGGGGCCCGCCTGCGCTCGGTCGATAACCTGCGCCGCTTCCCCCAGGAAGAGGCCGCGGCGGCCGTCCAGTCAGACCTCACCGCCCTGGCCGAGCTGCTCGAGCAGCTCACGGCGACGCCCCGTACCACGCAGCGCCTCACCGAGGACGAGGCCGCCCAGGCCATCGCCGAGGGCGATGCGGGCCTCGCCACGGTGCTGCGCCAGGTGCGCACCGGCGAGCTGGCCGACGCCGCCGCCCTCGCCGAGCGCCTCGGGGCCATCCTCGCCGAGCGCAGCAACCCCGTGGCGCTGCGCCAGGTGCTGGGCGCCCACACCGACACCGGTATGGTCCGCGACCATAACGAGGATAGCTATCTGACCATCCAGCTCGGCCTCGACAATGACAATCGCCGCCAGGGCTGGGGCGTCTATATCGTCTCGGACGGCATGGGCGGCCACGCCGCCGGCGAGGTGGCCAGCAGCCTGGCCATCCGCGGCGCCGCCGACCTGATCCTCGGCGAGTACCTGGCGCGCCAGGTGCAGCCCGACGCGAGCTATAGCGAGGCCGAGGCCGCCGACCTGGTGCGCCGGGCCGTGCTGCGGGCCAACGAGCGGGTGGTCGAGGAGAGCCGCGCCCAGGGCAACGATATGGGCGCGACCTTGACCATGGCCCTGGTGGCGGGCGACCGGGTGACGGTCGGAAACGTTGGCGACAGTCGCACGTATCTCTTACGGGATGGCAAGCTCAAGCGGGTCAGCAAGGACCACTCGCTCGTCCAGCGCCTGGTCGACCTGGGCCAGATCGGCCCCGACGATGTTTACAGCCACCCGCAGCGCAACGCTGTGCTGCGCTCGCTTGGCGACAGGCCCGAGGTCGAGGTCGATGTCTATAGCGAACGGGTGCGGGCCGGCGACGCGCTCTTCCTCTGCTCGGACGGTCAGTGGGAGATGACCCGCGACCCCGAGATGGAGCAGCTGATCGCCGCCGCGCCCGACCCTCAGGCCGCCTGCGCGGCGCTGATCGTGGCCGCCAACAAGGCCGGGGGCGAGGACAATATCACGGCTGTGCTGGTCCGCTTTGAGTAGTGCGCGTCACGGGCGCGCGCGACTCGCGATAGAACAGAAGGCCCATGCTCTGCCCAAGCTGCAAGTTTGAGGTCGCCCCTGGCACCGGCTTCTGCCCCGAGTGCGGCACGCGGGTGACCCAGACCGCCGCGCCGCTCAAGGTGCTGCAGGGGCGCTACGAGCTGATCCGCAAGCTTGGCCAGGGCGGCATGGGCGCCGTCTACCTCGCCGCCGACCGCCGGCTCAGCACGGTCCGCTGGGCGGTCAAGGAGCTGAGCGACGAGCAGAACGCCGCGCCCCTCGCGCGTCAACAGGCCGCCGAGAGTTTCCGGCAAGAGGCCGAGATGCTGGCGGCCCTCTCCCATCCGAACCTGCCGCGGGTCACCGACAGCTTCAGCGAGGACGGGCGCAGCTACCTGGTGATGGAGTTCGTCCCGGGCGAGACTCTGCAGGCCTATCTCCAGCGGGTCGGCCTGCCGCGCCCGCCGGCCGAGGTCCTCGGCTGGGCCGAGCAGCTCTGCGAGGTGCTCGACTACCTGCACACCCAGGAGCCGCCGGTGATCTTCCGCGATCTGAAGCCGGCGAATGTGATGCTGACCCCCGAGGGCCCGCTCAAGCTGATCGACTTCGGCATCGCCCGGCACTTCAAGCACGGCCAATCGCAGGACACCCAGGCCTTCGGCACGGTGGGCTACAGCGCGCCCGAGCAGTATGGCCGCGGGCAGACCGACCCCCGCTCGGACGTCTATAGCCTGGCTGTGCTGCTGCACCACGCCCTCACCGGCTACGACCCCGGCAACACGCCCTTCAGGCTGCCCGCCGCGATACAGCTCAACCCGAGTCTGCCGCCCGAGCTCTCGGCCGCCCTGGCCCAGGGAATGCATAACGACCCGGGGCAGCGCTTCGAGAGCGTCGCGGCATTTCGCCAGGCCCTGCTCGGATCCGGCAACTATGTGCGCAGCCAGAGCGTCGTAGCTGTCGCGGGCCTCGTAGCTGGTCCGCCGGCGACACTGAGCCCGGCCCAAGCCCCACAGGCTGCGGGCGCCGGGCCCGCCCCGGGGCTGACCACCGGCCTGGCCCTGACGTCACGCTGGATGGGTAGCGGCAGCGCCGTCCTCATGGCCATCGGCGCGGTCCTGGTCCTGGCCGGCGCCGCTTCGGGCGACCCCGAGAGCACCCTGGTCGGCCTGGGGGCGCTGCTCTCTTTGCTCCCCGGGGTCCTCGGCCCGACCGCGACCGCCCTGGGGTTTGTGGCCCTCTTCAACAAGGCCACCCAGGCCACGGCCCGCGGCCGGCGCGATGCGATCATCGGGATCGCCACGGGGCTGCTGACCCTGCTGCTCTGCTGCTCGCTGATCGCGGTCTTCCCCAGCACGCCGGACGAAGGCCGCTCGCCCGACCCGAGCCATTCCGGGCGCCTGACGGAGGCGCTCTCGCCGGGCGCGCACGTGGCCGCCCGTAGCCCGAAGGAGCCTTTACCCTATGGCTGATGCCGTCACCCTGACCTGTACCTGGGGCCGCACGCCGCTGCCTGTCACCGGGACGCCGCAGGTAGCCTATCTGCTGGTCGAGGCCGCGCCCACGGCCCCGCCCGCGGTCGCTGTGCCCCTGAACTTCTGCCTGGTGCTCGACCGCTCGGGCTCGATGCAGGGCACGAAACTCGAGAGCATGAAGGCGGCCGCTCGCCGCCTGATCGAGACCCTGACCGCCGAGGATGTGGTCGCGATCGTGATCTATGACGACCAGGTCCAGACCCTGGTGCCCGCCACGCCCGCCGCCGATAAGGCCGCCCTGCTGGCCGCCGTCGACACCATCGTCGAGTCGGGCGGCACCGCGATGTCCCTGGGCATGCAGGCGGGCCAGGCCGAGCTGCAGAAGCACGCCGGGGCCGACCGCCCGGGCCATATGCTCCTGCTCACCGACGGTCAGACCTGGGGCGACGAGGCGACCTGCCGCACGATCGCGCAGAGCCTCGGGCAGGCCGGCGTGCGCATTACGGCCCTGGGTCTCGGCGCCGAGTGGAATGAGCAGCTGCTCGACGACCTGGCCGAGGCCACCGGCGGCAGCTCGGACTATATCGCCGAACCCTCGCAGATCACGGCGTTCTTTCAGCGGGCGGTGCGCAGCGCCCAGGGCCTGGCCGCCAGCGAGGCGCGCCTGCTGCTGCGCCTGGTGAAGGAGGCGACGCCGCGCGCCGTGCATCGGGCCACGCCGACGATCGCGAACCTGGGCTACCAGCCCATCGGCGAGAGCGAGGTGGCCGTGAAGCTCGGCGACCTGGTCTACGGCCAGAGCAACAGCGTGGTGATCGAGCTGATGCTGCCCGCCCGGGCCGCGGGCTCGTTCCGCGTCGCCCAGGCCGAGCTGCACTTCACGCCCGTCGGCCAGGGCGCCCCCCAGGTGGTCAAGCAGGACATCCTGCTGGCCTTCAGCGCCGAGGCGGGCGCGCCGGCCCACGACCCCCGGGTGATGAACCTGGTCGAGAAGGTGACGGCCTTCAAGTTGCAGACCCGCGCCCTGTCGGAGGCCGAGGCCGGCAATGTGGCCGGGGCGACCCAGAAGCTGCGGGCCGCGGCGACGCGCCTGCTCGACCTCGGCGAGCTCGAGCTGGCCGAGAAGACGAACAAGCAGGCCGAGGCCCTCGAGCAGGGCGCGGCCCTGAGCGCCGAGAGCCAGAAAGAGCTGAAGTACGCGACCCGCCGGCTGACGCAGAAGCTCGAAGAGTAAGCTGCCCCCCTTGCATTGTTGGAGGAGTAGACTGATGACCACGTGTCCCACCTGCGGCGCCCAGAATGATCCGGGCAATCGCTTCTGCGACCAGTGCGGCACCCGCCTGGGCGGCGACAGCCCCGCGGCGACGCCGGCCGCCCCCGCGGCCGTGGCGCCCGACCAGCCCACGGTGGCCGCCCCGGTCTGCCCGAGCTGTGGCGCGACGGTGCTTCCCGGCGAGGCCTTCTGCGACAACTGCGGGGCCGACCTGAGCTCGGCCGCCCCCGCACCCGTGGCCGCCAGCCCCGAGGCACCCACGCAGATCGCGCCGGCCGCCACGGCCGAGGGCGTCTGCAGGGCCTGCGGCGCGGCCGTGCTGCCCGGCGAGCGCTTCTGCGACAATTGCGGGGCCGACCTGACCGCGCAGCCGGCCCCCGCGGCGCCCGCCGAGGCGACCCCCTCCACTCCGGCGCCCGCCCCCGGCCCGAACGACGCGACCATGCTGGCCACGCCGGTGCCTGTGCTGGTCGAGCCCCCGGCCGAGCCGGCCGTCTCGCCCGACGACGCGACTATGCTGGCCACGCCGCCCGCGCAGCCCGCCGAGCCCGCGCCGGCGGCCCCTGC
>CAZKTU010000039.1:17766-35883 GCA_964555675.1 uncultured Oscillochloris sp.
CTATGCTGGCCACGCCGCCCGCGCAGCCCGCCGAGCCCGCGCCGGCGGCCCCTGCAGTCGAGGCGGCCCCCGCCCCCGCGGTCGAGGCGGCCCCCGCGCCTGTGGTCGAGGCGGCCCCCGCAGTCGAGGCGGCCCCCGCCCCCGCGGTTGAGGCCGCGCCCATCCCCGCCGAGGCGATCTACGCCGCCAAGCGCGCCGAGCTCGAGGGCGAGGTTGGGCGCCAGCAGGCGATCATCGGGCAGTTCGAGCAGATGCAGGCGACCTTCGGGGCGGCGACGCCGGCGGCGGTGACGGCGGGCCTGGCCGAGGCCCGCGAGGCCCTGGCCAAGGCCGAGGCCGAGCTGGCCGCCCTGCAGCCGCCCGCGCCCGCGATCGACCCGGCGGCGGTCAAGGGCTTCGAGGAGGAGATCGCCCGCCAGCAGGCGATCATCGGGCAGTTCGAGCAGATGCAGGCGACCTTCGGGGCGGCGACGCCGGCGGCGGTGACGGCGGGCCTGGCCGAGGCCCGCGAGGCCCTGGCCAAGGCCGAGGCCGGGCTCGCGGCCCTGGGCGTGCCGACGCCCGCGGCGGCGCCGGTCGCCCCGGTCGCTCCGGCGACACCCGAGACGCCGGCGGCCCCGGCCGCCCCGGCGGCCCCGGCCGCCCCGGTCGCTCCGGTCGCTCCGGCGGCAACCGAGGCGCCTGCCGCCCCTGCGGCCCCGACCGGCCCGCGGCTCGTGGTGGTCGACGGCGGCGCGGTGCTGGCCCTCGGCCCGGGCAAGAGCGAGTACATCGTCGGCCGCGAAGACCCGGTGAGCAACATCTTCCCCGAGATCGACCTGACCCCGTTCGGGGGCGAGATGGGCGGCGTGAGCCGTCAGCACGCCAAGATCAGCAGCGCCGGCGGCCAGTGGATGATCACCGACCTCAACAGCACCAACTACACCCGCCTCGAGGGCGCCCGCCTCGAGCCCAACGTCGCCACCCCCCTGGCCGACGGGGCCAAGGTGCAGTTCGGGCGGGTGGTGCTCACCTTCCACCTGTAGTCGTCAAAGAAAAGGGGCGTGGCGAGTGTAAAGCTCGCCACGCCCCTTTTTTGTACCGGAGGGTCGCAGGGAGGGCTTGCCCTCCCTGAAAAACCCCTTTTCCGTTCTACGGCATGCTGCAAGCTTGGCTTGCAAGCATTTAGCGGATGATCGTGATGCGGCCCTCGCCACCGGGGGCGTAGCGGGGGTCGGCGGCCGAGATGGTGGGCACGCCGCCGACGGCCGGCAGGCTCTGCAGGTAGCTCAGCCAGGCCTGCTCGTACGAGACCAGGGTATCGTCGAGGCCGAGCAGGTTGCGCTTGTTGGGGTTGTTGGCCAGGGTCGGGTAGTTGTCGCCACCGGCGGCGGTGAAGCTGTTGGTCACCACCGCGAAGCTGGCCGGAGCCGCCGGGTCGGGGGCGCCGTTGGTGATGATCGGCGCGCCGTCGCTGAACGTGGCGCTGATCACGCGGCTGCCCACCGGGTTGCGGGCGTCGTAGACCACCTTGAAGCCGCTGATCTGGAGGAACTGGCCGCCGCCACCGGGGATGGCCGAGGCCGAGCGCTCCAGGATGGTCTTCAGGTCGGCCGGGGTGACGTTCTGCACGACGGTGAGGAAGTTGTCGAAGGGCAGCACGTTGAGCGTGTCGAGGCGCGAGATCGTGCCGGGCACGACGCCGCCGACCGGCAGCACATCGCCGGCGTTCTGACGGATGCCGCCGCCATTGGTCAAGGCGATGACCCGGTTGGTCGGGCTGGCGGGCAGCAGGCCGTTGCGGACGGCCAGCTGGTTGTAGCTGTAGAAGAAGCCGTCAGCGATCAGGTTGCCGCCATTGGTCTCGACCGTGCGCACACCGGGGACGGTAGCGCTGCCGCGGGCGACGTTGAGCTGAACCTCAGTCCCGGCCACAACGGTGTTGCGGAAGGTGGTGAGGCACTCGTTGACCGGGGTGATCACCGTCGTGTTGATGCCCGGGTTCGAGGCGACCGTAGCGGCGGCGGTCAGGCCCAGGCTGCTCAGCGCGGTCGAGCTGGTCTGGGTGCTGGGAATGACGCGGCGCGAGTAGCTGGTCTGGGCGTTGATGCTGCTCACCTCGCCGTTGACGTCGAAGGTGGCGTCGACGCGGCCCACGTACTTGTAGTTGCCCGCGGTGGTGACGAGGTAGACCGTGCGGCCTGCGGCGTCGGTCACCGGCGAGGGGTAGGGGTTGGTGGTGGCCGAGAGCGGCGTGTCGCCGGGCAGGAACTCGACGTTGTCGGGGATGGCGGGGCTGTTGAGCAGGTCGTCGCCGCCGCCCGCCACGGCAATGTCGATGCCGCGCATCAGGGCCAGCAGCTCGCGGTCGTTGGCGACGCTCTGCAGGTGGCTGACGAAGATGATCTTCTTCAGGCCATACTGGCTCTGCAGCATGTCGATCTGCTGCTGGACGAGGGCGGCCGTGCTGGCCAGGTCGGGCGTCACAGTCACGTTGCGGGGCGACGAGATCGTGGGCAGGGTCGGGGTGGTGGCGCTGACGATGCCGAAGCGCTGGCCGGTGGTCTTGTCGGTGGCGATCTTCGCCTTCGCAACCACCCGCCCGTCGGTCACGTCGCCGACGATCAGGCCGTCGGCGTCGAGCAGCTCGGCGAAGCCGGGCTCGCCGCTGAAGTCGAGGTTACCGCTGAGGAAGGGCTGGTCGAGCCGGCCGTTCTGGCGGAAGCCCTCGATGAAGCGCTTCAGGAAGTCGGGGCTGTAGTCGAACTCGTGATTGCCGAAGATGTGGGCGTCGTAGGCCATCTGGGCCTGGGCGATGGCATCGAAGACAGGGGTCGTCGCCGTCGCGGGCAGGCTGCAGGCGATCACGGCGCTGGCCAGGAAGGCATCGCCGGCGTAGACGCTGAGCACCGAGTTGCGGGCGCCGCGGGCCTGCTGGATGTTGTTGTCCATCACCGTCTTGAAGGCGGCGGCGCTGCCCACGTTCAGGCTGACAGGGGCGGTGTTGGGGAAGCCGGTGTTCACCCCGACGCTGTTGGTGAGCGGCAGCAGGGCCGACTCGCCGTCGTTGTTGTGCAGCAGGGTCAGCGTGCCGGCCTCGCCTACGGCGCCGACCTCGTAGATCGTGATCGTGCCGCTGATCTCGTTGGCGACCAGGAAGCGAGCCTTGCCGCTCGGGCTGCGCTCGGCCGGGACGAAGACCACGACCTCGGGGCCGCGGTCGCCCGTGCCGGCGAAGTAGTCGGCGTTATTGGCGTACTGCACGAAGCTCGGGGCCTTGGGGTTGCTGACGTCGTAGATCATCACCCCGCCGATGCGCTCGAGGCCGACGAAGGCCAGGGTGCGGCCTTCCACCTTGCCGACGGCGACGCCCTCGGGCTCGGGGCCCTTGTTGTCGCTGCGGGTGTCGAAGCTGCTCGGGCTGGTGGGGCCGTCGGAGTTGAAGGCGGCCGGGAGCACGGCGGAGGTGATCTGCTCGAGCTGGTCGCCGCTATCGAAGACCTGCTTGCCCTCGTCGTTCCAGATCGTGAACGAGCGGGCGCCGAAGGTGTAGATCTTGTCGAAGTCGCCGTCGCCGTCGGTGTCGCCGTTCTGGTTGGTGACGGTCAGCCGGCCGAGGGCGGCGTTGGCCTTGAGGGCCGCGGCGTTGGGGAAGGCGGTCGGGTCGAGCACGTAGCCCGCGGCGCCGACGCGGATCTCCTCCGAGAAGCCGGGGGGATAGTCGCGGCTATCGCCCTCGTTGGCGGTGATCAGGTAGGTCTCGTCGCCGGCCTTGAAGCTGGCGATCGCGTCGGGGGTGTAGAGCCCGAAGATCGGCCAGTTCTGGATGTTGATCCGGCCGTTGTTGCCGCCGCCGTCGCGGTCGCTGGCGTCGAGGGCGTTGCCGGCCAGGCTGTGATCCTTGCTGCCCAGGGGGATGATCTCCTCGAACTCGGCATCGCTGATGTCGAGGATGGCGATCGCGTTGGCCTCCTGGAGGGTTACATAGGCGGTCTTGCTCTCGCCGTCGACCGTGATGTACTCGGGCTCGAGGTCCTGGGCGAGGCTGGCGTTGGGGCCGAAGACGCGCAGGCCGGGGTGCCGCTTGTCCTTGCCCTTGTCGTCGTCGTCCTGGCCCTTGATCTCGACGTCCTTGGTGAAGCGGGCGGTCTTGACGTCGCGCTGACTCAGGCGCTCGATGCGGCCGCGCACATTGATCACGCTGACCGAGCCCTCGGGGTCGACCGAGTCGGGCTGGTTGTAGCTGTTCGGCTCGCCCTCGTTGGCGACCAGCAGCCAGCGGCCGTTGGGGCTGAAGGTGAGCATGTCGGGCAGGGCCCCGACGGTCACGGCGTTCAGGAACTTGCCCGTGACGTCGAAGAAGATGACCTTGCCGGGGTTAGTCTTGGGGCTGGCCTCGACCGCCACGGCCACCAGGCCCGCGCGCACGGCCACGCTGTTGGGGCCGGCGCCGAACGGGGCCAGGTCGACGCGCTTGCGCGCGCCGGGGTTGGTGATGTCGACGATGTCGAGGCTATTGTTGGCGCTGTTGGTGACGAACAGCAGGTTGCCCTGGGTGGCGACGGTCTCGGCCGAGGCAGTGCCCAGGCCCGTATTGTAGGTGAAGATCGGGGCGAAGGCGATGTCGGACGATTTGCCGGTGGCGGCTGCGGGCAGCACGCCGAGCGTCCCGACGATCAGGGCCAGCAGCAGAGCGAACATGATCGAGCGATGGAAACGCATGCACTCTCCCCATTAGATTCCCCGGCACCCCCCGGCGCCGGCGACGATGGCGCACTCAGGTCACGGCCGCGCGGCGCGCCCAAAAAAGACCCCTGAGGTCGGGATCTCAGGGGAGGGCTCACCGCGTGGGGCTAGTATGTTGTGTACAGTCCGTTGCCTCGTGCCCTACTATTATCTCACAAACTATATTAAATAGAGATTAAGCAAATATTCAATCGCGGTTAACCATGGGCCTAGGCCCCCTGAATCGACGAGCCCCGCTCGCTGATCGAGCGGGGCTCACGAGCAGGGGCGCTCTGGTCTGCGATCTAGGGCGCCAGGGCGTTCAGGCCGCGCTCGGCGGCCAGCAGTTCGCCCCGGGCGCCCACCTCGAGGTCCCACAACCACAGGCTGACCGGGCTGCGCGGGCTCAGGGCGACGGGGCCGCGCGGGCCAGCGGGGGGTGTTTCGGTCAGCACATAGGCCAGCCCGTCGCCCGAGGCCGTGGCCTGGCCGATCCCGCCGAGGGTCTGGCCGGCGGCCATCAGCTCGCTGCGGCCCGCCCCGCTCCAGCGGTGGAGTTGGTAGTCTTGCACGGCCTGGCTCGAGCAGAGCGTGCTCAGGTAGAGCAGGCGGCCCTGGCTATCCCAGGCCAGAGGCCTGGTCCAGAAGGGGCCGCTGCGCTGGGCCTCGGCCGGGGGCTCGGGCTCGAGGGTGGGGGCGACCGTAGGTGTAATCGTGGCCGTGCCCGTGACAGCAGCCGTCGCGGTGAGCGCGGCCGTCGCGGTGGGCGTGCGCGTCGCGACGCTGGTCGCGGTGGCGGCGGTGCCGGTGACCGTCGCGGTGCCGGTAATACTCGCCGTGCCGGTGAGCGTTGCGGTGCCGGTGATGGCCGCGGTGCCGGTCGGGCCCGGTGTGCGTGTAGGGGCCTGAGTGGCGGTCGGGCTGGGGGTCGGGGTTGGCTGCACAACCCGCTCGGCGCCGATCACCTCGAGTAGCGCGCCGTCGCCGTCGAGGATGAGCAGGTCGGCGCCGGGGGCGTCGCCGCGGATGGCCTCGAAGGCGAAGCGGCTGCCATCGGGCGCGGCCAGGGGCCGGCCGAGGGCGGCGTAGGGGGCGGCGGCATTGTCGCGGATCAGCACGGCGGCGCCCACGTCGAGGGTCTCGCCGTCGGCGCGGCGCAAGAATAGTGTGCTGCGGCCGTCCTGGGCGGCGGCGGCGTAGACCAGGTCGCCATCGGCCAGCCACTGGGGGCCGAAGCGGCTCCACTCGTCGACACCCTGGTCGAGGCGGGCGGGCTGGCCGCCGGCGACGGGCACTGTGTAGAGGGCGCGCTGGACCGGGGTGGCGCCGCTCTCGTCGACGGCGAAGGCCAGGGTCTTGCCGTCGGGGCTGAAGGCGGGGTCGGCGCAGCTCACCCCGACCTGGGCCAGGGGCCGCGCGTTCTGGCCGTCGGCGTCGCTGAGCCAGAGCGCACTGGGGACGGGCAGCTCGGCGTCGGCGGGGTCGAGGCCCGGGGCGGCGCGACAGAAGGCCAGTGTCGTGCCGTCTGGGCTCACCGCGAGGTGGGTCTCGGTCTCGGGCGAGCGGGTGATGTTGGTGGCGCCGGCCAGGCCCGCAGTGATGCCGGGGCTCTCGCCCTGGGCGTCGCCGTCGACGCGCCAGACGTCGCCGTCGAAGAGGGCGAAGAGGGGCGCGGCCAGGGCGGGATCGCCGCCGGCGGGCAGGCCAAGCTGGTCGCTCGAGCCGACCAGGGGCGAGTTGCGGGCCACGGCGATCACGAGGCGGGTGGGGTTGCGCTCGACGCTCAGGCGGAAGGGTAGGGGCTCGCTGAGGCCGATCAGCAGGGCGGCCCCTGCGTCGGGCGTCGCCCCGGGGATGAGGCGGGCGCTGGTGATCGTGCGCGTGCCGGTGAAGCTGAGGGTCTGGGTGACGGCCGAGCTGCTGAAGCGCTCGTCGCGCAGCCAGCCGGGGAGGTCGACGCGCACTGCGTACGGGTCGGTGCTGTCGGGGGCGAGGGCCGTGAGGTTGACGGCGCTCAGGCACGACGCGGTGGCGCCCAGGGGCGCCGAGCCCTCGCCTAGCTCGAAGCGCATGACCACCTGCTCGTAGGCGGGGGTGCCGCTCGCGCTGGCCTCGGCCAGGCGCGCCGAGAAGAGGCCCGCGGTCGAGCCGGCCCGCTGGTCGCAGAAGCTGAAGCCCGCCAGGGCCGGGTTGGGCGTTGGCGTGGGCGGCAGGGGCGTGCTGGTCGGAACAGCGGTATTGCTGGGCGTCGGCGAGGGCCCGAGCGTCGCCGTCGCCGTCGCCGAGGCCTCGGGGGTGACGGAGGCGGTCGGCGAGACTGTGGGCGACGGGGTCAGGGCCTGGATCGTCTGGACGTTGGCGATCTCTTCGCTGACTCCGGCCGTGGTCAGGTCGCATCCGGCCAGGGTTACGAGGAGGATCAGGGGGAGCGCGAACACGGCGCGCGAGATTCTGCTCTGCATTGCAGTCCCTCAGGGGGAGACTCGGCGCGGGCGGCCCACGCCGACACAGGGGCCGGGGCTGCCTACGTGTCGCCCGGCAGCACCACTTTGATCCAGCCGCGGCGCATGGCGTAGACCACAGCCTGGGTGCGGTCGTTCACCGCCAGCTTGCGTAGGATTGAAGAGACGTGGTTCTTGACCGTCTGGTTGCTGATATCCAGCTGCAGCGCGATCTCTTTATTGGTGCGCCCCGCCGCCACCAGCTCGAGTACCTCAAGCTCGCGGGGCGAGAGGGGTGAATAGATGCTCTGGGTGTCTTCGTCGACGACCATCTGGCGGAAGGCGGCGAGGACCTGAGAGGCCACATCGGGGAGCGAGAGGACCAGCTCGTTGATCGGATACTCGCCGCGGCGCACCTCGGTCAGGGTCTGCAGCAGGGCGGGCCACTCGATATTGCGCGGCAGGTAGGCTGCGACACCGGCCCTGATCGCCTTGACGACGTAGGCGCCATCCATGGCGCTGCTGAAGAGCACGATGCCGACATGGGGATGGGTACGCTTGATGGCGCGGGAGACCTCGAGGCCGTTCACGCCGGGGAGATCCACCTCCATCAGGACAAGATCGGGGTCGGTGTAGTCGACCAGCTGGATGGCCTGCTGGCCGTTGCCGGCTTCGCCCGCGATCCGGAAGTCGGGCAGGGCCGAGAGGTAGTGCCGCAGGCCCTCGCGAAAAAGGGCGTGGGCGTGCACAAGCACGATCGAGGTGGTGACGCTCACAAACTGCTCCCTTGCCCTCGCGCCAGAGCGCCTGAGGAGCGCCGCGGACTGAGTGGCTATGGGGCGGGAAGGACGAGCCGTGCCGGGGTCTTTGCAATTATAGCCGATGGCAGAGGGTTCGACAAGGGCAAGGCGACACGGGTCCAGGTTGTTTCCACGCCGCCGAGGCTGCAAGACGAGGACCATGCCGGCGGGTCCGCAGAAGGCCTATGCCGCGAACCAAAATAGTCTGGTTCGACTTTCCTGGCTTGAGGGGTACAGCGTTGGCATAACTCCTGCTGCATGGGCTGAGGCAGGTAAAGACCTGGTCTCAAATTGGACGCCGATAAGCAGACGGGGGCTCCCATGACACAACGCCAGACCCAGACGACCGGGCCGGAGACACAGCGACGGGTTGCCGAGGGCCGCGCCGCCACCGCAGGATCGGGCGAGCCGCAGACGGGCACGCTGCTCAAGGTTGCGGCAAAGTCGCGCCCGAGCGCCATCGCCGGGGCCATCGCCGGCGTGATTCGCGGCGGCAGCGTCGCCCTGGTTCAGGCCGTCGGCGCCGCCTCGGTCAACCAGGCGATCAAGGCTGTGGCGATCGCCCAGAGCTATCTGCAGGGCGATGGCATCTCCATCGTGTGTATCCCCTCGTTCCTCGAGGTGTCGATTGACGACCAGGAGCGCACGGCCATGTGCCTTCAGGTCGAGCCGCGTTAGATTCGCGGGCGAGCCCACACCCTATCAGGCCGCCGTCCACTAGGGGCGGCGGCCTTCGTGCAGCAGGTCCGCCCCTAGTGGGCAAACCGCCGAGCCAAGCCCTCCTGGAAAGCTCAACCGGGCAGGTTGGAATGGCCCTAGAGCGGGCTGACAGCCAAGGGGTAGAGGCGTCCGCCGCGCCACAGGCCGATGATCTCGACCGGCCCGTAGCTGACGCGCCCGTTGCCTTTGAGGGCGGCGGCGAGGCTCGGGTCGCGCGGGGGGATGGCGAGCTTCACCTGAAGCGCATTGGCGTCGGGCACGCCGCCGGCGCCCATGCTCTCGACCAGCAGGGCGGTGTCGGGGCTGAGCAGGAGCTGGCCGCTCAGTCGGACCGGCTGGCCTTCGTAGAGGCTGCTGTTGGCCAGCAGCAGGGCGATGCGCAGGTCGCGGGCCGAGCGGGCCGAGAGGACCGGGTCGGCCAGGCTGTAGCTGTAGCGCCCGCCCGGGCCGTACTGGCCGGGGCCCTCGAGGCGGCCCGTGGCCTCGACGATGGCGTAGCCGACCGCGCCGGCCGTGGTGAGGCCCCCGGCGCTCAGGGTTGGCGCGGGGCCGAGCCAGATCGCGCTCGCATCAATTGCGGCGGGGGCGCCGGCCCCGCTCAGGCGTAGCCCGTCGACCAGGGCTGCGCCCTCGCTCGTCGTAAAGAGGTAACCCACCGTCGTGATCGCCCCGGGCGTCGGGCGGGCCAGGATCTCGCCGACCGTCGGCAGGGTGGGGGCCGCCGGGGGGGCCGGGGGCGCCGCGGCCTCGCGACCGCAGGCGGTCAGGAGCATAGCGAGCAAGAGTGGCAGCAGTCGTCGCATGGGCGTTATTGTAGCATGGGCCCGCTCTCAGCCGGCGCTCCGGCCTTCGGCTCGTCATAATGTAGTGTCATGGTGACATTTGGAAGACCCAGACAGCCTCATGATAGGTTTTGACAGTTCTTTCGAGGCTTCTGGAAGGGCGGCGATGATACAATCGTAAGGTATAGGACGCTTGTGCAGTCCCTCACGAAACCAGTTAAGGAACAAAGCGACACACATGGGCACGAAGAACTCGCGTCTCCAGGGCTTCTACCAGCTCAACCCCTTCGAGCGCCTGCAGATGGTCAAGTCGTTCGATGGGTTGTGCGACGAGGACCTGCGGGTCCTCCACGGAGGCCAGGGCATCCTCAGCGTCGAGCGTGCCGATAAGATGATCGAAAATGTGATTGGGACCTACAACCTGCCCCTGGGCATCGCCACCAACTTCCGCATCAACGGGCGCGACCACCTGATCCCCATGGTGGTCGAGGAGCCCTCGATTGTAGCCGGGGCGAGCTACGCGGCGCGTATGGTCCGCGACGGCGGCGGCTTCGAGGCCAGCAGCAGCGAGCCCCTGATGATCGGCCAGGTGCAGATCGTCGGGGTCGCCGCCCCCCACAGCGCCCGCCACGATATCCTGAGCCGCAAGGACGAGATCCTGCAGATCGCCAACGCCCAGAGCCGCTCGCTGGTGGCCCTCGGCGGCGGCGCGCGCGACGTCGAGGTCAACTACCACCAGTCCAGCCCCATGGGCCCGATGATGGTGGTCCACCTGATCGTCGACTGCCGCGACGCCATGGGCGCCAACGCGATCAACTCGATGTGCGAGGCCGTGGCGCCGCTGCTCGAGCAGATCACCCGCGGCCGGGTCTACCTGCGCATCCTCTCGAACCTGAGCGACCGGCGCCTGGCCAGGGCTCGCTGCGTCGTGCCGACCAAGGCCCTCGAGCGCGACGGCCTGAAGGGCGAAGAGGTCGCCGAGGGCATTATGTGGGCCTACGCCTTCGCCGCCGTCGACTCCTATAGGGCCACGACCCACAACAAGGGCATCCTCAACGGGATCGACCCGGTGATCGTCGCCACGGGCAACGACTGGCGCGCCATCGAGGCCGGCGCCCACGCCTACGCCGCCCGCTCGGGTCACTACAGCTCGCTCAGCGTCTGGGAGCGCGACGAGGCGGGCAATCTGGTGGGCAGCCTCGAGCTGCCGATGGCCGTCGGCATCGTCGGCGGGGCGACCAAGGTCCACCCGGCCGCCCAGGCCGCGCTCAAGCTGCTCGATGTCAAGTCGGCGAACCAGCTGGCCGAGATCGCGGTCTGCGCCGGCCTCGCCAGCAATCTGGCCGCCATGCGCGCCCTGGCCTGCGAGGGCATCAACCAGGGCCATATGGGGCTGCACGCGCGCCAGATCGCTATGGCCGCGGGCGCCCACGGCAGTCTCGTCGACGAGGTTGCCCGGCGCATGGTCGAGGAGCGTAACATCAAACCGGCCCGCGCCGAGGAGCTGGTGGCCGAGCTTCACCCGTAGTGCGAAAGGTGGGACCAGGGGAGCGTGAGCGCTCCCTGGCCCGCCTTTTTGTTGTACCCGGAACGTTCAAGGATTGAGACAATGATGAGACCGAACCGTCCTGTGGGCCTGGTCGGCTACGGGGTGTATGTCCCCCGCTACCGTATCGCCGCCAAAGAGATTGCGCGCATCTGGACCGACGGCCAGGGCGGGGTGCCGGTGGACGCCAAGAGCGTGCCCGGCCCCGATGAGGACACGATCACCATGTCGATCGAGGCGGCCCGCCACGCTATGGCCCGCGCGGGCATCCCCGCCGAGCGCCTGAGCGCGGTCTGGATCGGCAGCGAGAGCCACCCCTACAGCGTCAAGCCCTCGGGCACGGTCGTGGCCGAAGCCCTGGGCGCGGCCCCGTGGGTCAGCGCGGCCGACTTCGAGTTCGCCTGCAAGGCGGGCAGCGAGGCCCTGACCGCGGCGATGGGCCTGATCGGCAGCGGCATGGCCGACTACGCCCTGGCGGTCGGCGCCGACACCGCCCAGAGCCGCCCCGGCGACGCCCTCGAGTACACCGCCTCGGCCGGCGCGGGGGCCCTGATTGTCGGCCCCGCCGAGGAGGCCCTGGCCACGATCGAGGCCACGGTCAGCTACGTCAGCGATACGCCCGACTTCTTCCGCCGCGCCGACCGGCCCTATCCGGTCCACGGCAATCGCTTCACGGGCGAGCCGGCCTACTTCCACCAGATCCAGGCGGCGGCCCGCCGGCTGTTGGACGAGCTGGGCAAGGGCCCCCAGGACTTCACCTACGCGATCTTCCACCAGCCCAACGCCAAGTTTCCCCAGGCGGTCGCCAAACGGCTCGGCTTCAGCGACGCGCAGATCGCCCCGGGCCTGCTGAGCCCCCAGATCGGCAACACCTACTCGGGCGCGGCCATGGCCGGCCTGTGCGCGACCCTCGACGTGGCCCAGCCCGGCGAGACGATCTTCATGACCACCTACGGCAGCGGGGCCGGCTCCGACGCCTACGCCCTCACCGTCACCGAGCAGATCCTCGCGCGCCGCCCCAGGGCGCCCCTCACCGAGGCCTACTTGCGCCGCCAGGTCTTCGTCGACTACGCGGTCTACGCCAAGTGGGTCGGTAAGCTGGTGATGGGCTAGGGCGCTTCGCGCGGCACGATCCGGTTCGTAAGATACGCCCCGCGCCGCCGCTCGCGGCAGGGGTCCGGGTGAATGTGGAGGGCCTGACCCCTCACGCCTCCCGCGAGAGAGAGGATTCATGAGCACGAGCTATATTGTAGGAACGGGCGCGACGCCGGTCGGCGAACACTATGGCCGCAGCCTGGCCGACCTGGCGAGCGAGGCGGTGCGGGCGGCCTTCGCGGCCGCGCCCGGCGTTGCGGCCGGTCGCGTGGGCGCCCTGTATGTGGGCAACGCCATGGGCGACACGCTGGCGGGCCAGGGTCAGCTGGGCGCCTATCTGGCCGCCGCCGTCGGGCTGCCCGGCACGCCCGCTGTGCGCGTCGAGGCCGGCGGCGCCAGCGGCGGGGTGGCCCTGCAGCAGGCGGCCAACGCCATCGCCGCGGGCCAGTGCGAGCTGGCCGTCGTCCTCGGCGTCGAGAAGGTGACCGACCGGCTCGAGGGCGAGCTCGAGGCGGCCCTGGCCCTGCACGCCGACGCCGAGTCCGAGGGGATCAACGGGCTGACTCTCACCGCCCAGTGGGCCCTGCTGATGCGGCGCTATATGCACGAGCACGGCTACCCCGCCGAGGCCTTCGCACCCTTCCCGGTGAACGCCCACGCCAACGCCCTGAAGAACCCCCAGGCCCTCTACCGCTTCGCGATCAACGCCGACAAGTATCGCAAGGCCAACCAGATCGCCTCGCCTCTGAACATGCTCGACTGCAGCAGCGTGGCCGACGGGGCGGCCTGCGTCATCCTGGCCGCCGAGCCGATCGCCCGCGAACTAGCCGGCCCGCGTCTGCGCCTGGCGGGCACAGCAGTGGCCACGGCCGCGCCGAGCCTGGCCGCCCGCAAGGATCCCCTGGACCTCGTCGCTGCGCGGGCCAGCGCCCACGTGGCCCTGGGGCGGGCCCACCTGGGGCTGAGCGAGGTGCAGGTCTTTGAGCTGAGCGACCCCCACGGCATCGCGGCGGCCCTGGCCCTCGAGGCCATGGGCTACTACGAGCGGGGCGAGGCGCCCCGCCACGCCGCCGACGGCGCGATTGCCCCCACGGGCCGCACCCCGATCGCCACGGCCGGCGGCTACAAGGCCCGCGGCGACGTGGTCGGCGCCAGCGGCGTCTACCAGGTGGTCGAGCTGGCGCGCCAGCTGCGCGGCGAGGCCGGGCCGACCCAGGTCGCCGGCGCGCGCATCGCCCTGGCCCAGAGCCTGGGCGGCATCGGCGCCACCGCCGCGACCTGCGTGCTGGTCGCCGAATAAGCCTATTCTGCCACAGACTGTGAGGAATACGATGGAAATTGCACGACACTGGCGCCAGCGCGGGGCGCGCTACAGGCTCGAGGGGCAGCGCAATACGGTCACGGGCGAGGTGCGCTTCCCGGCCCGGCCGGCGGCCCTCGGCGAGAACCCGAGCGAGTGGGAGACGGTGGCCCTCAGTGGGCGCGGCGAGGTCTATAGCTTCAGCGTGATCCGCCAGGCCCCCGCCGGCTACGAGGATCTCGCCCCCTACCCGGTGGCGCTCGTGCGCCTCGCCGAAGGCCCCCTGGTCAGCGCGCAGCTCACCGACTGCGCCGAGGAAGATCTGACGATCGGCATGGCCGTCGAGCTGGCTACGCGCCGCCTGGTCGACACCGGCGCCGACAACCTGCTCGTGTACGGCTATAAGTTTCGGCCTGTACTCTGATCTAACTGCCGAAATCAGCAAGGACAGCCCCTTCCGGCCCAAAAAATAGGCCGCTGAGGGGCTATCTTTTTGCGCTTAATCGATTACAATACGGGCGCAGACCTTCCAGCACAAGGAGCCATACGCACATGTTCCAGGAGATGATTAACGGCAGCATCGCGGTTCTCACGAAGCCTTCGGTCGCGACATTCGAGGAGCACGAGAAGAATAACCTGACCTGGGCCTTGATCTACTCGGTGGCTGCGGGCGTGATCAACGCGATCGTCGCGGCGATCGCCGCCGCGCTCGGCCTGGGCCAGGCCAACCTGTCGGGGCTTGACCCTGAGGTAGCCGCGGCGGCCGGTCAGCCGAACATTATCGGCACGATCTTCGGGGCGATCATCTTCACCATCCTCATTTTGCTGATCTCCTGGGGCATTACCTACCTGCTGGGTCGGGCCTTCGGCGGCACCGGCCAGTTCGGCGAGCTGGCCTATGGCCTATCGCTGTTCGGCGCGCCGCTGCTCGTGATTGGCAGCACCTTCAACCTCATCCCCTTGGTGGGCTGGGTCGTCGGTCTGGCCCTGGGCATCTACAACCTCTATCTGACCTACCTGGCCATCCAGTCGGGCATGAACCTGCCGAGCAATAAGGCTCTGTACGTCATCATCATCCAGTTCGTGATCGGCCTGGCCATCGTGCTCTGCTTCGTCGTTTTCTTTGCGGCGATCATCGCCGCTGTAGTCGGCGGGAGCGGCGGCTTCGAGCCCTAAGCGGGCTTCCGCTCGCCTGGCCCCCGCTCTCTTGCCGAGGGAGCGGGGGCCTTGCTTATCCGTCTCAGTGCTGATGCAAGTTGTCGGTGCCCTTCAGGCCTTCAATCTACAATGGGAACCATTCGTTGCGGGCCCCGCGGCGCAGCTGGAGGTTCGGATGGGTCAGGATCTAGAGCCCCTCGCCGCGAGGCTGCACGAGCTCAAGGCCGCTCTGGGCGAGGGCATGGCCATGGCCGTGTTCGAGCAGGTGGCAGTCGACCTGACAGCCGAGCAGCGCGGCCAGATCAGGGCCCAGGTCTTCTTTGGCGCGGGCCAGTATGGCGAGATTACCGTTGGCGATGTGGCCGGCGGCGCCATCGTCAAGCCGAGCCTCACCCTGGGCCCTGGGGCGCAGATCGAGGCCGGCGCCATTGGCATCAATCTGGGCCGGGTTGTCTACGGGCGCGACCCGGAAGAAGTCGAGCGCCGTCGACTCACATGGTACCTGGCATGTATGGCTGCCCGGCTGCGGCGCTTGCCTCTGAGCGCTGTGGCCGCCAGCCTCGACGGGGGCGAGGGGGTGGCCATTGATCATGTGTATTTGCTGCTGGCCACCCGCAGTGCGACCCCCCTCGCCCGCGGCCCGCGCTCAGCCCTGGGGGCCTACTACGACGGCGAGGGCCTGGGCCGCCCCGCCCGGGCCCATGATCCTGACTATGCGCTGCCCGCAGCCGCCTGGATCGCGACCGAGGGCCCTGGCGATGACGCCGACGCCCCTCTGGTGCTGCTCAGAAGCCTGCTTGCCAGCGAGGCAGTGGGCCGTCAGCGCCGCCTGGTGCTGCTCGGCGGCCCTGGCAGCGGCAAGTCGACCATGCTGCGCCACCTGGCCTGGACCCTGGCCCGGCGCGGGCTCGACCAGCCCGATACCGCAAGCCCCCTGCCGGGCTGGCCCGACGGCGAGCAACTACTGCCCCTGCTGTTGCCGCTGCGCCGGCTCGCGGGACATGTGGCGCGCCTGGGTCCTACGCCGGCGGCCGTAGCTGCCGCCCTCGCCGCCGAGCTCGAAGATGAGTATGGGGTGCGCGGCGCCGTTCCCCTGATCGAGAGTGCCCTCGGCACCGGGCGGGCCCTGCTGCTGCTCGACGGCCTCGATGAGGCCCCGGCCCAGGGCAGCGCGGCGCGGGCCGACCGTCTAGCGGTGGTGGCGGCCCTGCGCGCCTTCTTCGACCTCTACCCGCAGGCTCGCGCGGTACTGACCTGCCGCACCCAGGCCTTGAGCAGCGAACTGCACGTCGCCCTCGGCTGGCCCGCAGAGGTTCTGGCGCCCCTGACCCTGGGCCAGATCCGCCACTTTGCGGAGGCCTGGTTCGCCGCCCTGGCCCGGCGCGGCGCTCTCGGGTCAGCTCAGGCTGCGTCGTACGCTGAGGCCCTGGTCGCCACGATCAGCGCCAGCGCGCCCCTGCGCCGCCTGGCCGCCTCGCCGCTGCTGCTGACCATGATCAGCCTGACCATGGCGGAAGGCGGCGAGCTGCCCCGTGACCGCTCGCTACTCTATGAAGAGGTCCTGCGCCAGCTCCTCGGGGCCTGGGATGCCCATAAGGGCGGCGCGAGCTTCGCCGAGGCGATCGGGGCCGATAGGCTGGGCGCCGATGCCCTGCGGGATCTGCTCGACCAGCTTGCCTTCGCCGCCCATAGTGGCGAGCCCCTCGTCGATGGGCGCGGGCAGCTCCTCCTGCGCGACCTGCGCTCGGCCCTGGCCGAGCAGCTCGAGCTGCTTGGGGTACCTGGGGCCTGGGAGGCGTCGCGCCGCTGTCTGGACTACTTCTGCGAGCGCAGTGGCCTGCTGATTCCCGGCGCCGACGGCACCAGCTATAGCTTCGCCCACCTGACCCTGCAAGAGCACTGCGCGGGCAGGCGCTTGCTGCTGCAGCCCGGCGCGGTGCAGGCCGTAATGGCCCGGCGCCACGAGGACCGCTGGCGCGAGCCGATCGGGCTGGGCCTGGGGGTGATCCAGGGGCTCTACCCGGCCCTGGCCGACCGCATCGACCGCGTGCTCACCGAGCTGATCGACGCCGACGAGGCCGGCTGGCCCAAGCCTGCCGCCCGCTGGCAGCGCGACCTGATCTTCGCCGCTGAGCTGGGGCGCGAGCGGGGCTGGGAGGCCCTGGGCGCCCTGATTGGCGCGGATCGGCTCAGGCGCGACCTCCGCCGCGGGCTCGTGGCGCTGCTGGGCGACCCCGCTCAGCCCCTGCCGGTCGCCGAGCGCGTGCGGGCCGGCTTCTTGCTGGGCGAGCTGGGCGACCCACGGCTGCCGGTGAGCCTCGACCAGTGGCGGGCCGAATTGGCCCGCGCGGGTGAACCAGGCGCTTACTTCTGCCGCCTGCCCATGGTTGACCCTGGCCCGACCCGCTTGATCGCACGCTACCCGATCACCAATGGGCAGCTGCGAGTCTGGCAGCGCGAGGCCGGGTTGCCGGCGCGACGATACGATGCCGATCCACGCTTTGGCGGCTCGAACCAGCCGGCCGCAGGGGTAAGCTGGCATCTTGCGCAGGGCTTTTGCGCCTGGCTCAGCGCGGCCCTTGCGGTGAGCCTGCGGCTGCCGAGCGAGGGCGAGTGGGAGCTCGCGGCGCGCGGAGGTGATGGGCGGCGCTACCCGTGGGGTGATCGCCGCCTGCGCGACCGGGCCGCAGCCAAAGAGGACCACGACCTGCGCAGGTGGCCCTACACCGTGCCCGTGGGCTGCTACCCTGCAGGGGCCTCGCCTGTGGGCGCCCTCGATATGGCCGGAAACATCTGGGAGTGGAACAGCGATCTATGGACGGCCGATGAGGCCGATAGTGGCCGGCGCGACCATACCGCGCGTGTACTGCGCGGCGGTGGCTACCTGAGCAAAAAGGCGCATCTGCTGGCCACCGCGCGGATTGGGGCCGCGGCGGCGGCCAGCTACGACCATGGGTTCCGTCTGCTCTTAGAGCTGCCGGGGCGCCCCCCCGCAGGCTAAGAGACCGCGCGGCCTGCGCGTCGCGGCGCAGGGCTCAGCCGGGATGACGTGCCAGGGCGCCGGGTCACCGGGTCGAGCCATTGGGTTCGCCGTTCAGGCCACAACTGCCGCGACGGCTACTGGCGTAGGCCGGAGACGTCCCGGACGACACCGCCCCAGCCGGCGGCCGGCTGACGCGCGTCGCGCGAGTCCTCGCCCACAGCGACGCCTGAGCGCCGCCTGCGTGGTGGGTGGGGCGGTAGCGGCTAGCCGCCATCCGCTAGGGCGAGCATTGTCATGTGCCATGCCACACCTCCTACGCTGCCAATCCGGGGGGTCGTGCCGGGCTTGCTCCAGAGAAGCCTGCTGCTGTTCATGGTTGTGCCAGATCTTAAACTGATAACCAAGACAGAGGAATTGTACGACCGCACAACGTACGCTGACAAGCGTTTTTATTACGCCTGGATTACAGCGCCGAAGGTGAGGCTTGAGGGCGGGGGGCCGCGCCAGAATGGGCCATGGTATAATCCGTCTGTTATGCAAAAGCCCGATCTCTACAATCTGACCTTGCCCGAGCTCGAGGCCCTGATG
>CAZKTU010000040.1:0-29747 GCA_964555675.1 uncultured Oscillochloris sp.
CAAACGGCGAAACAGAACCCGGCGAATATGGTTTAGGGAGGCGCGGAGGGGCGCGCCCCTCCGCCACCATCCCGTCGCCGCAGGTTTCAGCTGAAGGCCCGGCGCAACACAGGGACGCGCGAGATCAGCAGCCAGTCGAGTAGCAGCACGACGGTCAGCGAGATACCCACGAACGGGAAGGCCAGGCCGAGCAGAACGATGATCGCCAGCAGGCCCGGCATAAAGCTGAGCTCGGGCATGGCCGGCGCGCCCAGCCGGCCCTGGGGCCGCCGGCGCCACCACATGATCGCGCCCGTCACCGGCAGCAGCAGCGCCACCAGAGCCGCGAAGAGCATCAGCAGTTGGTTGAGCGGGCCGAAGAAGCGGCCCTCGTGCAGCACGATGCCCAACTCCACCGCCCGCGGCACCAGGCCATACTCGTCCCAGCCGATATCGGCCAGCACGGCCCCGCTGTACTGGTCGATATGCACCATGCGGTTCATGCGCGGATCGTCCGAGAAGAGGCCGAGTGTATAGACGCCCTCTTCGCCGTCGGGCAGGGCCACGTTATAGCCAGGGGGCATGCCCAGGGCGGCGGCCTGGGCGACGATCGCATCAAGCGAGAGCGTCGCCGCCCCCAGGCCGGCGGCGCCGGCAGCGCTGTGGTCGTGGGTGGCAGGCGGGGTCGACTCGGGCAAGGGCGTATTCTCGACCGCCCAGGGCACCACCTTCTCGGACGGCGTATTCAGGCTGGCCGCGGTCTTATCCGAGAGCGGCACATCCTCCCAGAGCTGGGCCGGGTACTGGTTCCAGACCTTGGCGAAGTTCTCGCCCCAGAAGCCGGCCCAGGGCAGGCCGGTGATCACCAGGAAGATCAGCACCGCCGCGCCCCAGAAGCCAGGCACCGCGTGCAGGTCGCGCCAGAAGAGGCGCTTGTTCTTCGTGTTCAGGCGCGGCAGCAGCACGCCCCAGACCTTCGAGCCCTTGCGCGGCCACCACAGGTAGAGCCCGGTGATCGCAAGCACGAGGGCCCAGCAGGCGGCCAGCTCGACGATGTAGTCGCCGGTCGTGCCCAGCAGCAGCTCGCCGTGGAGCCGCATCGCCCAGTTCTGCAGGTTGTTATCCTCGTCACGGGCGCCAAGTACCTGAGCGGTGTAGGGATCGACGAAGACGGCCAGGCTGCGCTCGTCGGCGGTGCTGAGGGTGACGATCGCGCTGCGGTCGGGCCCCTCGGCCGGGGTGAAGCTGCTCGCCGCAGCCCCGGGATAGGCCGCGAGGGCGGCCTGAAGCTGCTCGCTTGCCGGCACGGCCGAGCCGGCGGGATTGACATGCAGCGGGTACATGAGGGCGTCGAGCTGGGGCTTGAACAGGTAGATGATCCCCGAGACGGCCAGGATGATCATGAACGGCACGACGAAGAGGCCGGCGTAGAAGTGCCAGCGCCAGACGGCGCGGTAGAGCCGGGTGCCGGCGCTCGCGGTCGAAGTATTCGTGGCCTCGACGCCGTCAGACGTGCTGGCGGGGTCCATAGTGAGCGACATGGATCTTACACTCCCTGCCTAGAGTAGCAAACAATCGCCTCTGTGGCTCGACAGCGCACAGTGCAGCGCCACATGCGGCGCACTGCTGGACGCAGGTCGTGGGCGAACAGGTTGGCTCAGGCAGTGAGGGCGCGAGGGGGGGGTGTGGGCGGGGGGAAGGCGACCGGCCGCAGAGGTGAGGGAGGAGGGAGGATCAGGGCGACGATCAGGAGGCCGGCGACCACGAGCAGCGCGGCGCTCTGGCTTGTGAGCTCGTAGAGCGCGCGTGGCGTGGGGGGAGTGGCCGGCTCTTGCGTGCCCTGAGGTTGATGCTGGGCATGTGCTAGCGCGGGCTCGGTGGCCGCGGCTGCGCCGGCGTGCCCCGCGTGGGCATCGGCGGCCCCGTGCGGCGCGCGCCCCGCGTGGGCGGCGTGGGTATCGGCCGCCACGGCAGCGCTATGGTGGGCGGCGTGGGTACCGGCCGCCACGGCAGCGCTATGGTGGGCGTGGTCGCTGGTCGCGCCGATGCTCTCGGGGAAGGTAGCGTGGATGGCACAATGGACGACACAGCTCAGGGGGCTGAGGAGGCCAAGGGTCAGCGCGATCACCAGCGCAACCGCGCGGATCGTCCAGCAGCGGAGGCGCACACCGAGGGTCTGCCGCCCGGCGAGCGACAGTCGGCATACGACCCACGGGCCGATCCAATTTTGTGTGAACGCGCTCACAGGATTACCTTACCAGTGAGGACCTTTATCCTCAAGTGAAAATGTCACAATCATTTGGTTACGACCCATCACCCGAGCTGGATATCGAACAGGCGCCAGCCGGTCGGGGTCATCTGCAGGATGAGGCGCGCCTCGAAGCTGCCGGTTGCGCAGCGCCCGGCGACAGGGATGGCCTCGAACGCCCCCGCCGGGGTCTGAGCGAGGCGCGAGTGGGTGCGGTACGGCCCAATGCTGAGCGAGGCCCTGGGCTGGCCCAAGATGGGGCCGGGCCAGCGGGCGGCGAGCCTGGCGAGGGCCGCCTCGGGCCGCGGCGCCCCCGGCGCGAAGAGGGCCCGGGCGGCGGGCAGATCGCCCCGGTCGAGGGCGAACAGCACCTGGCCGACCAGCTCGATCGGCAGGCCCGGCAAGAGCTGCGCGTCGCTATAGCTCTCGACCACCTGCGCGGCCGTCTCGAGCGGGTCGGCCGGGGTGGAGCAAGCGCTCAGGCCGAGGGTCAGGGCGAGCAGGACGAGCGCAACAAGATAGACTCGCGGGCGATGGCCCATATCGAGCATACTTTCTCTGATTGGGCCGGGCGCGGGGAGAACGCGCCCAGCCGCAGGGGTGTTGATTTGCGACGGGGGGGGGCCGGGCGTGCTGGGGGACACGCCCGGCATTGGGCGACGGGAAAATAGTTCGGCTGTGACCCGTAACAACCAGCGGGTTTGCCGGCGCGTACCCTGAGCACAGGGCGGCCGATGAACGCTAGCCGGATGGAGCGGGATCAGGGCGACAGCGGGAAGCAGGGCGTGATCAGGCAGCGGAGCAAAGACGGGGAGGGGGAAGGGGCGGCGCCCAGGCGCGGGCGCGGAGCGTGGCCGGGGCGCACAGGCTCAGGGTGAGCAGCGCGCTGCAGATCAGGGCGAAGGCGAAGGCCACGGGCAGCACGGCGGGCCAGTAGGGCGGTATGCTCAGGCTGTCGGCGTAGGCAGCCTCGGGGGTGTGACAGACGAAGAGCGCCGTCGGATCATCGGCGGCGACCCGCTGGTGATGGTGGCCACTATGGTCTGCCAGCGAGCATTGGATCACACAGAACAGCGGCTGCGCCAGCAGCAGCAAGGCGAGCAGCAGGAAGCAGCCTGCGCCGAGCCGCTGGCCGAGCGAGGCCGGCCGCGGGGCTCTGGGGGGGCAAGTTGTGCTTCGAGCGTCTGACATAGGGCGACTATATCACGATGTTCGTGTGACTGAACACTAACTATAGTCGGGGGTAGCAGCCCGACCAGAGCAAGTGAGGCCCCACGTGTCGGGGTCCCTGGTATAATGAGAGCGACAGTCCTCCCATCGCTTCAGCCATCGGGGCCATACTATGGTCGAGGCTTTCGACGCCGCCGGCGCAACCGAGACCCTGCAGGGCTATGGCATCCTGTTGGTCTGGATTACCGCCGGAGTGTTGCTAGAGTTCATCGTACTGCGCCAGCTGCGGCGCTTCACGGTAGCCAGGGGCTGGTTCCCCGGCGAGGTCGTGCTGACGGCCCTCTCGGGCCAGCTGATCTTCTGGTGCAGCTTCGTGGGCATCGTCAACACCCTGGCCCAGCTCGTCCCGAACGTGCGGCTGACCGACGTATTGCGCTCGCTCCTGGCCCTGCTGGCGCCCCTCGCGATCACGGTCTTTATCGTCCGGCTGCTCACCAACTCGGCGCGCCTCTACCTGGTCCGCCGCGAGATCGGCTCAGTCTCGCTGATCAGCAACATCCTGCGCGTCCTCGGCGGCGCAATCGTGCTCGGCACGACCTTCGCCCTGATCGGCGTACCGATCGGGCCGCTGCTCACGGTGCTGGCCGGCAGCTCGATCGGGCTCTCGCTCGCGCTGCGCGAGCCGCTCAGCAACCTGTTCAGCGGGATGACCGTGCTCGCCTCAAACAAGATCCAGCCGGGCGACTACGTCAGGCTCAGCAGCGGCCAGGAGGGCTACGTCACCGATATCCGCTGGGCCGACACCTGTATCCGCGAGCTGTCGAACAACCTGGTCGTGGTGCCCAACTCGCTCATGACCAGCACGATTATCACCAACTTCTACCGGCCCGAGCCCGAGCTCTCGGTGCTCTTCGACATGGGTGTGCCCTACGACAGTAACCTGGCCAGAGTAGAGCAGCTGGTAGTCGCCGTCGGCGAGGAGACCCACACCGAGGTGCCGGGCGGCGTGCCGGCCTTCACGCCGCTGGTGCGCTTCAACGCCTTCGGTGAGACCAGCGTGCGCTTCACGGTGATCCTGCGGGCGCGCACCTTCGTCGACCAGTTTCTGCTCAGGCACGAGTTCATCAAGCGCCTGGGCGAGCGTTTCGCCGCCGAGGGCCTGCCGCCGCCCAGGCCGATCCAGATCTTGCGCCTGGATCCCGCAGGCGAGGAGGCGACGATCAGGGCGATGGCCGACGAAGACGCCGGCCGCGAGCCGTGAGCGGCCAGCTTGCGATGAGCAGCACGCTGAAGCACCGCAGCCTACGGCTGGTCGCAGCCATCCTGAGCTGCCTGAGCCTGATCGGCTGCGCAAGTGTGCCGGGCGCCTCGACGATCGGCGGTCTCCTGGCCCCCAGCGCCACGCCGACGGCGGCCCCGGCCCCCGCGCTCGACACCGCGACGGCGACGCCGGTGGTCCAGGAGAGCGAGCGGATCGTCTTCTCGTCGAACCGCGGCGGCAATGAAGAGATCTTCGTGATGAACGCCGACGGCTCGGGGTTGGCCCGCATCACCAACCACGCCGCGCGCGACTACGCCCCCAGCTGGTCGCCCAGCCGCCGGCAGATCGCCTTCGTCTCCGAGCGCGCCGGCGCGCCCAACATCTATGTCGTCAACCCTGACGGCAGCAGCCTGCGCCGCGTGACCGACGAGGAGGCGGGCGCGATCGATCCGGCCTGGTCGCCCGACAGCAGCACCCTGGCCTATGTGGCCCTGCGCGCTACCGGGCGCGCGCTGATCCTGCTCAACCTCGCCGACGGCTCGAGCAGCGCGCTCTACAGCAACCCGCCGGGGATCGCGCGGCCGGCTTTCGCCCCCGACGGGCGGCGGATCGCCTTCTCGGCAGGCGACCCGAGCGCGGGCGAGGACCGCGAGATCTACCTGGCCGACATTAGTCCCTCGGCGCAGCTGATCAACCTCACCAACAGCCCCGGCGAAGACGACCGGCCGGCCTTCACGCCCGACGGACGCCGGATCGCCTTCCAGAGCCGCAGGGGCGGCAGCTGGGACATCTACGTGATGAATGCCGACGGGGCCGCGGCGACCCCGATCGTGGACGATAGGGCCGACGCGGTCAGCCCCAGCTGGTCGCGCGACGGGACGCGGCTGGCCTTCGCCTCGGACGGCGAGGGCAACTTCAACCTCTACACGGTCGGCGACAGCGGCGACGACCTGCGCCCCCTGGGCACCCACCCCGCCGACGAGGTCGACCCGGCCTTCCCGACGCCGCCCCTGCTGCCCTTCGCCGAGACCATCGCTGTGGCATCGGGCCTGGGAGGCACACGCAATCTGACCCAGCTCGGGGCCGGGCAGGAGCGCACGATCCTGCTCAGCGCGCCCCGCATCGACTTCATCACCCCGGCGTGGTCGCCCGACGGCGAGCGGCTCGCCTACGCCGCAGACCAGAACGGGGCCTTCGACATCTATGTGATGAACGCCGACGGGAGCGGGCGGATCAACCTGTCGCGCAGCGACGCCAACGACCTGCACCCGGTCTGGTCGCCCGACGGCGGCAGGATCGCCTTCGAGAGCGACCGTGACGGCAACTGGGAGGTCTACAGCCTGAACGCCGACGGCTCGGGCGGCCTGCGCAACCTGAGCGAACACCAGGCGAATGACGGCAACCCAAGCTGGTCGCCTGACGGGACCAGGATGGTCTTCGCCTCGGACCGCGACGGCGACTTCGATCTCTATGTCATCGACCTGGCGGGCCGCTCGCAGCCGGTCAACCTGACCAACAATGCCTTCACCGACGTCTTTCCGGCCTGGTCGCCCACAGCCGAGCAGATCGCCTTCCGCTCGAATCGCACCGGCAATAACGAGCTCTTCCTGATCGCGAGCAGCGGCACCTTGATCGGACAGCTCACCTTCCACCCGGGCAACGACACCACGCCGGCCTGGGCGCCGAATGGCGAGCGGATCGCCTTCGCGAGCAACCGTGCGCCGCCCGGGGCGACCGCCGAGACGCGGGACGGCTTCGACATCTACCTGCTCGACCTGGCCTCGCTGAACAGCGAGCCCTTCGCGATCAGCGAGCTCAGCGACGAGTACCCGGCCTGGCGCCCGCGACCCTAGTACGCCGTCAGTGGCTCGAGGGGCCTACTGCAGCTCGAGCAGGCGCCTGATCAGCGCGTTCAGGGCGCGCAGGCTGACGGGCTTGGTGAGGTACTCGTTGGCCCCGGCGTCCAGGCAGCGCTCGCGGTCGCCGGGCATGGCCAGGGCGGTGAGGGCGATGATTGGCGTGGTGTCGAGTCCGGCGGCGCGGATCCGGCGCGTGGCCTCCATGCCGTTGATGTAGGGCATCTGGACATCCATCACGATCAGGTCGGGCCGCAGCTGCCCGGCCTGCGCGATGGCCTCGACGCCATTAGAGGCCACCTCAACCTGATACCCCATGGCCACGAGGAAGTCCTCTAGCACGCGCACATTATGCAGGCTATCCTCGGCCAGGAGGATGACGGGGCGGGGCGCGGCCGGCGAGCACACTCCGAGGGCCTCGCCCAACGCCGGCCGCAGCCTACGGTCCAGGGGTGCGAGCGCAGCGGGTCGGGCATACTCCTCGGGCGAGCCTGACTCAGCGGGCGGGGTCCAGGGAAGCCTGACCGTAAAGCGGCTCCCCTCGCCGACAGCGCTCTCGAGCGTGACACTGCCGCCGTGGAGCTCGGCGAGCCGGAAGACCAGGGCCAGGCCCAGACCAGTGCCCTCGTACTGGCGACTGAGGGTGCTATCGAGCTGGACGAAGGGCTTGAACAGGCGCTGCTGATCCTCCTGGGCGATCCCGATCCCCGTATCCCAGACCACAAAGCTCACGATCTGCTGCTCCGTATCGCCACGCATCTCGAGCCCAACCCTGCCGCCGGCCGGGGTGAACTTCACGGCGTTCGACAGCAGATTGACCAGGATCTGCTTCAGGCGGCGCGCGTCGGCCTCGACGAGCTCGACGATGCTATCGTAGGCGATGGCGAGGGTGATCCCCTTGGCCCCGGCCGCCTCGGCCACCAGGCGCAGGGCTGCGCGGCAGACGTCCTTGGGGTTGAAGCTATCGAGCTCGAGGGCCAGCTTGCCGGCCTCGACCTTCGAGAGGTCGAGGATGTCGTTGATCATCGCCAGCAGGTGCTGACCGGCCTCCTCGATGCTCTGAACGGCGCGATCCTGCTGCGCGCTCAGCGGGCCGTAGATCTGCTCGCGCAAGAGTTCGGAGCGGCCGAGGATAGCGTTGAGCGGTGTACGCAGCTCGTGGCTCATGTTGGCCAGAAACTCGTCCTTCATGCGGGCCGCCCGGGCGAGCTCGGTGTTGGCGGCCCGCAGGTCGGCCGTGCGCTCGGCGACCCGCTGAGCGAGACTGGCCCGCTCGGCCTCGAGGGCCGCGAGGAGCTCGGCGCGCCCGAGCTCCTCGGCCAGGCGCTCGTGCAGCTCGGCGACCCGTCGCTCGAGACCGAGGGTGTGCTGCTCGAGATAGCGCTGGCGGCGCTGAAACTCGGCCCGCAGCTGGTGATGGTGGATCGCGTCGGCCACAGCCTGGGCCAGGCGCGGGCCACTGAGCCGCTCTTTGACCAGGTAGTCCATCGCGCCGGCCTGCAGGGCCTGCACGGCCAGGGTCTCGTCGCCAAAACCGGTGAGCATCACGACGGCCATCGGGGTGAGGCCGCTGCGCTCCTGGCGCAGATCGGCGAGGACCTCGAGGCCGCTGCTGTCGGGCAGGTTGTAGTCCAGCAGCAGGCAGTCGATTGGCGTCGTCGCGATGATCTCCAGGGCAGAGGCGGCCAATTCGGCCCCGTAGTACGTGTAACGCTGGCGGAGCTCCTGGCTGAGCAGGCGACGGATGAGCACATGATCTGCGGGGTTGTCGTCAACAATAAGCAATGTTCTCGTGGTATCCATAGCCCGTCTCTCACGTGTGTCGCGGCCAGGTTATTGGCGGTTCGGATTACCCATCTCGGGCAAGACAACAATCTCGAGCCAGTAGCGCACGAGGCAGGCGATTGTCTCATAGAACAGGTGCAGATTCACCGGCTTAATGATATACGAGTTGGCTCCAGAGTGGTAACAGTCGGTCACATCGCGCGGGTTAGAGGAGGTGGTCAGGATCACGACGGGGATATGGGCCAGCTGCCGGTCCGTCTTGATCGTCGCGAGCACCTCGCGGCCATCGGTGCCGGGCAGGTTCAGGTCGAGCATGATCAGCAGCGGCAGCTGCCGGTCGCCGTAGGGCGCCCGCGCATAGAGCCAGTCGAGGGCGTCGTCGCCGTCCACGCAGCGGACGAGGCCAACCTGGGCGTTGGCTCGGCGGAGGGCGCGCACGGTCGCCTCGTAGTCCTCGGCGCTGTCCTCGACGATCAGGATGGCGGTGGCCGGCTTAGTCATGGGTGTGCTGTCCGACCTGCTCGGCGATCGGCCCGAGGGTGAAGAAGAACGTCGTGCCCTCGCCAAGGACCGACTCGAGCCAGATGCGGCCGCCGTGGCGCTCGATGATTTTGCGCGCAATCGTGAGCCCGGCGCCGGCGCCGCCGCCGTAGTCGCTGCGGCCGTGGAGCCGCTTGAAGATGCGGAAGATGGTCTCGTAGTGCTTCGCGCGGATGCCGATGCCATTGTCACGCACGTAGAGCACGGGGCCGGCGGCGGCATCATGGCCGAGGCTGAGCGCCTCTTCGGGCTCGTAGTAGCCGATCTCGACGCGTGGCCCGGGCTTATCGTTGTACTTGAGCCCATTGGCGATCAGATTGGCAAAGACCTCGCCGATGCGCACCCGGTCGCAGGAGACAGTCGGCAGCGGGCGCGGGATGACGATCTCGGCGTCCAGCTCGTCGATGCGCGGCTGCAGCAGCTCGAGCGTCTCGCGCAGCACATCGTCGAGGCGCACCTCGCCCACCGAGAGGTTCACCCGGCCCACGCGCGAGTAGTAGAGCAGCGACTCGATCAGGGCCTCCATGCGCTGGCTGAGGCGCACCAGGGTCTGGAGCTTCTCAAGGCCATCGGGGTCCAGCCGATGCTGGTAGTCCTCGATCAAGAAGCCGGCGTAGTTATGGATGCCGCGCAGAGGCTCCTTCAGGTCGTGAGAGGCGATATAGGCGAACGAGTCGAGCTCGGCGTTGCTATACTCGAGCTCGGCGTTGAGGCGCAGCAGCTCTTCGTTCTTGCGCAGCACAATCGTCAGCACGACGCTGCGCAGGTCGCGGGCGGCCTCGACCTCGTGGGCATGCCAGGGGCTCGAGGTGGCGCGCACGAGCTCGCGCCAGGCGGCGAACGAGGTGCGCGGGGTCAGGCGCTGCTCGCCGTCGCCCGTCGCCTCGACCGGCTTGTTTGGGTCGCCGCCCCAGCTCACGGTGTGGATCTGCTCGGGGCGGAACCAGAGGATCATATCGCCGCGGCTGCGCGAGATGGGCACGGCGAGCAGCCCGCTGGCGACGTCCGTGTAGGCGGCGGCGGCGGGCAGGTGCCGAGCGAGACTGTCGGTCACGAAGAGGTCGTCCTGCTGCGTGCTGGCCAGCCAGGCCACCAGGGCGCGCAGCTGATCGGGGTCGGGGGTAGCGCCGTAGGTCGTCAGCTCGCCGGCGTAGGAGAGGGCGGCGCCATCGGCGTGCAGGAAGCCCAGCAGGTTCGGGCCGAGGCGACCGAGGGCCGCGTCGAAATCCTCGGCGCCGGCCATCAAGTCGAGCAGGCGGGCCTGAGACTGCTGGAGGTGGATGCGATACTCGAGGTCGCTCTCGTGCTCGTAGGCGGCGATCTGCACCGAGGCCATCTGGCCGAGGAACTCGCAGGCGGTGCGCACATCGTAGCTGAGGAAGCGCGGGGCGCGGTGGTGGCAGGCGATCAGGCCCCAGAGCTGATTGTCCTTCACCAGCGAGATCGACATCGAGGCGCGCACGCCCATATTGGCGAGATACTCAAGATGGACGGGCGAGACGCTGCGCAGCACCGAATTGCTGAGGTCGAGGGGGCGGGCGGTGACCGGGTTGAGGGCGGGCCGGAGGGGGGCCGGGGTGTAGGTGGCGTCGGGGATAATGCGCAGCCAGTTGCGCAAATAGAGGGCGCGGGCCTGCTTCGGGATGTCCGAGGCCGGGTAACGCAGGCCCAGGTAGGACTCCTGATCATCGGCCAGGCTCTCGGCGATCACCGTGCCGGTGCCGTCGGGCGCGAAGCGATAGACCATCACGCGGTCGAAGCCGGTCAGGCGGCGCACCTGCTCGCAGGCCAGCCCCGCGAAGCGCTCGAGGTCGGGGGCGCGCTGCAGTACGGCCAGGCTCATCTTGACCGTGCGGTAGGGGTCGGCGCCCTCGGGCCGGCCGCTCACCGGCTCGAGCTCGAGCACCAGCAGGTCATCGCTGAGATGGGCAATGGCGTCACAGGTGATGCCGGTCGCGACGGCCTGGGTGGTGAAGAGCGAGATCGGCCCGCTGGCGAGCTGCTCGAGCGTGATCGAGGCGCGCAGGTGCTCGACATCGGCCGGGGTGATAGAGGCGGCCAGGGGCTGGCCGAGCAGCTGCTCGATGGGGTGGCCGAGCAGCGCAGCGCAATTGGCGCTCGCCTGCACGACCGTCAGGTCGGGGAGGCTGAGGGCGAGCAGCACACCGTGGGGCTGCACCGCGCCCGAGATATGGATCGGCTCGCGGTCACAGGTGGCGAGATCGGGGGTCTGCGGAGGGGCGGAAGACATAGGCGACCTCACTCGAGATCATTAGCCATGAAGCGACGCGCAAGAGAGGGGCCTGCGCCTGTTATGATAGCCCGCTTGCATATCGAAGATTATACAGGGCTATGTCGCATGAGGGAGGCCAAGGGGCCTACTCAGCCTGCGCGACGACGCGGGCGAGGATCTCGAGGAGCTGCTGGGGCGTAAACGGCTTGAGCAGATAGGGCAAGCCGGTCCCCTCGAGGAAGGCCTGGGTGGTCGGCCGCGACACATCCCCGGTGATGAAGATCAGACGCCTGGCCAGGGCAGGATTGGCGCGGGACAGCTCCTCATAGAGGTCCATACCGCTCATTCCGGGCATGAGCAGGTCGGTGACGACGGCGACGTAGCTGGGCAGAGCGAGCCGCTCGCGGGCCGCCAGGGGCCTCGTCTCGGCCTGCACCTCGTAGCCGGCATGGGCCAGCACGCGCGCGATCAGGGCGTTGACCTGCGGGTCATCGTCGATCACCAGGACGGCCCCGCGTCGCGCCGACGGCGCCGAGGAGGCCCCGGGCTGCACCCCGCCCACGGCGGCGGGGAAGCGGATCTGGAAGCGAGTGCCCCCACCGGGCGCGCTGTGGATGGCGATACTGCCGCCGTGCTCATCGACGATCGTGCGCACAATGCTCAGCCCCAGGCCGGTGCCCTCGCCGATCGGCTTGGTCGTGAAGAAGGGCTCGAAGACCCGCTCGTGCAGATGCGGCGGGATGCCCGGGCCATTGTCCTGCACGACGAGGTCGACGCCCCCGGCGGGCGCCGCAGCTAGGGTCACCGTGATCAGGCGCGGCGCGGGGTGGCGCGCGAGGGCGTGGATGGCGTTGGTGAGCAGGTTGATCAGGAGTTGCTGCAGGCGCACGGGGTTGACCTGGGCCATCAGGTCGGTCGGGGAGGCGCTCACCTCGACGTGGACGGCGTGGGTTTCGAGGTCCGAGCGCACGAAGATCAGGGTGTGGTCGAGCAGGTTGGCGAGGTTGGTCGCGGTGAAGCCGCTCGCCACAGGCCGGGCGAGCTGCAGCAGGTCGCCCACGATCGCGCGGGCCCGCTCGGCGGCCTCGACGATATAGCGGGCGTCGGCCGCCGCCTCGGAGGCCGACGATTCGGCAATCAGGCTGGCGAAGCCGAGGATGCTCTGCAGGGGATTATTGAGCTCGTGGGCGACCCCCGAGATCACCTGGCCCAGAGCCCTGAGCCGCGACTCGTAGGCCAGGGCGCGCTCGAGATGCAGGCGGCTCTGGTGCTGCTGGGTCAGGTCGTTGATCAGGCGGGTGGTGAGCAGAGTCATGAGCCGAGCGTCGGGGGAGGGCGGGGGAAAGCGAGTGATCGCGGCGTCGAGATCTGCGAGGCGATCGGGGCGCTCGGCCTTGACGACGCCTCGCAGCAGCGCGAGGGTGCGGCTGATAATGGGGGGCTCGAAGCTCCAGAGCGTATCGAAGCGGCGGTCGCCCTCGCTCTGGACCGGGGTCAGGTGATCGCGGCCGCAGAGCACGGCGGCGAACTGGCCGGTGAGCACCAGCAGGAACCACTCCTGGCGCAGGGGGTCGGGGCCGCGGAGGCGCACATTGATATGGCGCTGGTCGTGCTCGATGGGGAGGTCGCCCCCGGCGAAGATACAGATCTGGTGGGCCACCTGCGCCAGCTCGCGATAGCGCTGGGTCTCTTCGCGCCAGTGGCTCGACTCCTGGAAGCCGGTGAAGAGCACGGCCGGGAGGCGCTCGCTGAGCACCAGATCCTCGAGGCTGTGGCTGACGTCGACGAGGGTGGCCTTGGTCGCCTGGATCGGAGCGAGCTGGTCGCCGAGATCGGCGCTGAGTAGCTCGAAGAGCGAGAGCGGCGTCTGAGTCTGCATCGCTAGGGGTCCTGTTACGCCCGGTCGAATAGGTGCTTCGCGTCGCGCTGTAGCGCTGAGCATACCACATATATCAAGGCGGCGCGCCCCGGGGTGCTGACGGCGAATCGCACTCGCTGGCGATTGGCGGGGGGCATCGCACCGTCGCTGCACTACGCGAGCGCTGAGCCGTCGCGAGCGCGATGGAGCAGCCGTCAGCTTCGATACGCGCAAGGCCATTGCGCTGCTCGCCTACCTCGCCTGCACCCGACGCCACGGCTGGACAGGCGGGCGGGGCCGTGCTCGCCGCGCGCTGCTACGAGGGCGAGAGCGCCTTGCTCCGAGGCGCCGTCGGCGCGTCAGCCCAGACCAAGCTCGTCGGCGCGACGGACGGCCGCCCGGCGACTGCTCACGGCGAGCTTGGCGTAGATATTTCTGGTGTGGGTGCGCAGCGTATTGAGAGAGATCACCAGCTCGCGGGCGATCTCCGGGCCATCCAGATCGGTTCTGAGCAGCCGCAGCACCTGGCGCTCGCGCTCGCTCAGCGGCTCGATCACAGGATTAACCGCCGCATGCCTTCCGCCCTCATCCCGCACCCTTTCCAGCAGCTCGGCCACAGGCGGGCCCTCATCCACAAACACGCGGACGTACCCCTCGGGCTCGGCGAGCATGAGGGCGCGGGAGAGCGCGGCGAGGGCCGCCGGGGTATCCCTCCGCAGCTGACAGGCCCGTGCGTAGAGCACCAGGATCTCGATCACGCTCCCGGTGCGCTCTCCGGCCTCGGCCGCTACGAGCAGGCGCTCGAGGAGATCGGCGGCCTCGTGGAGCGAGCGGTCGGCGGGGTCTGAGCGGGAGCGGGCCAGGAGCACTCGGGCCAGGGTGAGGTGCTCGAACTCACGCAGGTAGCTCAGCTCGTCATGGGCTGACAGCCCCCGCTCGCGGGCCCAGCCCAGGGCGTCGCGCAGACGGCCCTGCGCGATCCAGATCCGCGCCTTCCACGCCGCAACCGGCCGCACCTGCGGGAAGAAGTCGCCCACATAGTGGCGCTCAGCCTCCTCCAGCAGGGCGAGGGCGCCATGCAGGTCGCCCTGGGCCGCGCGGAGACGCGCCAAGGCGACGCGCCAGCGATACGGGTGCTGCGGGAAGCCGGTGTGCTCGCCCTGCTGCCGGCTGCGCGCCAGGTGCTCTGCGGCCGCCGACAGATCGCCGCGCTCACGGGCGAGCTCGCTCAGCCCCACGTGCATATCCGCCGTTCCGCGCAGCAGCGGCGCGCCGTGCTCAGCCGCGAGTTGCAGCCCCCGCTCATAGATCCGCGCCGCCTCGCCGAGCCGGCCCTGGGTCACCCTGATGTCCGCCAGGGCGATCGAGCCCCCGATCGTATCGGCGAGATTCCCGGCCGCGCGAAGGTAGTTCAGGCCGTCGGCGAACGACTGGTACGCGCCCTCCAGATTGCCGCTCGTCCAGTGGGCGAGGCCCAGAAGGGCCGTCGCCGCTCCGCGCAGCGCCGGGTCGTCCTCGGCGACGTGCTCGAGGGCCTGCCCGGCGTATCGCACCGCAGCGGAAACGTCGCTCAGCGCCAGGGCATGGGCGGCGCGGTACACGGCGATCCCGGCGCGGAGGTGACACAGCGCCGCCGCGTGACCCGGGCTCTCCTCGGGCGAGCTCGCGTCGAGCCGGCGCTCGGCCGCCCGCAGCCAGGCCTCCACACCGGCAAGCTCGCCGACCGACAGCAGGGCCCCAGCGTACTGAACACTGAGCGCCGGCCGGGCGGCGATCAGCTCCTCGGGCAACGCCCTGAGCCAGGCGAGCAGGGGCTGCTCTTGCCGATCGCGACGCATCGCCGGAGCGGCGCGCTCGATCAGGTCCGCCGCCCGCGCAACGTCCAGGGCGGCGAGCGCGTGGCTGATGGCCTCGGCGATCGAGCCGTTGTGCTCGTGCCACGCACTTGCCCGTCGGTGTAGGCTCGCCACCTGCTCAGGTCGTTCAGCCGCCAGCTGCGCGGCCAGGACGTCGGCAAAGAGGTGGTGATAGCGGTACCACTGGCGCCGGTCGTCCAGCGGCACGACAAAGAAGTTGGCGCGATGGAGTGCTTCGAGCCGGGCGCCGCTGTGCTCCTGGCCGGTCACGGCATCGCAGAGGGGGCCATTGAGGCGCTCGAGGATGGCGGTCTGGAGCAGAAAGCTGCGCACGGCTTCGGACTGCCGCTGGAGCACCTCTTCGAGCAGATAATCGAGGACGTAGCGGTGGTCGCCCGCGAAGGTGCGGATGAAGGCGGGGGCGTCCTGGTGGCCCTGCAGCGAGAGGGCGGCCAGTTGCAGGCCGGCGATCCAACCTTCGGTTCGCTCCTCCAGGGCGCGGATATCGTCGGCCGATAGGTTCAGGCCCATCACGACGGTGAGAAATGCCGCGGCCTCGGCGCGGGTGAAGCGCAGGTCGGCGGCCCGCAGCTCGGTGATCTGGCCGCGAGCGCGGAGGCGGGCCAGGGGGAGGGGCGGGTCCTCACGGGTAATGATGACGAGGTGCAGCTGTGGCGGCAGGTGATCGGCCAGAGCAGCCAGCGTCTGCTGGATGCTGCTGGCGTCGAGCACGTGAACGTCGTCGAGCACGAGCAGCGCCGGCTGGGGCAGCGTCGCGACCTGGTTGAGCAGGGGCGGCAGCAGCGCCTCGATGGCCGGGGGCTGCGAGGAGTTGAGCAGAGCGAGCACATCGACACCGAGCATCGGCGCGATGCTCTGCAGGGCGGCGACGAGGTAGGTCAGAAAACGGGCGGGCTCGTTATCCGCCTCGTCCAGGGAGAGCCAGGCGACAGGCCGACCGCAGCTGCGCATCCACGCGCTGGCGAGGCTGGTCTTTCCGAAGCCGGCAGGGGCGGCGATCAAGGTCAGCCGGCGGTGCAGGCCCTCGTTCAGGCGCGCTATCAGCTCGGCGCGGAGCACCGCGTTTGGCCGTGGCGCCGGCAGATAGAGCTTGGTCGCGAGCACTGGGATCGGCATAGCGCCATTATAGGGCACATCGTTCGGGCCACGCCTGCGCGGACTTCGGCAGGCCACGCAGGTTGTACAACCCTTAGGCCAGAGTCGTGACCGTCGCGCCATCGCTCAGGCGCTGGAGCGAGAGGGGGTCGTGGGTAGGCAGGAACACCGTCGGCGTTTCGCGCACATAACGAAGGACCTGCGCCAGAGTCGTGCGGGCGGCGCCGAGGTCGTAGGCGATGCCCTGCAGCTCCTGCCTGAGGAGCGCCGCCTCATTGAAGGCGAGGTCGCCGGCAAAAAAGTACGACCGGTCGCGATCAGTCAGCACCACAGACTGATGCCCGTAGCTGTGGCCCGGAGTCGGCACCAGAACGACATCGCCGGCGCGAGTAAGCGCCTGGCTGGCGGCGAAGGGGCCTACTGCCGGCCCCTCGTAGTCGACCAGTTGCGGCGACCAGCCCGCGGGCCACAGGCTCGCGACAGCCCCGAACGGCTGGCGCAGCTGCCCTTCGTACTCGGCGCGGGCCACCAGGAAGGTCGCGTTGGGGAAGAAGCCGAGGCCGCCGGCGTGATCGCCGTGGAGGTGGGTCATCACGACGGTGCGGACCTGCTCGGGGTCCAGGTTCAGCCCGCGGAGCTGCGCGGCGAGCTCCTCGGCTGGGGTGACGAATAAGGCCAGATTGCGCTCGTAGAACCAGCGGTTAGCCGGGTCATCGGCCATGTACGAGGCAATCTCTGAGGCGGCGGCCAGCTCGCCCGTGTCGATGACGATCAGGCCCTCGGGGTGCTCGATCACCCACGTGAGAATGGGCAGCAGGGGCGTCCAGCGGCCGTCCTGGATAATCGAGAGCAGCCGCAGCGCGTCGGGGCCGCGCAGGCGCTCGTGGGCCGTCTTGATCGCCACGTTGCCCGTCTGGACACCGTGGATGCGGATGCCGGAGCGTGTAGTGACGGTGACGGGCGGGGCGGCGACGGACTGGGGCGGTGTCGGGCGAGCGGGGCGATTGAGCGCGCCGGCCAGCCAGAAACTGGTGGCCCAGCTGCCCACCCCGGCGCCAAGGGCCCCGGCGGCGACCAGCTTGAGCAAGGTGCGGCGAGCGATGCGGCCTGAGACGGGGGCTTTGTCGGGCGATGTAGTTCGCGCGGTCATGAGCGGCTCCTTCATGTCATACACGACACAGTGTCAGAACATATATCAGTCTGATATAACTATAACAGAGTGATATACTGTGTCAAGGGCTGTGCCCGCCGGCGATTCGGCGGGCACAGCCGACAGGGTATCGGAGGAGGGAGCGACCATGGCAGCGGCAAACCGGACGGCCTACGCAATCCTTGGGCTGCTGGCCCAGGGCCCGAAGACGGGCTACGAGATCAAGCAGGTGGTCGAGAAGACGATCAGCCACTTCTGGAAGGAGAGCTACGGGCATATCTACCCCACCCTGAGCCAGCTCATCGCTGCGGGCCAGGTGACCCGCGCCAGTGGTGACGGGGCAGAGGCAGGCAGGCGGCAGCGCTACCAGATCACCCCGGCGGGTCATGACGCCCTGGGCGCCTGGCTGGCGGCCCCCGTCGAGAGCGAGGGCACGCGCAACGAGCTTGCGCTCAAGCTGTTCTTCGGCCACCAGACCTCGGCAGCGGTGAGCCGGGCCCACCTTGAGGCCCATCGCGAGCAGCACAGGGGCATGCTGGCACGCTTCAGCGAAGCGAAACCCCAGCTTGAGCAGGAGCTCGCCGCGGGGGCGCCTGAGGCCGTGTACGAGCTGATCACCCTCTCCCTCGGCCTGCACATCGCCCAGGCCCGCATCGCCTGGTGCGAAGAGGCGCTCAGCCTGCTCGATCGACGCCCACAGGACGATCCCCCTGCATAGCTGGATGAGCAATCGTGGCACATCGACAGCTTATCCCCCGACGGGCCGATGGCTGGACTTCATGCGGAGCGCGCCCTCACCCGGATCGCGCCTTCCGCTCGCCCTGCTGCTGGATGAGCTTGGCGACCAGTCCCGTCCAGCCGGTCTGGTGGCTGGCGCCCACACCGCGGCCGGTATCCCCGTGAAAGTACTCGTAGAAGAGCAACTCGTCGCGCCAGTGGGGGTCGTGCTGGAAGATGGCGTCGTCGCCGAAGACCGGACGGCGCCCGTCAGTTCCCCGCCGGAACAGCCCAATCAGGCGCTGCGAGAGGTCATCGGCAATCTGTCCGAGGGTGCGCCGCCGGCCTGAACCGGTGGGGTGCTCGACCAGAAAATCGTCGCCGTAGTAGTGGTGGAACTGCTGCAGCGCCTCGACCAGCAGGTAGTTCACTGGGAACCAGATCGGCCCGCGCCAGTTCGAGTTGCCGCCGAACAGGCCGCTGTCCGACTCCCCGGGCAGGTAGCGCACCTCCCAGGTGTCGCCGTTGATGCGGAAGCGGTACGGGTGCTCCTGATGGTAGCGCGAGAGGGCCCGGACCCCGTGCGGGCTCAGGAACTCGGCCTCGTCGAGCATGCGCCGCAGCACGCGCTTCATGCGGCTGCCCCGGCAGAGGGCCAGCAGACGTCGCTCGCCCAGGCCCGGCGCCTGCCAGCGCGAGACGAGCGCCGCCAGCTCGGGCCGGTGCTCCAGGAACCACTCCAGGCGCTTGCGGAACGCGGGCAGCTGTGCTAACAGCGCCGGCTCGATCGTCGTCACCGCGAAGAGCGGGATCAGCCCGACCATCGAGCGGATCTTCAGCGGTGTGGTGCGCCCATCCGGCGTGTGCAGCACGTCGTAGAAGAACTCGTCCTCCGCGTCCCAGAGCGCGATACCCTCGCCGCCAAGATTGTTGAGCGCCCCGGCGATATAGAGGAAGTGCTCGAAGAACTTGCTGGCGATATCCTCGTAGACGCGATTGTGGCAGGCCAGCTCCAGGCTAATCGTCAGCATATTCAGGCAGAACATGCCCATCCAGGCGGTGCCGTCGGCCTGCTCGAGGTGACCGCCGGTGGGCAGAGGCTGGCTGCGGTCGAAGACGCCGATGTTGTCGAGGCCGAGGAAGCCGCCCTGGAAGACGTTGTTGCCCTCCTCGTCCTTGCGGTTGACCCACCAGGTGAAGTTGAGCAGCAGCTTGTGGAAGACCCGCTCCAGAAAGGCCAGATCGCCCTGGCCGCCCCGCTGCTTCTGATCGATCTTGTAGACGCGCCAGGCGGCCCAGGCGAGCACCGGCGGGTTGACGTCGCCGAAGGCCCACTCGTAGGCGGGCACCTGGCCGTTGGGGTGCTGGAACCACTCGCGGCCGAGCAGCACGAGCTGCCCCTTGGCGAACTCGGCGTCGAGCAGGGCCAGGGGCAGGCAGTGAAAGGCGGTGTCCCAGGCGGCGAACCAGGGGTACTCCCAGGTGTCGGGCATCGAGAGAAGATCGGCGCTGGTGAGGGGGGCCCGCTCGCGGTTGCGGCCGCCGCGGCGCTCGGGCGGCGGCGCGGGCTGACCAGGGTCGCCGCGCAGCCACTCCTCGACGTCGTAGGAGTAGAACTGCTTGGACCAGAGCATCCCAGCGAAGGCCTGGCGCTGGATGTTGCGGTCGTCGTCGCTCAGGCCGGCGGGCTGGAGCGCCGCGTAGAAGGCGTCAGCCTCTGCCGCTCGCTGCGCGAGAGTCGAATGAAGAATAGAGAATGGCGAATCCAGAACATCGCGCGGGCCCTGCCCATTGCCCTGCTCAGGTAGCTCTTGATCGAGCCGTCGCAGCCGCAGGTGAATCGCCCACTCCTCGCCGGGGGCCATGGTACGCCGGTACCAGGCCGCGGCCTTGGTGCCGGTCTGGGCCGGATTGACCGCATCGACCTCACCGCTAATCAGGTAGCGATGAAAGGCATCCTTTACGAAGGATGTTCGATTCGGCACGCCCCACAGCCGTTCGGCGTTCGACTCGTTCTCGGTGAACAGCAAGTGCGGCCCTGCCTCCGGCTCGCAGTGCAGGGCGTACTGGCCCAGGGTCGGGTGTTCGGCGAGGATCGCCGCACCGTCGAGGGTGCGCAGGGTCGGGCGCACATCCTGCCCATCGTGCTCGCTGCCCCAGCTCCAGGTGTTGCGGAACCAGAGCGTGGGCAGCAGATGCAGCTCGGCCGTCTCGGGGCCGCGGTTGACGGCCCGGATCTCGATCAGCATGTCGTCAGGGCCGGCCTTGGCGTACGCGACGAACACGTCGAAGTAGCGATCTTCGGCGAAGACGCCGGTGTCGAGCAGCTCGTACTCCTGGTCACCTTTGCCGCGCCGGCGATTCTCGTCCACCAGCTGGGCGTAGGGGAAGGCGGCCTGGGGGTACTTGTAGAGCGCCCGCATCCAGCTATGGGTCGGCGTGCTGTCGAGGTAATAGTAGTACTCCTTAACGTCCTCGCCGTGGTTGCCCTCGGGGCCGCTCAGGCCGAACAGCCGCTCCTTGAGGATCGGGTCGCGCCCGTTCCAGAGGGTCAGCGCGAAGCAGAGCCGCTGCTGGTCGTCGCAGATACCGAGCAACCCGTCCTCGTTCCAGCGGTAGGCCCGCGAGCGGGCGTGGTCGTGCGAAAAGAAGCCCCAGGCGTCGCCCGAGGCGCTATAGTCCTCGCGCACCGTACCCCAGGCTCGCTCGGCCAGGTACGGCCCCCAGCGCTTCCAGCTCGCACCATCGGCGGTCAGACGCTCGTGCTCGGCGCTCATCGTGGCTCCTCGTGGGCTACTCGCTCGACCAGGCGCTGCTACTCGCTGTGTAGCTCCGTCCGCCCTGCATACTCCCGCGTTACACGCGCTTCAAAACCAGGGCGCTCCGTAGAGCGTCAGCTTCGTGTGGCTCAGCGTCTCGCTCATCGGAGGTGGCGAGCCTACCTCATCGCCCGCCTGCGCGAGCAGGTCGCCGTCAGCGGCGACCCCATCCTCGGCGTGGCGCAATGACGGTGGGCGATTGGGAAGACAGGCAGTCAAGTCTAAGCTAAAGGGATCTTGGGCACATTGCCAGATTCAGGCAACAGAGAGATTTGCAAGCGCACAGCCTGCTCACTGGTTTATGAGCCATACGGCAGGGCAGCACTAAACTTGCTACCCTGCCGTACGGATTCTCACCTACGCTCGGGCTGCGCGGGAACCACGACGCGCCGTTGCACGACCGTCGCGTCGTCGGGGGTGAACCCGCCCGCCACTCCGGTCACGCTGGCGGGGCGGGGGGAGACGGGTTGCTCGGCGAGCACGGGGAGCGCCGGTGTGACGTCGGCGACCTGCAACGTGAGGGGCTGCCCGGGTTGCAGCGTGAGTGTCAGCTCCAGACCTTCGGGCGGTACCGCCGCGCTGTTCAGCATCACCTCGGGGAGCGGGGTGGCGTAGGTGATCGTTTCCCCGTAGAGCGTGGTGGAGAGCAGCCCACCCGGCGTCGCAAGCAGGAGGGCAAACTCGCTGGCGCCGCGCTGCGATGTAACCCGTAGCCGCAGCGTGCGAGCGTCCCCGTCGACCGTATCCGTGAGCACCGTTACCTGCGGCGCCGGCAGTTCGAGTACCGGCGCCCCGCCCGCCGTCGCTTCCAGAGGGATCAGCGAGAGTACCGGGAAGTGCTCGGCCAGGTGCGCATGATCTGCCTCCGCGCCCGTGACGTGCTCCGCCCAGGGCTCGTCGACCTGCCCGGCAACCACCCACGCCGCTCGCCCGGAGTCAGCGTCCAGACTGTAGAACAGCATATTCTGACGCGGGTGGGCCTCATCGTAGCCGGTGCTAAGCGCAATGGCCAGCAGGAGCGCCGTGCCACTCCCAGCGAGTGCGCCGGCCGGCAGCCAGATCGGCGCCATCCGCTTGTGCTCCTCCATCATCAGGGCTGGCAGCATCAGTCCGAGCAGCAGCGGCACCACGGCCGCGAGCACCAGCGCGCCATTGATGCCGGCCAGCACCAGCACCAGATACACTGCCGGCGTCAGCACCACTACCGCGACCACGCCGGGGAGGAGCGCGGCCAGGCGCCTCAGGGTCGGCCGCGCGGTGAGCAGCTGGATCGCCAACGCAGCGAGACCGGCGAACAGCGGCCAGGTGAACAGATAGCTCCCACCGGGCAGGCGCAGGCCCGCCGCCAGGCCAAAGACGAGCCAGACCAGCAGCGTGCCCGCGGTGAGGCTGAGCGGCTGGATGCGCCGACTCACCGCCCCGATCAGCCACCACGCTACGCCCGAAAACAGCAGCAGAAAGCCCAACTCATACCAGTGGACGTGGTAGGTGCCGCCCATGAACACGCTCAACTCGCCGCCCTCCAGGACGTTGAGCGCCTGCAAGCCAGCGTAGCCGAGGCCTCCCAGGGCAACGACCACCCCGATGACAGCGGCCGTGCCGAGGCCGATGCCCTGTAGTGTAAGCCGGCCGCGGGCACGGCCAAGCGCCACGAGCCCGGCGAGGACGAGGGAGGCCAGCCCAAGCAGCGGCAGCGCCCAGCCCTGCGGGTAGTGCACCACCCAGCGGCTGAGCAGCGAGAAGAAGACCGCATCCTCTGAAGCACTCGTCACACTCCGCAGATCCTGGTTGCCGAACTGCCGGGCCAGGGCGAGCACATTCTCACCGTGGTGCTGCACGCTGCGCTCGTCAAGGCTCTCCACGGTGTCGCGGCCCGAGTGGTAGCTCGTCCAGCCGTCGGCGTAGGCGAAGTTCAGCCCGGGCACGCCCTCGCGCAGAAAGATTGTCAGGTCGGTGTCGTTGGGCAGCAGGCGGTAGACGGCGGGCAGCAGCGAGGAAGTGACCGGGTGGGGCGCGATGCCGGCGTACGCGGCGATCAGCCCAGCGTTGGCCTCGCTACTCTGGAACAGCACCACCGGGCCGGCCGAACCGCGGGCCTCCAGGTTCAGGGCCAGGCGCACATCGGCCATCCAGGGGTGGCCGGCGGCGAAGGCGCGAGCGCCGAGCATGCCCATCTCCTCGCCGTCGGTGAGGAGCAGGATCACATCGTTCTGGAGCGGCGGGCCGGCCAGGAGCGCCCGGGCCGCCTCCAGAATGGCGACCACGCCCGCGCCGTCGTCGCTGGCACCGGGGCTGGTGGGCACGCTGTCGTAGTGGGCCATCAGCAGGAGCGCGCCTGTGCTGTCTGTGCCCGGGATGCGCGTCACGACATTCTGGACGACCGCCGCCGAGGTGACTGCGGGGGAATGGGCGACACTCTGCGCCCGTTGCACCTCTACGTCAAGGCCGAGGGCCTCGAGCTGGCCGACGAGGTAGGCTCGCACCCGGTCGTTCTCGGCGGAGCCGGTAGGGTGTGGGCGCTGAGCGATCTCGCGCAGGTGCGCCATCGCCCGGGCTGATGAGAAGAGGCCGGCTGGGGCGTCGGCGGGTACAGCCGCCGGAGGGCTGAGCCGGAGCAGGCTGAGGGTCGCCATGAGGACGACCAGGAGCACGATCAGCGGGGTGAGCGGAACGGTTGGGGCGGGCCTGCGGGCGCCGAGGATGGGCGCAGGGTTGGTCGTAGTGGTCACAGAGTCTTCCTTCTTCCTGGTTTCAGGACGTGGCCTCAACTAGCTTTAGGATCCAATCGTTATGCAGCGACCTGCTCGCCATGGCTGGCCCCGTTCATCTGCGTGTGCCTGGGTCGGAGGGCCAGCGTCACCCAGAGGCCGAACGCGAGGGCGACCAGCAGCACCGCCTGCTGTGCCAGATCGCGCGTCGCGCCGGCCGGCAGCAGGGCCGGCAGCAGCACGGGGGTGATGAAGTCCATCAGGAAGTGGGCGCCGAGGGCGTAGCCGATCCAGCGCCACTCGCCCCGCACGATGGTCTGCAGCACCAGCACCGACATGCCCACGTGGAAGACGATCCCAACGATACGCTCCCAGGCGCCCCTCAGGCCGAGCCACGCCGGCTGGGCGCTGACGCTCGCGGCCAGGGCCTGCAGCCCCTCGGCCTGCGCCGCCGGCAGTGCGGCCAGGTCCGCGGCGGTGAGCGTGGTCAGCGTGACGAGCTGGAAGATCGCCAGGCCGCCAATAAGCAGGGCCGACTCGATGCCGCCATGGCCCAGGCCGAACATCACGCCAGTGTCCCAGGTTCTTGGGTCGCGGCGCAGGAGCAGGCGGTAGCCCGCGTACCGGCCGGCAGTCTCGAAGAGGGCAGCAGTGAGGGAGAGCGAGGTCGCGGCGACGAAGCTCAGCACGGCCGAGCCGGCGATCTGTGGGCCGAGGGCGGCCTGTAGGGCCGTCACCAGCGGGATGCGCAGCAGCATCTGGCTGACGACGAAGACGAGAGCCCCCATCCAGAAGACCCGCCAGCCGGCGCTGAGCCGGCGCGTGGCGATGGCCCCGGCGACGAACGGGGCGACGATCATGATCGTGACGCTAATAATCTGGACGGCCAGATTGAGCGGGGGGATGTCAAAGGCGAATTCCATGGGGGCTCCTCCTGTATGCGGTGGTTGTTGCATGCGGCGCTCTCCGCGACGCTTGCCACGATGGTAGCCCGGCCCAGCCCTGGTGACACGGGCTGCCCGGGTGGTCCGCACGGCGTCTGCGGAACGAGCTCAGAACCGGTCACCTGGGGGGGTATGGCGCAAGCTATTCCACCCATCGCCGCACCGACGCACACTGCCCTTTGAAAGGAGCCGTTGCCATGGATACCGCTGCTGTCCTCTCCGCGCGGCCCATTTTCGGTGTTGGAGCCCCGCGTCGCATCGCTAGTGCCTCGTCGGTCTACGCCTGCAGCGTGCTGATCTCCGAGGCCGGGTACGCCGTCAACGTGGCGCAGCTCCAGGGCTATGCGGCGCGTCACGCCTACACGGTGCTCATGGCAAATCACGGCGGCGCGCTAATCTGTGCCGCGCCCGGTTCAGGGAATACGTTGGTGGTCGCCACGCGGGAGGGCGGGCAGTGGCGGGGCGACGTGCGCGAGGTTTTGCTCGCCCGCTGAGCCCGGGCGCCGGGCGGGGTTACTCGGCGGCCAGCGCCTCCGTCTGGTCGGGCAGCTCACGCTCCAGCCCGCGGGTGGCGGGGTGCGCGTAGACCAGGGCCGTGAGCACGAACATGAGTACGCCGGCGACCAGCATCAGCAGGCCCATCCCGCTGCCGGGGGCGCTGCCAACCAGCGGCGCGACCGCCTCCCAGGCGGGCGTACCCACCGCCGGCTCGAGCACGTTGTCCACAAGGACGCCGGTCGCCAGCAGCGAGAGCGGAGTCGCCAGGTACATCAGCTGGAACAGCAGCGCGAAGACCCGGCCCTGAAGGGCGGGGGGCACCTTGAGCTGGAGCAGCGAGGCGAACGACGCGTCGACGAGCGGGTTGGTGAAGAACACAAAGAAGAGCGCCAGCCCCAGGCTCAGCGGCGTGCGCGACACACCGTAGAGCGCCAGCCACGCCGCCCGAAAGAGCAGGCCGAGCATGATCCCGTGAATCCGCGGCCGCGTCCCGCCCCACACACTCATCACCACCCCGCCGGCGACGATGCCCGTGTTCATCACGGCGAGCAGCAGGCCGAGCGTGCGCTCGCTGCCCGTGAGGGTGAGCACATAGGGGGTGGTGAGGCCCATCGGTCCGGCGAGCAGGAAGTTGAGCAGGGTGGCGTATAACATCAGGAACAGGAGCGTCGGCCGGCGCCGGAGGAAGCGTAGCCCCTCGCGGTAGTCCGCCCAGAGCGAGGCCCGCGCTTCCTCCGGCGCCCGCGCCCGATTGCGTGGGATAGGTGCGCGCGCGATAACCGCCACCGCCGCGGCGAACGTCGCCAGGTCAACGGCCATCACGCCCGTCACGCCCACCAGCGGGTAGAGTGCGCCGGCCAGGGCCGGGGCGATGATTCCGGCCGCCGGACCGGAGACCTGCCGGAGCACGTTGGCGCGGTCAAGATGACCCGGTGGGACCAGCAGTGTTACGGTGGCCTCCAGGGCCGGGCGCTGGAGCATACCCAGGAGCCCCTGAACGGCGGCCACTGTGTACAGATGCCAGAGCTGGAAGCCACCCGAGAGGAAGCTCGCGAGCAGAAGCAGCGTCCCGATGGCCTGCCCGACGTCACAGAGGACCAGCACTCGCCGGCGGTCCCAGCGGTCGACCAGCACGCCGGCGAAGCTGCCCGCGACCATCATCGGCAGCGCGGCAAAGAAGCTCGTGAGCAGTACCGCCGATGCGTTCCCCGTCGTACTGAAGACCTGGATCCCGACGGCGACGCTCGTCATCCCGCTGCCGATCAGCGACAGCACCTGGGTGATCGTCAGGAGGTAGAACGTGCGCAGGCTGGACATCGGCGGCGCTCCCCTCGTCGATGGATCGGCTCGGCCGGCGTCGTTACACCGCGTCAGCGTCTCCTGGTGGGCTCGGTTCCTGCCCTTACCCCGTGGTCGGCGCCAGTCAGCCTACCGCTCGTCGGCAGGCTGTGGCACAGCGGACCGCCGAGGCGTCAGCAGCAGCGCCGCGGCAACCAGCGTGTAGATCAGCGCCAGGAACAGGTAGGCGCGCGAGTCGTGGGCCTGGGCGCTATGGGTCGGCAGCACGTTCGAGACGAAGTTGGCCGTCGTGTGCATGAGGATGGCGGCGAAGAGGCTGCCGCCGGTGGCGTTGTGAAGCCAGGTCATCACCCCGGTGAGGCCGATGGTGTAAAGCAGGTAGACCGGCAGCGGCGTGCCCTCCATCCCGGCGCCGGTCATGAGCCAGAACGGCAGATGCCAGAGCGCCCACACGACGCCGAGGATCAGGCTCGCCCCGAGCGCGCCCCAGCGGGCCTGGAGCCGGGGCAGCGCGTAGCCGCGCCAACCGAACTCCTCCTGGAGCGGCCCGCCCAGCAGCAGAATGAACAGGAACGTGGGGATGAGTGCCCAGGGCGTTGCCAGAGCGAAGGGCGGCGGGGTGCCGCCAGTGAGGAGGTCGAGAGCGCGGGCGGCCGCCGATGCAGCAAAGGGGAGACCGGTGACTACGAACAGGGCCGGCAGACCGATGCGCCACCGGCGGCCGCGGGCGAGCAGCTGGCGCACCGCCGCCCGCCCCTGCTCGCGCCGCGTGACCGTGACGGCAGCGACGAGTGGGCCGAAGGCGCCCATTACTATCGAGAGGGCGGTGAGCAAGTCGAGCGGCAGCGGGGCCGTGATGATACCAGCGCTGGCGAGCACGGCGGGCACCCAGACAAGCCAGGAGAAGCCGTAGGTGAGCAGGGTGTAGGCCCAGGGGAAGCCCGGGCGGGCCGCCGTCTTCAGCGGCGGGGCAGTCTCGGTCGTAGCGGCGCGCATGGCTCGTTTGCTTTCTTGTCCGGGAAAGGCACGATACCCCTCCCCTCTGCGGGCGGACACTAGAGCTACGGCCAGCGTAGCATCGCGCGGCCGCTCCGGCCCGGCCCAACTGGGCGCTCTCTATGCGGGTCATTCGATGGAGAGCGGCACCCGCCAGGTGGCGGGTATCCGCTACCACTGTGCTGCGCTCAGGCAGGGGATCAGCCGCGGAGTAAGAGAAGGGGAATGGCGAGGCCCACCGGGTACGCTTCGGCAGCGACACGGCGGGTCTCGCAGGCTGGGCGCCGCATCGAGGGCTCCGGCGAAGGGCGCTACTCAAGGTCGAAGGCGGCGGGCCAGAGCGGCCGCCCGGCCGGGCGGGTGCCGGCGCGCAGCTCGGCCTCGTAGGCGTCGAAGGGGCTGGCGGCCAGGGGGCAGACCATGGCTGCGTCCCATGCCGCGGCGGCCGGCTCGCCGAAGGCCCCCGCCGACGCGGAGGCCGGGTGGAGCGGCAGCTCGAGCTCGGCGATGCCACCGGAGCGCGCGCCCAGCGCCGCGGCGAGCTGGCGGGCGGCGCTGTGGCTGCGGGCCAGGAACATCCGCGGCTTCGTGGGCTCGGCGCGATGAACCCTGGTGTAGCCCAGCAGCTCGTCGCCGTCAGCCCAGACGAGCGTCTCAATGGCGGGGTTCGGGCTGAGCCAGTCGAGGAGTTCGGGGCCGGGGGCGATCGCCATGTCCACCGCGCCCTCCTCATGGAGCCAGAGCGCCTGCAGCGCCGGGAGGTCGGCCTCGGTGGGCATGTGCGGGGTGAGCCCGCCGGTTGCTGTGGCCGCAACAGGGACCGTGAGCGTCGAGGCGCCGTAGGCGTGGGTGCGGTAGCCGAAGCGCGGGTAGTAGCTGGTATGGCCGAGCAGGAAGCTCAGCGCATAGCCGCGCTCCTGGGCCGTGGCGTGGCCGGCCCCGATCAGGCGGCCCCCGATACCGGCGCGCTGCCAGGCCCCATCGACGGCGATCGGCGCGAGGTTCACCGCCAGTACATCCGCATCGAGCAGGCGGATCGTCTGTGGTGAGAACAGGGCGTGCCCGACGATCTGGCCGTCCACCTCTGCGACCAGAGAGAGGTCGGGGTCGAAGGCGCGACGCTGCCGGTGGAGCGCGACGATTAGGGCCTCGCTCGCCCGGTTCTCGAAGGCTCGCACGTGAACGGCGGCGATCGCGGCGTAGTCGCTCGGCTGCTCGGGGCGGATCACAATCGCTGTCATCTGGCGTGCTCCTCAGACGGAAAGGGAAGAGCGACCGCACGGTACGGTCGTCGGTCTGGCCTGGGTGGCCTCGGCAAAGCGCTGCTCAATCACTGCTTCGACGGTCGTCGCCCCGATGGCGCGGGCGACAGAGATGCGGTGGTTCCCATCGCGCACCAGGTAGCGGTCGCCCACCTGGATCAGCCGGACTGGTGGGAGCGGGTCGCCGGCCAGCCACGCCGTGGCCACGCGCTGCCAGCGCTCCCGCGTGTGCTCCTGGAGCGGCCCAAACTCCCGGTCGAACTCGTGAGCGCGCCCCTCGCTGCCGAGAATCTGGTCGAGGGCCACCTGCTGCACCCCGGGCACGCGCTGTACAACGGGCGTTGCGCCGGCAAGCAGGGTGTCGCTCGCGAGCAGCGCGTTGGAGGAGCCAATGAGCCCCCTCCAGAGCTGCCGCCACCAGACCCACCGCCGCGCGCGGTTGAAGAGACGCCGCGCCTCATCGATCTGCGCGAGCCCCCGACGTCGGGCTGACTGGCGCTCGCCGCTCTCCACCCACGACACCGTTCGATACGTGCTCACGGAAATCTCCTACAGCTCCAACGGTCGCTCTCGCTGGCTATAGGATAGGTTGTGGTGCCTTCGGGAGGACGCAGCGGGTGGGTGGTTCGGGAGGGGCCGCCTGGGTGGTCTTCGGCCTCCGCCTCTCGACCGAGGTGATCGCCTCAGCCTGCGGAGGAACCCTCCCCTGGCAGCGGCATCACCCGCAGCCCCTCGAACGTGACGGTGAAGCCGGCGCCCTGAGGCGAGGCGCACATCACGCCGATCTGCGCAGGCACGCCAGGGGGGAAGTAGGCGAGCCGGAGCATCGTCAGCGGGCCATCGTCGAGGGCGTAGTGCACCTCGACGGTGTCGCCGCGCCGGGTGAGGCGCAGGTGGAGCTCCGCCGGCGGTGTGGGCAGCGGTCGCACCGACCAGTCCGAGAACTCACGGGTGACCACCGCGCTCACCTGCTGTACGCTGTCGACCAGCTCGATCCCACACTTGATCCAGTTCCACTCGTCGACGCGGATCATCAGTCCGGCCTGGTCATACAGGTCACGGTAGGCGCCTCGAACCCGCACCTCCGCGGATACATCGCCCGGGGCTATCTCGAAGCCGAAGTGCCCGCTGTCACGCACAAACCCATAGTGGGTGACGCGCCAGAAGTCGCTGTCCGGCCCTGTCGTTACGGTGAGTGTTTCCCCCTCGGCATGCCAGTGCGGCGGCTCGTTGTACCACTCCATCAGTCCGCTCCTTTACTCTTCAATCGCGACGCAGGTGCTTCCCTGGCTGCCTGTATTGTCGCTCAGATCGCAGGCATGCCAACCAAGGCTCATCAGCGCCAGCGCGTGAGCACGGTCTCACGCTCGAAGGTGCGCACCGCGAGCACAAGCAAGCCGCACGAACGCCGCGTACGAATGGCAGTGCGCCCACAGCCCGCTCCCAAAATGT
>CAZKTU010000040.1:29847-35124 GCA_964555675.1 uncultured Oscillochloris sp.
CCGCACGAACGCCGCGTACGAATGGCAGTGCGCCCACAGCCCGCTCCCAAAATGTGCGCCAGTCCTGCCAGGCGCACCTCGCTGCCGCGACCGAAGAGCTCGGCGCGCAGCGAGACGGGCGCGCCGAGCCGCAGCAGACGGCCCTTGAAGACGCCCACCAGATCGGCAAGCTCATCCGCCTCAGTGAGGTTGTGGGTGGTGAGAAAGATCGTTCGGCCCTCGGCCCGGAGCTGCGCGATGAAGTCGAGGATGAGCCGGGCCGCCACTGGGTCGAGACCGGAGGTCGGCTCGTCCAGGAAGACCACCTCGGGTTCATGGAGCAGGGCTCGCACGATCGCGAGCTTCTGGCGCATGCCTTTGGAGAAGCCGCCGACGAGGTCGTGGCGACGCTCTCAGAGGTCGAGGGCGCGTAGGTAGCGCTCGGAGCGCGCCGCCGCTTCGCGGGCGGAGAGGCCGGCGAGCGTGCGCACGGTTGTCGTCTTGACAGCGCCGTTCGGGCCGAGGAAGGCGAAAACGCTGCCGGGCCGGGATAATGTGAGCCGCTCTACGGCTCGTCGTCCCGCTTGCTGGTGTCGCCGCACTGATCGATGCTCCGCATGCTCGACACAACGGCTTGCACCGTCGCGAGGACGTGCTGTGGTGGATCGACTTTGCTGATGAAGGCGTCGGCGCCGGCGGCGAGGGCAGCGGCGGCGTCCTCTGGCCGCGTGCTGAGCACGATCACGCGCAGGCGCGCGTTCAACGAGCGGAGCCGGGCGAGCACCTGGGCCGCGTCGGGCCCAATGCTCGGCCAGTCGACCAGCAGGAGGTCAGCCTGCTCCCGGTCGGGGGCCGCCATTCCAGTGAGATCGGCAGCCTCGCCGACGACGTGCAGCCCGAGCGCGGTCTGGAGCAGCAGGGTGAGGGCGCGCCGCACATCGGCGTCGCCATCGGCGAGCAGGACGCGCGGTGGGTGGTGGGTGTTCATCCCGAATGACCGTGTATGACAAGCGCGTGTGGCGCGTAGCGATGGGTGCAACGGGCTGCGATGCGGCAGCACTGGACACAAGCGTACCGTATCGTTCATGCCTGGAGACGCGCCGTCCGGGCGTGTCGCCGTCCGTCGCCAGGCCGATCGTGATACCGGTCAGTTGGGGGGCGATAGGCTGGGTGCCGGAGCTGATGCCGTGCGGTTGAGGACGGCATCTTCCGCGTGCTATAATCGGCTGTATCACCCAGGGATTCGTGAAGTCGAGAGCCAGTATCTGCGCGCAAGCGTCGCAGGATGTGCGCAGCTGTATGCTGGTTTGCGGGATGAAGGAGCGTATGGCCGAGGCGATCAAGGTGTTGCTGGTGGACGACCACGCGATGGTGCGGCGTGGCCTGGGGGCGTTTCTGAGTGTCTACCCCGATTTGCAGCTGGTAGGGGAGGCCGAGAGCGGTGCGGACGCGCTGGAGCAGTGCGCGCGCCTCCAGCCCGACGTGGTGCTGATGGACTTGATGATGCCCGAGATGGACGGGGCGACCGCCACCGCAGAGGTCCGCCGGCAATTCCCCCAGACCAGGGTGATCGCCCTGACCAGCTTCCGCGACGACGAGCTGGTGCAGCGGGTGATCCAGGCGGGCGCGATCGGCTACCTGCTCAAGAACGTCTCTGGCAGCGACCTCGCTCAGGCCATCCGCGCCGCCCACGCCGGGCGCCCCACCCTCGCCCCCGAGGCGACTCAAGCGCTGATCAACGCGGCGACGAGGCCGGCCGCCCCCGGCCACGACCTCACCGTTCGCGAGCGAGATGTGCTGGCGCTGATGGTCAAAGGGCTGAACAACACTGAGATCGCCGAGCGGCTGATGGTGAGCCAGTCGACGATCAAGGGCCACGTGAGCAACATCCTGGCGAAGCTCTCGGTGACCAGCCGCACAGAGGCGGTGGCCCTCGCCGTCGAGCACAAGCTCGTCGGCTGATAGCCGCTGCCGCGATGAAACTGGGCATGGGGCAGCTCGGCTCCACACTTCATGACTTCATGTCCGTAGAGACGAAGAAGGGCGGCAAGGAATAGTCTCGCCGCCCTCCGTGTGCTGTCAGGCAGTCTACGGCTGCGCGGGACGCCGGGCGACCTCGAAGCCGTTCAGCGTCACCAGGGTGCCCTCGGCATCAGCCTTGAACTCCACAGGGAAGCCCCGGTACGGCGGGGTGTTGATCAGGAAGCGGTCAGCCGCGACGGGCAGCAGGTCGAGGCTGAGGGGGCCCATCGGCGACTCAAGCTCCAGCCGCAACGCCCGTCCGTCGACCACCGTGACCGTCGCGGGCTCCGGGGCGGCGAGGTTGGTGTAGGTGCCGGACAGGGCCTCCAGCTGCGCAGGGTCGGCGGTGTAGCTGCGCACCGCCTCGGCCGGAGCACGAACGCTCGCCAGGTTGCGACCCTCCAGGGCCAGCTGGGCCTCGATGATCGCCTGCGTGTTGTGCCGCGGCGTGACGTTGAGCAGCTCCTCGAGCAGGTGCAGGCGCACCGACTCGACAAAGCCGAAGGCGTAGGTGGCGTTCGTTAGCACGACCACGCCGACGCCCTGCTCGGGGGCGAAGCTCATGCTAGCACTGTACCCCGGCGCCTGCCCGTCGTGCTGCACCACGCGATGGCCCTGGAAGCGCTCGGTATACCAGTAGAGCCCGTAGCCGAAGTCGCTAATCAGGATCTCGGGGGCGGGCACCCCTTGCTCAGCCGCCCGGCGGGCGGCGCCGCTGCCCTGGCTGGTCTCATCAGTCGTGATCTGGGTGCGGTGCAGTTCTGCAAGGGAGTTCGCGGTCAGCATAGGTACGCTGCCGATGCTGCCGTCGCCGAGCTGGAACTGGAGGTAGCGCAGCATCTCATTGGCGTTGGCGTTGATCCCGCCGGCCGGAGCCTCGGCGTAGGCATCAAACGGCGTGCTGGGCACCATCCCGGCGACGAGATCTAGCTCGTGGGGCAGGGCGAAGTTGGGCTGCTGCTGCATGGCCGTCGTGTTCAGCGTCGCGCTCGTCATCCCCAGCGGGGCGAGGATGCGTTCGCGTGTGAACTCCTCCCAGCTCTGGCCACTAACGAGCTCGATGATCCGCGCGGCGGCGATTGTGTTGAGATTGGAATAGATATGCTTCTCACCCGGCGCTGCCACCAGTGGCGTCTCGGCGGCCAGCGCGACGATTTGATCACGGGTGATGGTGGGGTTGCCGGTAGCGGCATTGTTGCGCTCCATGCCGCTGGCGTGCATTAGTAGATGGCGCACGGTGACCTTCGACGTCATCGCCGGGTCGGAGAGGCGGAACTCCGGCAGGTAGGTGTTCACCGGCGCGTCGAGATTGACCTTGCCCTCATCCACCAGCAACAGCATCCCGAGGGCCGTGAAGGACTTGGTGACCGACGCGATGGCGAACTGGGTATCGGCGGTGACTGGCGCACCGGCGATAGTGTCGCGCACGCCGTAGCCCTGGGTGTAGGTGCTGCCGTCGGGCAGCACGAGGGCGATCGCGGCGCCCGGCACATCATAGGTCGCCAGCATCTTCGTCACGTAGGCATCAATCGCGGCGGTGTCAACACTGGTAGTCGGGGCGACAGTGGGCACAGTGGTCGGGGCGGGCGCGGGGGTGATGGCGGTCGTGCCGCAGGCGCTGATCAGGGTTGCTGCGGTCAGTGCAGTGAGGGTGTAGGCGAGCTTCTTAAACACGAGGTTGCTCCGTAGGCTCTATCCAGAGAGCGGAAATCACAGGGGGCGTTCGAGGCGGCTGCCTGAAGCAGCGGAGTGCCGACGAGGGCTACGTGGGAGGCGCCCTCCCCGGCTGGCAGCGCTGCCGGCCGGCGATGACGCCGAAGCGCCGATGAGCGGTGCGGCCCTCGATCACGCTGGCGGCCGAACGGAGGTTGCTCTGCGGGCGGCTTACGGTTGCGTTCATCGTCGGTGCTCCTGCTCTTGTCGCTTGCTCTGCCGCTACAATAGAGGTTTTGGCTCACAGGCGGACGCGGCAGGTGGGGGGAGCACGGGGCGACAGCCGACTGATTGCGATACCGCCCAGTTGGGGGGTATAGCTGAACACTGCGTGAGGGGCGCGACGCATCGCAGCGTCACGCCCCTCGTTCTAACCCGTTCTGTTGCAGCTACAACCCCCAACTCTGCGGGGTCACCGGCGCGCCAGCTGCATCACCTCCCGGATCGCGGTGCTCACGTTCGTCGCGTTGTCCAACTGCAGGTAGTGCCCGCCGTCCAGGGTCTGGAACACACTCCTGGTCGAGAGAGCGGTCTGCTGCCGCTGACCCTCCAGCCAGGAGAGGTCCATCGCGCTCGACTGCTGCGATGCCAGCACCCATAGGGGCGTGTCGGCCAGGGAGGCTCCCTGGAGCAGGTCATCGCTGCGCTCTCGCTCGGCGAACTCGCTGCCCGAGGCGATGACGCTCGCCGGCCGCATGCCCAGCACGATCGAGGTCTGGAGCAGCTCCGACGGGAGGTGCTTCAGCTCCACGATCTGCGACGCAACCAGCCGCCCGCCAATGAGGCGCATCACACCCAGGCGGCGCATCCAGTCCATCGCGGCGCCTGGGTCGTTGTTGGCCTCAAGGGCCGCGCGCGCCTCGGGGGAAAGCGCCTGGTCGTGGTGCTCGCTCCGCGCGTCGACCAGGACGACGCCGGCGACGTCCTGAGGGTAGGTCTCCGCGAACAGCCGCACGTAGCGCCCGCCGAGCGAGTGGCCCACCAGGACGTAGGGGGCCGGCTCGCCGGCAGCGGTCAGCAGCGCGTGCAGGTCGTCGACGATGCGCTCGGGGGTGCGCGGCAGCGGGCCAGGGTCGCTCCACCCCAGGCCCGCCCGCTCGTAGGCGCAGACGCGGGCCTCGCCGGCGAGCTGCTGCTGCACCAGCGTCCAGTCGATCGAGGTGCCCGCGTGGCCCGACTCGAACACGATCGTCGGGCTGCCCCCGCCGACGCAGTGCAGGTGGAGGCGGCGCCCGCCGATATCGACGAGGCGGCCGGGCGGCGGGTAGCGCTGAGTGTCGCCCGCGGCCATCAGCGCCTCGTAGCTCGCGCCGAGTGCGAGCAGTGCGACGGGGATCGCGAGCAAGGTGAGGGCGATCTGGCGAAGACGGAGCCAGCTTTTGCCTGCATGTGAAGCGGCGGGCCGTCGGTCGGTCTGGGGTGTCACAGGTCGATCCTTTCCAAGGATGTGTTCATTATGGAGATGTCCATTCAGCTGCGGCGGCGACCGAGGGCGGCGACGACAAGCAGGGCAAGGGTGAGGAGGCCGCGGGCCACAATCTGACCCAGGTCTTCCGGGGCCGG
>CAZKTU010000041.1:0-28250 GCA_964555675.1 uncultured Oscillochloris sp.
GCTGGGCGATCTTGGCGCTCAGCTCGTCGATGTCGCGCTTCGAGGGGATGTTCATGCGGTTGAGCAGCTGCTCGAGCCCGGTCTCCATCTGGGTGGTGATGCTGTTGACGCTAGTCTCGACCGTGGTGGCCGGCGGCGTGGCCACCGAGCGGAACTTGGTCATCGACTCGTCAATCAGGTGCTGGGCATCCTTCTGGGCGATCTCGCCGCGCTCGACCAGGCGGTTCAGAAACTGCTCGGCCTCGTCGCGGGTGAGGGCGAAGGCGCCGAAGCCGGCCAGCATCATGCGGCGCACCACGTCGAAGATTGGCGCTGCGGGGTTGGGCTGGGTGGTCTGCTCCTCGATCTGGCGGACGTCGACCTCGATCTCTTCAGGTGCAGTCATGGTCATCCTCTCAATCTAGGGCTATGCAGATGAGCACTGGGACCAGCCGCTGGGATCATACCATACTCGCGCGGCTGTCGCAGGCGTTAACGCATTGCGTTATGCGGGCAGTATAACACGCTGCGTCATGTGAGTCAAGGGCGTCCGGTGAAGGACTCTTACCTGCTGCTGCCGGGCGTAGTAGGGGCGCCCATGGTAAAATTCGGCTCAATTCGCCGCGCCCCTCTGGCGCTCACCCGAGGTCCCCGTTATGGAGCTGCTCGACCTTTCTCATGCGATCGGTCCAGAGACGCCAATCTTCAGCCCCGACTGGCCCCGCCCCACCTGCACCCCTTACCTCAGCCACGCCCAGTCCGCTTTCAGCGGGCGCTACGTTGGCACTACCGTCGAGATCAGCTACGCCCAGCTGATCACCAGCGTGGGCACCTACCTCGACAGCCCCTTCCACTTCAACCCCGCCGGCGCCAGCATCGAGCGCCTCGACCTGCGCCAGCTGGTGCTGCCGGGCCTGGTGGTGAACTGTGCGGGGCTCCAGCCGCGCGAGCCTATCGGCCCGGCGGTGCTCGAGGGCCTCGACGTGGCGGGCAAGGCGGTGCTGCTCAACACTGGCTGGGGCTACTACTGGGGCCTGCCCGGCTACGCCGAGCACCCCTTCGTCTCGGCCGAGCTGGCCCTGGCCCTGCGCGACGGGGGCGCGAAGCTGGTCGGCTGCGACTTTCTGGTCGCCGACGACCCTAATGACCCCCGCCGCCCGGCCCACGTGACTCTGCTGAACGCCAATGTGCTGATCGTCGAGAACCTGACCCGCCTCGACCAGATCCCGCCGGGGCCGTTCACGTTTCACGCGGCGCCGCCCAAGCTGACGGGCGCGGCCGCCTTCCCGGTGCGGGCCTACGCCGTAGTGCCGTAGGCGCCCTACCGGAACTCGTGGGCGCCCACATCCTCGCGGTAGGTCCGCCCGGGGAAGTTGATCCGCTCGGCGTTGAGTAAGGCCCGGCCTCGCGCACCGGCGAGGGTCGCGCCCAGGGCGACCACCGTCGCCGCGTGGCCGCCCGTCACCGTCACCGCCCCCAGGGGGGCCTGCCCCCCGGAGAAGAGGCTGCCAAGGCCGCCGCTGAGCGGCGAGTAGCGCAGCCCGGCCGGGTTGTGGGTCTGGTCGTGGAAGACCAGCACGCCCTGGTCGACCTCGCTGAGGCCCTGGAGGACCGCGCCGTGGGGGAAGTGGTGGGGGTACCCCTGCGACACCAGGCCTAGGGCGACGCTGGCCTCGTCGCGCCAGCGCGGGGGTGGGGCCGCAGCGAGGCGCCTGGTGATTGCCGCCTCGATCAGCGGCAGCAGGTCGTCCTCGAGGCGCGGCAGCACGGCCTCGGCCTCCATGCTGCGCAGGCTGCAGCGCAGGCCGCTGACCCGCGGCCCCTGGCCCGTGATGACACAGTCGACGCCGAGGAAGCCCCAGTAGGGCAGCCGCTCGCGCGCGAGGGCGGCGACGATCGGCGCGACGATCTGGGCCTGCAGGTAGGCGCCGAGCTTCTGGGCGTAGGCCGAGTTGCCGGTGATCGCGCCCATATCGGGGGCCGGCGGGCTGTCGGCCTCGGGCCCAAGCCGGTCGTAGGTCCGCACGGGCAGCAGGGGCACCGTGGCCGCGCCGTCGGTCAGAGCCGTGAAGCTGACCGTCACCCCGGCCAGATGCTCTTCGATCACCACCCCGCCCCCCGCAGCGGCAGGGCCCTCGGCGAAGCTGGCCCGCAGAGCCTCGAGGGCCGTGTAGCGGTCGTGATAGACGTGTTCGCCATCCTCGGGCCGGTCGGCCTTGATCACGACCGGCAGCGGCTGGGCGGCGAGGTACTTCTCGGCGGTGGTCAGGTCGGCGCAGACGCGCCCGCGAGCCACGGGCAGGCCGTTGCGCTCGAGGAAGGCCCGCCCGAAGCAGCGGCTGTGCTCGAGCCGGGCGGCGCGCTGCGAGGGCCCGCAGACCCCGATGTGCATCGCGATCACTTCGTCGACCAGCCCCGCGGCCAGGGGCGCACTATCGGCGGGCACGATCAGCTCGACGCCCTCGTCGAAGGCCCAGCGGGCCACCTCGAGCGGATTGGCCGGGTCGACCGGGGCGACGGGGGCCAGCAGCGCGGCCCCGCCGTTGCCGGGGGCCACCAGCAGGTCGGCGGCCGGACTGTTGAACAGCTTCCAGACGAGGGCGTGGACGCGCCCATCGCCCCCGAGGACCAGGATCTTCATGGCCGTGGCGCGCGGGCCTGCGCCGCGTCGTTCAGATTCTTCAGCAGCATGGCGTTGGTGACCGGCCCCGTGCCGCCGGGCACGGGTGTGATCGCGCCCGCCACTTCGACCACCGTGGCGAAGTCGACATCGCCCACCAGGCTGCCGTCGGCGGTGACGTTGGTGCCGAAGTCGACCACCACGGCGCCGGGGCGGATCATGTCGGCCGTGATCAGGCCTGGGCGCCCCGTCGCCACACAGACGACCTCGCACTCGCGCAGCACAGCCCCCAGATCGGGCGTGCGCGAGTGGCAAACCGTCACCGTGGCGTCGGCCTGCAGCAGCAGCTGGGCCATGGGCCGGCCCACGATGGCGCTGCGTCCGACGACGGCGGCGCGCTTGCCGCGGAGCTCGATCCCGTTGCGGCGCAGCAGCTCCATGCCGCCGGCGGGCGTGTTGGGCACGATGCCGGGGCGGCCCTGGGCCAGGAGGCCGGCGTTGATCGGGTGGACGCCGTCGACATCCTTGCGGTAGTCGATGGCCAGGATGGCCTCGGTCGCGTCGAGGTGGCCGGGCAGGGGCATCTGGATGAGGATGCCGTCCACGGCCTGCTCGCCATTCAGGGTCCTGATGATCGCCAGCAGGTCGGCCTGGGGGGCCTCTGCGGGCAGCAGTTCGAGGTGAAAGGTTGCGCCGACGCTGTTGCAGAGCTTGCCGATCGTGCGGACGTAGCGCGATGACGCGGGGTCGTTTCCGACCTGCACGACGACCAGGCTGGGGGCCCTGCCGAGCCGCTGGGCGAGGATGGCGATCTCGGCCTGAGCCTCGGCCTTCAGCTCCTGGGCCAGAGCCCGCCCGTCGAGGATGGTGGCTGTCATATACCCTACTGGTTGATCCGCCCGCGCACGATTGCGACGATCCCCTCGGTCTCTTCGCCGAGGCCGGTGACCAGATCCTCGACCTGAGCGCGCGTCTCACGGACGAAGATCTGGTCCTCGAGCCCCGACAGGTTGATCTCGATGTTGAGGATGGCGCTCTGTACGGTTGCGCGGGCGAGAAGTGCGGCGACGCCGATATCGCTGACGATCAGGCGACCCACGCGCGCGGCCAGGGCCGTGCAGAGGGGCAGCACCGCCGCGGCGGCCTGGGCGGTGCGCAGGGGCACAATGGCGGCCTGGCGCGTGACATGCTGGATGGCGGCCTGCCTGGTGGCGGCGTCGGCATCGGTGGTGCGCGGCAGCTTGTAGGCCGTCGAGAGACGGGTGAAGACCTCGATATCCTGCTCGGCGAGGCTCTGGAGCTCGCGGCGTAGGGTCTCGGCGCGCTCGTTGATGCTGCGCACCTCGTCCTCGATGTCGGCATACTGCTTCTTGCCGACGGTGAGCGCACAGACCATGCTCACCAGGCCGGCGGCCATTGCGCCGCTCAGGGCGGCCACGCTGCCGCCACCCGGGGTCGGGGCGCTCGAGGCGAGGGCGTCGAGAAACGCGCCGACGGGCTGCGCGTCAAGGGGCTCGGCCATGGGCACGCTCCTTACTCTAGACAGGGCGACACCTGAGGTCGCCCACCGCCCCATTATAGCAGCCTGAGCCCCTCGCGGATGTGCTACACTCTGCACTGATGTCGTCCCGCCATGGCGCGGAGTAGGAAATGCAGACCCTTATCTTCACCGGACCCTCTGGCGCCAACGCGCTCGCCGCTGCCGCCACGGCTGCCGCGGCCGCCGCCGATGGGGCCAGGGTGCTTCTGGCCAGCGTCGGCCCCACCCACCCTGTGGCCGCCATCGCCGGCGCCCCGGCGGCGGCCGAGCCGCAAACCATCGCCCCCGGCCTCGACCTCTGGTGCCTCGACCCCCTGGCCGACCTCGCGGCGGTCTGGGGCGCCGTGCGCCCCCCGAGCGGCCCCGCGATCATCGGCGACGAGCTGCCAGTCATCCCCGGCAGCGACCTCTTCCTCGCCGTCACCCGCCTGCGCTCTTTCGACCGCGACTACGATCTGGCCTGCGTCGATGCCGGGCCGCCCGAGACTCTGCTGCGCTCGCTGGGTTCGCCCGACACCTTCCGCTGGCTCGTGCGCCTCTTCCTCGGCCTCGACCGCGGCCCCGGCCGCTCGAGCGCCTCGGTCGCCCGGGCGATCGTCCCTACGGCCCTGCTGCCGATGGTCAGCGACTGGCTCGGCCGCGTGCAAGACGCCCGCGTGCAGCTCGAGATCCTGCGCGACGAGATGACCGCCCCCGCCTCGGTGCAGGTGCGCTATGTGATGCGCCCCGACCGCGGCGGCCTCGACGAGGCCAGGGTCGCTGTGCCGGCCCTGCAGCTCTTCGGTCTGGCCGTCGAGTGTCTGGTGGCCGGTCCGATGCTGCCCGCAGGCGCGCAGCTCGCCGCCCTCGACGCGCTGTGCGCCGAGCAGACGGCGACCGTCGACGAGGCGGGGCAGGTCTTTCACGGCCGCGCCGTCTACGGCCTCGAGACCGCCGCCACCCCCGGCGGGGCCGCGGCCCTCGCGGCGATCGGGGCGCGCCTGTATGGCGAGGACTCGCCCCTACCCGGTCCGCCCATCGCCACGCCGATTGTGATCAGCGGCCCGCCCGAGCCCGCCGTGGCCCTCAATCTCCCGGGCCTGCCCCGCGAGCTGTTGGGCCTCACGCTCAGCGGCGACGAGCTGATCATTAAGGTCGGGCCCTACCGTCGCCACCTGCTCTTGCCCGACGGCCTGCGCGGCATGACCGCGATCAAGGCCTCGCGCCAGGGCGAGACGCTGATCATTCGCCGTCGGGCCTAGTCGCTCGCCACGTCTAAGGGCGCGGCATGCCGCGCTCGATCACTCATGGCAAAGCAGCCAGTTTCACTCGTCGGCCGGGTCGCCGTGATCACCGGCAGCACCCGGGGCATCGGGCGGGCCATCGCCGAGCGCTATGGCGCCGCCGGGGCCCGCGTCGTGGTCTCGTCGTCGCGCGCCGAGGCTGTGGCCGAGACGGTCGCCGCCCTGCGGGCGCGCGGCTTTGAGGCTACGGGCAAGGCCTGTGACGTGGCGGAGCGCCCCCAGGTCGAGGCCCTGCTCGCCCACGCTCTGGCGAGCTTCGGGCAGGTCGACATCTGGGTCAATAACGCCGCTATCTCGGGCCCGTTCGCCGCGGCGGTCGACGTGCCGCCCGGGGCCTGGGAGCGGGTGCTTCAGGTGAATCTGCTGGGCTCGTACTACGGCTCTGTGGCCGTGTTGCCGCACATGCTCCAGCGGCGCTACGGCCGGCTGATCAACCTCACCGGCGGCGGCTTCAAGCGCGCCCAGCGCTTCCTGAGCGCCTACAGCGCCTCGAAGGCCGGCATCGTCAGGCTCAGCGAGGGCCTGGCGCGCGAGCACGCCGACCAGAAGGGCGTGACGGTCAATGTGCTGGCGCCCGGTATCGTTGACACCGACATGACCAATGAGTGGGAGGCCGTGGGGCGGGCCGCCGAGGCCCTCAAGGCCTTCCCGCGGGTCAAGCAGATCTTCGGGACGACCGCCGAGGAGACCGCCGAGCTGGCTCTAGCGATGCTCGGGCCCGGCAACGACCGGGTCTCGGGCAAGGTCTTCGAGGTGATGCCGCGCCGGCGCTCGCTCTGGCGGATCGCCCAGGCCGCCGTGGGTCGGCGTTAGCCTCGCCCTAGGCTACCCCGAGGCGGGTCGCGCCGGGCGACCCGCTGCGCTACAATATGGAGGGGGCGCCGCAACGCATGGGGCGGCTCCGTACGCTCTACATACATCAAGGAGGTACGCGTGCCCACGCTGAACGAGCGGATCGGCGAGGTGATCAAGCGCAAGCGGATGCGCGATAGGCTTACGCAGGCCGACCTGGGCGGCAGGATCGGGGTCAGCGGGTCATACATCTCGAGCGTCGAGGCAGGGACCACAGGGGTGCGCGTGACTGAGCTGGAGGGCCTGGCGACGGCCTTTCGCACCACGGCGATCGAGCTGATCAACGAGGCCGCCGGCAAAGACTCCTACAACTTCAGCGCCTCGAACCGCGAGCGCGACGCCTTTCTGACTCTCTACGACAGCCTGAACGGCGAGCATAAGAAGCTGGCGCGGACCTTCTTGCTCTTCCTGCGCGAGCTCGAGCTGCGCCCCGAGGGCGAGGAATCATAAAGGGGGGCTAGGCCCCCCTTATGCGCCCAGCTGTAACGGTCTATGGGGCGCTGACGGTGATGGCGCCGAGGGTCGCCCAGGGGCTGCTATTGCCGGCCCTGTCGAGGCTCTGGACGCGCACCAGATAGCGTCCCGGGGCGAGCGGATCGGTCTTGACGAAGGGCTCGGCGGTGAACCAGTCGGCCTTGCCCTCGGGGTCGGCCCCGATATAGACGCGGTAGCCGGCCACGCCCGAGAGGGCGTCCGCGGCCGCGGCCCAGGTGATTACCTGAGCGCCGGGGGGCGCCTTCAGGTCGGCGATGGGGGCGGGGGCCGCCGGCGGGGTCTTATCGAAGCCGATGGGACCGAAGGTTGCGAGGGTCTGCTTGCCGTCGGGGCCCCAGACCCGCACCTGCAGGGTGTGTAGCCCCTCGCCGGCCTCGGCCAGCTGGGCGTAGCCGTCGCTGGCGCGGGGGAACATCGGCCCCTCGGCGGGGGGCTCTTTATCCCAGGCCTGGCTCAGGCCGCCGCCCGACCAGTCGCTGGTGAAGGCGATGCGCAGATCGCTGTTGTACCAGCGCCCCGGCTCGGCCTCGCTCTGAAAGTGGACCTCGGGGGCCTTGATGGAGGCCGCGGTGACGATCGTGCCGCCGTGCTGGCTGCAGCCGCCGACCTCGGGGAAGTCGTAGCCCTCGGCGAAGCGCAGGGGCAGCGACTCTTTGCCGCTCCAGCCGTTGCCGCTCGCCGTGAAGGCGGTGAAGTGCAAGTGGGGCACGCCCGGCGCTCCGCGGTCGCCCGCGAAGCCGATGGTGGCGCCGGCCTCGAAGTAGCGGCCGCGCTCGGTGGCGACGGCCCGGGCCAGATGGGTGTACATGGTGAAGAAGCGCTCGCCGTGGTGCAGGATCAGCGTCCCGCTGCCGCTCTCCCAGTGCCAGACCTCGCCGCCGGCCGCGGCGCGGACAGGGGCGTCGTAGGTGGGCCCGTCGACTTGGGCGAAGTCGAGGGAGTAGCGGTCCCAGGCGTTGTGGGTGCCGCAGCCGTAGCCCTGGATGATGCGCCAGCGCTCGCCTGGGGGCGTCGGCAGGATCAGACTCGGGGCGGCGTGGGCGGGCCGTGGCATAAGGGCGCCTGTCAGGGCGACCGTCAGGGCCAGCAGCCAGAGGGCGAGGGCGTGACGATTGGCGCGGCGTGCGCCGCTCGGCAGAGTCGAGCATGGACTCAGCAAAGCACAGACCTCCTGGTTGGTTGGGGCGTGTACCCCGTAATCGCACTTGGATCAGGCCGGCGCTGTCGGGGCGCGCGGCCGTGGGTGATGACACTTTGCGTCGGTGCAGAGCGCCATCGGGGCGTCTATCGGCCCTTGGGAGCGCGGGCGACGTGGCCCGGTACTCCGGCTAGGTTTTCGCTAGATTGTGCAGAGACGCCTGGTGAGCGGGGGTGATCGCCCGGGATCCGGCCGTGACAGTCAGGGTCAGTGGCCATTTGTAAAGTATCATAAGGTGAGAAAATGGTCAAATATCCCTTAATAACGCGGCGTGTCAGGGCTGCTGCGGCCCATGATCAGCCGGGGAGGCGCCCATGCCCGAGCCATTTGTGCTGATCATCGGGGCGGCGGACACCGGCCGCGCGCCAATGGCGGCGGCCCTACTTGGGCGCCTGGCCGCCCGTCAGGGGCTCGCCTGGAGCGTGGGCTCGGCGGGCGTGGTCGGCCACGACGGCGACCCGGCCGAGCCCGAGGCCCGCTCGGCCATGCTCGCCCTCGGCCTCGACATTGGCGGGCACCTGGCCCGCTCGCTCAGCCCCGAGCTCGCCGCCGCGGCCGCCGTCTGTGTCGCCATCGACAGCGGGGTCGCCCGCGTCGTGCGGGCGAGCTTCCCCGACCAGTCCGTCGTCACCCTGGGCGAGCTGGCCGGGAGCCCCCGCAACATCCCCGACCCCTTCCGCATGGCCATGGGGGCCTGGCTCCAGTACGCCGGCGAGATCGAGGCCCTGCTCAGGGCCGGCATGCCGCGCCTGCGGGCCCTGGTCGAACAGCAGGCAGGGGCGGGCGAGGGCGTGCAGCCGGGTGCGGACGAGCCCGCGGGTGGGCGCTCCGCCGAGGCGGGGCCGGGTGAGCCCGGCCCCGAGCGCCAGGCAGCCCTCGAGCGGGCTGTGCGTCTGTTGAGCCTGGCCGCGGATATGCCGGGTGTGGTCGACGGCGCGGGCGCGGCGGCCCAGCTCGCCGCCGACCTGGCGATCCTCGAGGAGCCCCAGACTGCGGACGACCTGGCCCGGCCGTATGTCGCCCTGATCCGGGCGCGGCTGGCCCCGACGGCCCCCCAGGGCGAGCCGGCCCGGGCCCTCGCCGCGGCCGTCGCGCGCCTGCGCGGCCCGATCGCGCCGGCTGACCTCGAGGCCCTGGCGCGGGCCTTTGCATGAGAAGCGGCCCCTGCTCCCTCACGGGAGAGCAGGGGCCGAGGAGTGTGTCTTCGCGTGGAGGGCCAGGCCCTCCACATCCACCCGCAGCGGCGAAGAGCGTAACTCGGTTACGAATCTTGTCTTACGCGCTACAGTTGGACATCACCGGCAGGTAGGTCTTGTAGGCCCCATCGGCCGCGGGCGAGAGCTGCTGGCCGGCGCTGTTCCAGATGATCGGGCCGGGGTCGGCGCCGCTCACCAGGCCGAGGGGCTGATACTGGGTCGCCGTGAGGCCGGGGAAGATCGCCCCCAGATTGGGGTTGCCCAGGCGGCGGGTGACGATCTCGCTAAGTACGACCCGGTAGTCGGTGGTGATGCGCAGATCCTGGCCCTGGTCGAGGTCTTGCAGGCCGGGCCAGGCGCCATAGATCTTGCCGCCGTTGACCCCGCCGCCCAGGACCATCATCACGTTGCCGTGGCCGTGGTCGGTGCCGTTGCTGGCGTTGCGGCCGAGGCGCCGCCCGAACTCGCTCATCACCACCACAGTCAGACGCGGCAGGTAGTCGACCAGGTCGCTGATCAGGGCGTGCAGGCCGGCCGAGAGGGTGCCGAGGCGGTCGGGCAGGTAGCCGTCGCCCTCGCGGCTGGCCTGGCTCTCGTGGGTGTCCCAGCCGCCGAAGTCGATGGTGGCCACCTTGAGCCCCTGCTCGAGCTTCGTCAGTTGGGCGACGGTCTGCAGCGAGTCGCCGAAGGAGCCGTTGGGGTAGGTCACCCCGGCGCGCGGCGTGTAGTTCGCGACCCCCGCGGCCTGGAGGGCCTTGATGGTCTTCAGGGTGCGGTTGCCGGCCACATCGACCGGGTTGCGGCCGTAGCCTGGGTAGAAGCGCTCGAGGATCTGCTGGATCGGGTAGCCGTCCTCCTTGCGGTTATAGCGCCAGAAGGTGTCGAGCGAGAAGTCGCTGGGGCGGTTCATCGCCACGGCGGGGCCGAAGCCGAGCAGCGAGGCGGGCGCGGCGCTATCGGCCGAGACCACGGGCAGCAGGCCCGGGCCCAGGCTGAGCGACTGCAGGTGGCGGGTGATCCAGCCGCTGCTGGTGCTCTTCTCGCCGGGCGTGCCGCGCTCCATGTAGTCCATTGCGTCGAAGTGGCTGCGCGTATCGTCGTTGAGGCCACAGGCGTGGACCAGGGCCAGGTTGCCCGCGGTATAGAGCTCCTTCAGGTGGGGCATCTTGCCATTGAGCCCGAAGCTGCTGGTGCCGTAGCTCGCGTTCTTCGGGTCGAGCAGCAGGGGCGCGTTGGCGCCGGCGAGGGGCAGGGCCAGGTCGCCGCGCGCCTGGCGGTAGACCGGGTCATCGAAGGGGCTGAGCACGCTCAGGCCGTCGCAGCCGCCGCGCAGGAAGACCACGAGCAGGATCTCGTTGCCTGCCGCGGCCTGGGTCGGATCGGCGAAGACCAGGCGGCTCACCTTGCTGGCGGCCATAGCGGCGATGGCGGTGCTGCAGCCCATCAGGAAACCACGGCGCGTGATTGACACAATAATCCTCCGAAGGCCGCCTGGCGGCCCCTAGTTATGCTGCTGGAGAAGACGCGGGAGGGTTTGGCCGGACGCGGGGGGGAGAACCGCGTCCGACCCGGACTATGGGGCGCCCCCGCGGGGGGGAGACGCGCTGGCGCCCCTCGGCTGAGCGCGCGAGGCCGAGGCCTCAGCGCAGCTGAAAGTCTGGGCTCATAGCCAGCAGGTGGACCATACAGGTCACCCGTTCGGCCACGACCTTCTGGTCGCCCCAGTCGGGGGCGCCCTTGCTGGGGGCGGGCGGGGCGTCGGGGTTGCCGCCGGCCGCGAGGAAGGTGATCAGCTCTTGCCGCACGGTGCCGGTGAGGGGGAAGCCGCACAGGCGGGCCGTCCAGGCGTCGACGATCTGGGCGCAACTGGCGCCCAGGTTGGTCTGGCCGGGGATGTCGATCTTGACGTTGCCGCCCCAGCCCTGGCTCAGGTTGAAGTAGCTGTTCCAGCGGCGCAGCATGCCGTTGGTGTTCGCCCAGTAGGTGCCCAGATCGGGGTGGCCGTTGGGCGTCTCCCAGGCGAAGAGGCGGTGGCCGCTCTGGTCGGCCTGGTACATAATGCTGCCCCAGTAGCCGCCCTTCCCCGTGTCGCCGCCCTCGGCCTCGACGTCGCTGGGCAGATCGGCGGCGGTGGCCCGCAGGTAGGCCCAGACAACCTCGAGGGGCCGGCGCACCTTGAGCCCGTAGGAGGTGCGGCACTCGCGCGAGAGCAGGATGCTGCGCACCACCTGGGCGATCTGGTCGGGCGCGCCCACGGCCGACATCCACACGCTCACGGCCGCGTCGATCACCGCCTGGGGCGGGTTGTCGGCGATCAGGCGTCGCGCCAGCTTGGTGCAGAGGTGGCGGGCGGTGCCCGGGTGGTTCGCGACGAGATCGTAGACGTCCTGGCCATCCTTGAGCTCGGCCTGGCGGGCGGGGATGTTGGGCGCCGGGGACACGCCTTCCATCGGGCGGGGGGCCAGGACGGTCTTGGGGTAGGTGTCGTGCCAATCGGCTTTGTAGTAGAAGTCGCCGGTGTCCGGCTTGCCGTCGCGGCCGTCGGCGATCGTCCAGCCGGTCAGACAGCGCGAGGCCTCGTAGACGTCGTCGTCGATATAGCCGGCCGGGTAGGCCTTGCCGCCATAGCTGACGGTCGGGATCTGCCCGCGGTCGTTGTAGAACTTCAGGTAGTTGTCCGAGCCGAGGGTGTGCAGCTCGAACAGCTCGCGGGCGTAGTTCTCGTTGCCGCCCTCGCCGCCGGCCGCCTTGTTGCTGGCGTTGTCCAGGTAGTACATCATCGCCACGCTCTTGCCGACCGCCTCGACGAAGGTGCGGAAGTTGCCGAGGGCGTGGGTGCGCATCAGGCGGTCGTAGAGGGGCCAGGTGGCCATTACCGCCCCGTCGACCGTGGCGCGCACATTGAAGTGGTTGTGCCAGAAGTCGACCAGGATCTCGAAGAGCTGGCGGCGGCTGTAGACGGCCCTGATCCAGGTGGCGACCCGCACCTCGTCAAAAGGGCGCGTGCGCTCGGTCCACTCGGGGTGGTCGCTGAGGGGCCAGAGCTGGCCGATCGAGGCGCCGAGCAGGCCGAGGGTGCGGGCCTGGTTGACGGCGCCGTATTTGATCTTGAGGCGGGTGCCGGCCAGGCGCGCCTCGCAGGCACTATCGTCGATACTCGCCGGGTTGAGCTGCTGGCCTACCCAGGCGTCGTAGCGCTCTTCGTCGCTGCCGGGCAGGGCGGCGAAGGCGGCTGCGTCACGGCTGCTCATGCCGTACGAGAGCCGGTTGAGTACGATGTTGGAAGGCGACGCGGGGGGGAGGATCTGGCAGCCGCTGGCCATGGCGAGCCTTGGCTCCCGCAGCAGTGCGTCGGCCGCCGCCGCAGCGGTCAGCGCGGCGCTCCCGCGTATCATGCCCCTTCGTGTCAGCGTCATTGGGGTCGGCTCCTTCATAGTGGTGTGGTGGCTCGAATGTTCGGGCTGTGATTGGAAGTATAAAAGAAGTTAAAGAGAATTTCAATATTACGAAGGTCCTGTGGAAGCGCACCTGTGACCCGTACGGCTCGTACGACCGTGTAGCGTGGCATATGCCGCGGGGGGGTAAGAATTGTGCTATGATCCGGCGTCGAGGTGGCGCTGAGGGGCGGCGCGCCAGGAGCAGGCGGCAGAGCATGGACTGGATCGTCGTTCGCGGCGCCCGCGAGCACAACCTCAAGAATATCGACGTAAGCCTGCCGCGCAACCGGCTGGTGGTGATCACCGGCCTCTCGGGCTCGGGCAAGAGCACTCTGGCCTTCGATACGATCTTCGCCGAGGGCCAGCGCCGCTATGTCGAGAGCCTCTCGACCTATGCCCGGCAGTTCCTCGGCCAGCTCGAGAAGCCCGACGTCGACAGCATCGACGGCCTCTCGCCAGCGATCGCGATCGACCAGAAGAGCGGCAGCCGCAACCCGCGCTCGACTGTGGGCACGGTGACCGAGATCTACGACTTCTTGCGCCTGCTCTACGCCCGCGTGGGCCGGCCCCACTGCCCGGAGTGCAACCGCCTGCTGGCGCGCCAGACGCCCCAGCAGATGGTCGACGCCATCCTCGGCCTGCCCGACGGCAGCCGCATCCTCGTGTTGGCCCCCGTCGTGCGCGACCGCAAGGGCGAGCATCAGGCCGTTCTCGACGATGCGCGCCGGCGCGGCTTTGTGCGCGTGCGCGTCGACGGCGAGGTGCGCGAGCTCGACGAGCCGATCAAGCTCGAGAAGTACCGTCCCCATACGATCGAGGTGGTGGTCGACCGGCTGGTTATCAGAAGGATGAAGGATGAAGGCGGAAGGATGAATCCGGCCGGCCCCGATTCAGCCTTCATCCCTCAGCCTTCATCCTTACAAGATCACCCCGACCGCGTGCGGCTCACCGATTCGGTCGAGACGGCGCTGAAGCTGGCGGGCGGGCAGCTGGTCGTGCAGGTGGTCGGCGGCGAGGCCCTGACCTTCTCAGAGCAGTACGCCTGCCCGGTCCACGGCCCGGTCAACCTGGGCAGCCTCGAGCCGCGGGACTTCTCGTTCAATAGCCCCCACGGCGCATGCCCCGCCTGCAGCGGCCTCGGCACCGTGCTCGAGGTCGACCCCGGCCTGGTCATCCCCGACCGCGAGAAGTCGCTGCGGGCCGGCGCGGTGGTGCCCTGGAGCGAGGGCGCTAAGGCCAGCAGGCGCTACTACGACGACATGCTGAGCTCCCTCGCCGAGCACCTCGGCTTCTCGCTCGACACGCCGGTGCGGGCCCTGCCGCCCGAGGTGGTCGGGGCGGTGCTCTATGGTACCAACGGCGACGTGCTGACCCTGCGCTACCACGTCGGCGGCAAAGAGCGCGAGGTCCAGGGCGCCTTCGAAGGGGTCATCCCCAGCCTGCGCAAGCGCCTGGCTGAGGCGAAGGACGAGGCCGAGCGTGAGGCCGTGGCGGTCTATATGACCCCGCGCACTTGCCCGACCTGCAATGGCGCGCGCCTGCGGCCCGAGGTGCGGGCGGTTACGGTGGTCGAGCAGACGATCGCCCAGGTCGCCGCCATGACCATCGTCCGGGCCGTGGCCTGGGCCGACCTGCTGCTCGAGGGGCTCGCCCCCGCGAGCGCTCCTCGGCCCGCCGAGTCTGGGCTGAGCGCGCGCGAGGCCCTGATCGCCGCCCCCATCCTGAAGGAAGTAAAAAATAGGTTAAGATTTCTGGTCGATGTCGGGCTGGGCTACCTCGAGCTCGACCGCTCGGCGGTGACCCTGAGCGGCGGCGAGAGCCAGCGCATCCGCCTGGCCACGCAGGTCGGGGCGGGCCTGTCGGGCGTGCTCTATGTCCTTGACGAGCCCAGCATCGGCCTGCACCCGCGCGACCATGGCCGGCTGCTCGAGACTCTGGTGCGCCTGCGCGAGCTCGGCAACAGCGTGCTGGTGGTCGAGCACGACGAAGAGACCATCCGCGCGGCCGACTGGGTGGTCGACATCGGCCCCGGCGCGGGCGACGAGGGTGGGCGGCTGCTGGCGAGCGGCCCCCTCGAGCTGCTGCTGGCCGAGCCGCGCTCGCTCACCGGCCAGTACCTGAGCGGGCGGCGGCGCATCGCGACCCCGAGCAAGCGCCGGCGCGGCAACGGCAAGCTGCTCGAGCTGCGCGGCTGCCGCGAGCACAATCTGCAGAGCATCGACGTGCGTTTCCCTCTGGGCACGTTGATCTGCGTAACCGGGGTGAGCGGCAGCGGCAAGAGCAGCCTGGTGATCGATACGCTGCACCCGCGCCTGGCCCAGCTGCTGCACGGCGCCCGCGAGCGGGCCGGGGCCCACGATGCGATCTATGGGGTCGAGCACCTCGACAAGATCATCGCGATCGACCAGAGCGCAATCGGGCGCACCCCGCGCTCGAACCCGGCCACCTACACCAAGGTCTTCGACCCCATCCGCAACCTGTTCGCCGCCACCACCGAGGCCAAAGCCCGCGGCTATGACGCCTCGCGCTTCAGCTTCAACGTCAAGGGCGGGCGCTGCGAGGCCTGCGGCGGCGAGGGGTTGATCCAGGTCGAGATGCAGTTCTTGCCCGACCTGTTCGTCCCCTGCGAGGTCTGCGGCGGGGCGCGCTACAACCGCGAGACCCTGGATATTCGCTTCCGCGACCGGAACATCGCCGAGGTGCTCGACATGACCGTGGCCGAGGCCGAGCGCTTCTTCGAGCGGGTGCCGGCCATCCACGAGAAGCTGCAGACCCTGCTCGACGTGGGTCTGGGCTATGTAAGGCTGGGCCAGCCGGCCAACACCCTCTCGGGCGGCGAGGCTCAGCGCATCAAGCTGGCGGGCGAGCTGGCCCGGCGGGCCACGGGGCGCACCCTGTACATCCTCGACGAGCCCACCACCGGTCTGCACTTCGCCGACATCGAGCGGCTGCTCAGCGTCCTGCAGCGCCTGGTCGACGCCGGCAACACGGTGCTGGTGATCGAGCACAACCTCGACGTGATCAAGTGCGCCGACTGGGTGGTCGATATCGGCCCCGAGGGCGGCAGCGGGGGCGGCAGGCTGGTCGGTATGGGCACGCCCGAGCAGATCGCGGCCCTGCCGAACTCGCATACGGGCACCTATCTGCGGGCGAAGCTCGCGGGCGGGCCCGGGCAGCCATAGGCGCTCTCAGGCTCGCGAACCCCCCTGATAGTAGGCTGACATCCGCGTGGGGGCCACGAATGAGTGGTCTTAACCCCCCCGGAAGTCTGCTTGGCGTGCGTTGATTCTGGTATGTCGATCGTGTACAATGAGGGTTATAGCGCGCCACAGAAACCCCGCCCGTTTCCCGTAATGCGAATGTAATCTCTCACGCTTGTGAGCGCCTGTCGCTACACTATATAGTACCGACAGGGCGAACAGATGCGAGAGCGCCGCGCTGGTTTTTGTGGTTTTGGTCGCTGGAAAGGGGCCGTCGATGGAGCGGATCATCATCCGAGATCAGACTATCATCGCCCCGTTCGCCGAGCCCGCCCGTGATCTGCGCCTGCTCAACAAGCAGCTCTGGCTTCTGCAGCGCGATCTGCTCAAGGCGTACTGTAAGGGCAGCACAGAAATTGCCTCAATCGATGAACTCCCCGAGAAAAACCTTGCAAATGATCGCGAGTTGCTGGTTCATCGGGATAATCTCTTCTTTAACGCCGCGCTGATCGACGCCTTCATCGAGGCCGCCCGCGCGGCCCGACGCCCCTGCCAGATCGCCTTTCGGGCGAGCAACCCGACCACGGGCGCGCGGGGCGACCCCAGCATCGAGCGCCACGCTTTGCAGCTCTGCGCGGGCATTGTGCGGCGCGACGACATCACCTATCTGGCCGAGGGCGAGGAGCGACGCGGCGATGTCTATGTCGCCGAGCTGTACTACTTCCCCGACGGCCCGAGCGCCGACGTGACCCCGCTGGTGATCGACACACACAGCCACGAGATGGGGTACTACCACATCCCCAGCTACATGGCCTCGAAGGGCGATCTGACCTACCAGATCCCGCTACGAGCCTTCCTCTCGGTCGAGAGCTGGGTACACGTCTTTATGGCCAACGTGCTGATGGGCGTCTTCGCCCAGGCCGCCGCCCAGGACGTGAAGATGGGCAAGGCGCGCCTGCACAAACTGTTCAGCTGGTCGGCCGAGGACTGGCGGATCTTCCCCGAGAAACTGAGCTTCTCGCTCGCCTCGATCCTGATGCGGCTCAACCCGCTGAAGGAGATGTGGCGCAACCACTTCCTGGCCTCGCCGGCCCTGGTCAAGGTGGGCAAGAACTGCTCGATCGACCCCTCGGCGACCATTCACGGGCCGACGACGATTGGCGACAACGTCTATATCGGCCCCGGGGTGGTGATCGCCAACAGCGTGATCGGCAGCAATGTGAATGTGATGCAGGGCAGCCAGGTGATGCTCAGTGTGGTGAGCGACCGCTGCTTCCTGCCGTTCAACGCCGGGCTGTTCATGACCACGCTGATGGAGAACACCATGGTCGCGCAGAACTCCACGCTGCAGCTGACGGTGGTGGGCCGTAACACCTTCATTGGGGCGAACAACTGCTTCACCGACTTCAACCTGCAGAACGAGCCGATCAAGGTGCTGCACCAGGGCAAGCGGGTCGAAGTCAACCTGCCGGTGCTGGGCTCGGCGGTGGGCCACAATGTGAAGGTGGGCAGCGGCTTCGTGGTCTACCCGGGCCGCATGATTGAATCAAATGCTGTTATAATCTTTGACAATGAGAAGAGTCTGATACGCAAGACGGTGCCGGGCCATAACGTCGAAGACTTCGACGAGAGCAGCGGCGAGCCGCGGCGGATCATCTACCACTGGCCGAACGTCTACTATGATCCGGCTGAAGCGGCGGGCGGTTTGCCCGACGCAGAGCCGCCTACCCATGGCAACGGCGCTTACCCCGGCGAGGGAAACGGGATAGCGCACAGCGAGTGGGACGAGCCCCCATCGAATGTCGACGAAGACCCCGAGCATGATCGCCCAACAGCAGGTTTCGCCGCCAGGGCGAGGAGGATAGACCGGTGAGCAAAGAGCGCATTCTGGTCGTAGAAGATCAGCCCGACATCTCAAGCCTGCTCAAGATCTACTTCACCTCGCAAGGGTACGAGGTCTATACGGCCATGCGTGGCTCGGTAGCCCTCGAGATCTGCAGCAAGACGCCGCCGAACTTGGCGCTGCTCGACGTCAACCTCCCCGATATGGAGGGCTACGACATCGGCAAGGCCCTGCGAGCGAGTCCGCGCACCCGCCACATCCCGATCATCTTCCTCACCGCCCGCGGCGAGCGCACCGACCGCCTGCGCGGCCTCGGCGAGGTCCAGGCCCAGTACTATATCGTCAAGCCCTTCGACATCGAAGAGGTCCATACGATCGTCAAGAACCAGCTCGACGAGGCCCGCCGCAAGAACCAGCTGCACCCGGTGACCAACCTGCCGACGGCAGATCTGATCAACGACCAGATGCGCGCGCTGCTGGCGACTCAGGGCTGGGCCATGGCGCTGCTGCACATCAACGGCTTCGAGACCTTCACCCAGAGCTATGGGGCGGTGGTCAGCGAGGATGTGCTGAAGTTTAGCGCTCTGCTGCTCAACGAAGTGCTCAACGAGCTAGGCAGCAGCGAGGACTTCGTCGGCCAGATGGTGGTTGGCCCCGACTTCGTGATCACCTCGTCGCCCGAGCGCCTGCGGGCGATCGCCGACCGCCTGATCAGCCAGTTCGACGCCGAGATCGGGGCCCACTACAACTACAAGCACAAGAAGCAGGGCTACATCGAGGTGACCGACGACACCGGCGGGATGCGCCAGGCTCCCCTGATGTCGCTCTCGATCGGCGTGCTGACGAGTCAGGACGGCCCCTTCTACGACATCCGCGAGCTGAGCGAGACAGCCGAAGAGACGCGCCAGCGGGCGCTCCAGCAGGCCCGCGAGCAGGGCCGCAAGAGCTGGGTGGCCTACGGGCGGGCGCGCTAGAGCCTGGCCTGGGCCTAAAAGGGGGGAGCGGCCGGCATGAAGCTATGCCGCGCTCCCCCTTTTCTTTCAATACCGCCCGAACTACTACAGCCGCACACGGAATTCATGGCAGCAGCCGTTTATTCATACGGCACGCCACTTGAGACTGGCCCCGGATGTGTCGCTCGCTGGCACCGCCCCCCCTGATACTGTGCAGACCTGGCCGTTAGCAGGAGCAGCCCGACCGATCTATGGACACCACTATCGTTCCGACCTCGACCTCCGGCTGGGAGCTGCTGGCGCAGCTGGCTCAATGCGCCCAGCAGGACGGAGCGACAGTCGACGCGGCCAGCTGCGCCAGAAAATTGGGCGAGCTTGTGGCGCGCTATCTCCCCGCCCCTGTCGGCCGCCTGGAGGTGCTCGAGGACGAGCGCGTGGTCTCCACGGCGGCCTGGGGAGCGAGTGAGGCCGATGGCGCGCCGCTGGAGCTGTACAGCGACGAGGGCCGGGTCGGACGGCTCTACCTCGGCGCCGGCGGGGCCCCGCCCCTCGAGCCGAACTTCGCCACCGCCCTGAGCGCCCAGCTCGCCCTGATGCTGGTGACCCGCCGCCGCGCCGAGGAGGCCTCGCTCACCGAGCAGATCTACCGTCTCTTGACGGCCAACCTCGAGCTGGTGGGCGTGCTGGATACGCGCACGCTGCTCCAGGCCGTACTGACCAGGGCCGCGCCCCTTGTCGGGGTCGAGCTCGGCGCGATCTACAGTCTCGACGAGACCGACGGCCAGGCCATCCTGCTGGCGGCCGGCGATGGTCAGTTCGTCTTCCCCCCCGTCCTCTCGCTCGCCGGCCAGCATATCGTCGCCGAGGCGGCGTCCGGCGGGCCGCAGGTTGGGCCGATGGCCTCGGGCGCCAGCAGGCGCCGCGGCACGAGCTCCTCTGCCCCCGGCGAGCGCCTCGCCCTGGCGATGCCCCTGCAGACTCAGGAGGATATGGCCGGGGTCGTGGTTCTGATCCTGCCCCCCGAGGGGGCCACCCCACGCCTGCGCCGGCTCGCCGAGGTCTTCGCGGCCCAGGCCACCCTGCTGGTCCGCACGACGCGCCTGTTCAGCCAGCAGCAGCAGCGGGCCCGCGAGCTGTTCGTGCTCTATGAGAACAGTCAGGAGATTACGACCAGCACCCAGGTCGAGAGCCTGCTCGGCAGGGCCACCGAGAATATCGCTCTGGCCCTGGCGGCCGACTACTGCGCCGTGCTGCTGATCGACCCGAGCGCCGACAGCCTGCGGGCCGTCAGCTCGTACAGCGAGCCGGGCCGCCCCCAGCCGCTGAGCGCCGAGGCGACCCTGGCGGGCGCCGGGGCTATGCTGGCCCAGCTCGGCCGGGGCGACCCCCTGTTGCTCGAGGATACGAGCGCCGTGGCGGCCCACAACCCCCTGGCCGCCGCCCTCGCCGAGGACGGCTGTCGCAGCGCTCTGGTGCTGCCCCTACGCGGCAAGGACCAGACGATCGGTCTGCTGGCGATCGGCTATGCCCGGGCTCGCCGCCCCGTCACCCAATCCGAGCGCAATCTGGCCCAGGTGCTCGCCGCCCAGGTCGCCACGGGTATTCTCAACCGGCGGCTCTATCTGGGCGAGCAGCAGCGGGCCGCCGAGCTCGAGCTGCTACAGCAGATCAGCGGCGACCTCGCGGCCGACCTCTCGCTCGACGAGACCCTCGACGCCATCCTCGAGGGGGCGCGGGCCCTGGCCCGCTTCAACGGGGCGCGCATCTGCCTCTACGACGGCCGCGAGCTCGAGCTGCGGCGCGCGGCCCAGTGGGGTCTCGCGGCCCCTGATCGGGCCCTCGGCCTGTCGGCCGCCCTCACCCGCCAGAGCAAGGCCCTGCGCATCGCCGACCTGCGCCAGCCCCCGGCCCAGCTGAGCGAGCTGGGCGAACTGGACTTGGTGCTGTTCGACGATGGATCCGCCGCGCGCTCGTACCTGGGGGTGCCCCTGCGCCTGCGCGAGGAGCTGCTGGGCACGCTCGAGCTCTTTGCGGCGCGGCCGGCCGCCTTCGGCGATGACGAGACGCGCCTGCTGACGATCGTCGGCGGCCAGGCCGCCCAGGCGCTCGTCAACGCGACGCGCTACGAGCAGGCCGACACCGGCCTCAGGGCCCGTATCGAGCAGCTGCGGGCCCTCCAGCGGGTCTCGAGCCAGCTGGCCTCGACCCTGGCCCAGAAAGAGATTCTCGAATATGTGCTCGAGCAGGCCCTGAGGGTCACTGGGGCCACCCACGGCCTGATCGCGCTGCGCACGGCGGCGGGCGACCAGGAGACCGACGGGGCCGTGGCCTTGCGCAACCTGGGCGGCCCCCAGGCCCCCGCGATCTACCGCGACTCGCTCGAGGACACCGTCGACGAGAGCGAGGCGGCCTACGTGGTGGTCGAGGCCGTGGGCTTCGCCGAGCAGCAGCGGGTGGCGCTGCTGGGCACGACGCTGCCCGCGGGGGCGGCGACGGCGCGCCGGGCCCTCGACCGGCGCGAGCCCGACCTGACCGAGGCCCTGAGCGACGAGGAGCGCGGGGCGGTCGGGCTGGGCGAGGCCCGCTCGGCGCTGGCGGCGCCGATCTTCTACCAGGCCGGGGTCTATGGCGTGCTGCTGCTGCTGGCGCCCCGCCCGCGGGCCTTCGACTACGACGCCGTCGAGTTCCTGCGGGCCCTGACTCACCAGACCGCCGTCGGCATCGGCAACGCCCAGCGCTACGCCGAGCTCGAGCACCTCTACCGGGCCCAGAAGACCAAGGCGGCCATCCTCAACAATGTGCTCGAGATCGGGCAGGCCCTGCGGGCCGACCGCTCGCTCGACAACCTGCTCGAGCAGGTCGGCTACAGCGCGATGGAGTCGGCCAACTACCGCACGGTGCTCTTCTGCCTGGCCGAGCCGGGCGGCCCCGGCATGTTGCGCCCCGCCGCCGCCGCGGGCATCCCCCTGAGCGAGCTGGACCAGATGGCCCACGCGCCGCTGCCCGAGGCCCTGGCCCTGCGCTACCTCGACTCGCGCTTCCGGGTCGGGCGCTGCTACTTCGTGCCCGCCGAGGTCGCCCGCGAGATCGAGGTCGGCTTCGAGACCGGGGTCTTTAGCTACACCCCCTTCGAGGGCGAGCGGGGGGCGGGCGAGTGGCAGGCCGGCGACCGGCTCTGTGTGCCGCTCTACTCGACCGACGGCGTGCTGCTGGGCCTGATGCTGGTGAGCGAGCCCCAGGACCGCCAGCGCCCCACCGAGCGCAGCGTCGAGCCGCTGGAGATCTTCGCCGACCAGGCCGCGATCGCGATCGAGAACTACTGGCTGCTGCGCGACGCCGACGCCCGCGCCGAGCAGATGGCCGCCCTCTTCCAGGTGGGTCAGGCCGCCACCTCGACGATCGACCTCGACACCCTGCTCGAGCGGGTCTATCAGGAGATCGTCGCCTTCCTCGGCACGCCCAGCTTCTTCTACATCGCCAGCTACAGGCCCGAGACCCAGGACGTGCGCTTCGAGCTGTTCCGGCGCCAGGGCGAGCTGCTGGCCAGCGTCCACAAGACCGTCGCGCCGCGGGCAGGTCTGACCGAGCTGATTATCGAGACCGGCATGCCGCTGCTGGTGCAGGACCTGCCGCACGATCCGCGCTACAGCGGCAAGCTGGTCGCCCTCGTCGACGGCGCCAGCGAGGTGCGCTCGTGGCTGGGCGTGCCCCTGATCAGCCAGGGGCGCGTGATCGGCGTGCTGAGCGTGCAGGACTTCGCGCCCGGGGTCTTCACCGAACGCGACAAGCAGTTCCTCTCGGCCCTGGCCAACCAGCTGGCGATCGCCATGGAGCGGGCCACGCTCTTCCGCGAGCGCGAGCAGCGCATCGCCGAGCTGAATGTGATCAACCGGATCGGCCAGATCACCAGCTCGACCCTCGACCTGACCCAGATGCTGCGCCTGACCTACGACCAGCTGCGGGTCTTTCTGGCCCTCGACTCGTTCTTCATCTTTATCTATCACGAGAGCGAGAACCGCATCGCCATCTCGTTCGAGGCCGACGGCGACCTCGAAGAGCTCGACATCAGCCACCGGACACCCTCGCCCGGCAGCATGACCGAGCATATTATCCGCACGCGACGCCACCTTCTGTTCAGCGACCTCGGGAGCGAGTACGAAGCGGCCGGCTTCGCGCCGATCATGTTCGGCGTCGACCGGCCGTCGGCCTCGTGGCTGGGTGTGCCGTTGCTGGTGGGCGACGGCAGCGTGGTGGGCGTGATCGCGGTGATGAGCTACGAGCCCGCGCTCTACGGCGACCGCGAGCTGGCCTTTATGACCACGGTGGCCAACCAGCTGGCCCTGGGTGTGCAGAACGCGCGCCTGCTGGAGCGGGCCCAGGAGCAGGTGCAGCAGCTCGACCTGCTCAACAAGGTCTCGGTGCTGGTCAGCGCCGAGACCGACGTGGAGCGGATCTACCAGATCGTCGTCGACACCATGGCCGAGGCCACCGGGGTCGATCAGGCGCGACTGGTGATCTACAACCGGACGACGGGCATGGCGCCCGCGGTCGCCGAGCATCGCCCCAGCGGCATGTTGCATACGATCGAGGTGCCGATCCGCGACAACCCCTCGGTCGACTGGCTCGACGATCACCAGCAGCCGCTGGTCGCCTATGACGCCCAGAGCGAGCCGCTGCTGACGCCCTCGCACGCGACGTTTCGCGCGCTGGACATCCAGTCGATCGCGCTGATCCCGCTCGTCGTCGATAGCGAGGTGATCGGGGCGGTAGGGCTCGACTTCGTCGGCCGTAAGGTCGAGTTCGGCCAGCAGGCGCTAGATCTCTGCCAGACGATTGCGAACCAGACCAGCACCGCGATCGGGCGCGCCCAGGCCTTCGCCGCGGCGCGGGCCAGCGCGCGGGCCCTCGAGCAGAAGGTCGGGGCTCTCTCGACGCTGCTCAACGCGGCCAGCATCCTCTCGTCGCTGCTCAGGCCCGACGAGGTGCTCAACAAGCTGATGGAGCTGGTGAGCCGGCGGCTCAATGTGACTACTGTAGCGCTCTGGCGGCTGATCGACGGCGGCCTGCTGGTGCCGGCGGCCCTCGACGGCATCCCCAGCGAGCGCGGCGCCACCATGAAGGTGCCGGTGGGCCGCGGTTTCACGGGTCGGGTGGCCGAGACCGTGAAGTCGCTGATCATCGACGACGTCAACGAGGTGGGCGGTTCGCTCTACCCGGTCTATCAGCGCGACAACAACCTGGTCTCGTTCATGGGCGTGCCGGTGGTCTATCGCGGGCAGCTGATCGGCGTGCTCAGCGTCATGACCAACTACCGGCGCAGCTTCAGCGCCGACGAGCAAGAGCTGCTCTCGGGACTGGCCGATCAGGCCGCGACGGCCCTCGAGAATGCGCGCCTCTTTCAGGAGCGCGAGCAGCGCATCAACGAGCTCTCGACGATCAATGCGATCAGCGCGGCGGTGAACGGGACCCTCGAGCTGCGCGATCTGCTCGAGAAGCTGCACCAGGGCATCGGCGAAGTCGTGGATGTGCGCACCTCGCTGATCGGGCTCTACGACGAGCAGAACGAGAGCATGAGCTACCCCGTGGTCTACGACCGCGGCGTGCGCCTGACCCCGGCGCCGCAGCCCCTGGGCGAGAGCGTGAACGGCTGGGTGGTGCGCAGGGCCCAGCCCCTGCTGCTGCACTCGGCCGAGGATGGCCGCCGCATGGGCCTGGACATGGAGGGCGGGCGGATCGGCTCCGACGACGAGCGCGAGCAGTCGTTCCTGGTTGCGCCCATGCTCTTCGGCAATAAGGTGCTCGGGGTGATCAACATCCAGAGCTACGACGAGCGGGCCTTCGACGAGAACGACCTGCGCTTCTTGACCACGGTGGCCAACCAGGCGGGCGCGGCCCTCAACAATGCGCGCCTCTTCGGCGAGACGCGCCAGAACGCGGCCGAGATGACCACCCTGTTCGAGGTGACCCAGAATCTGTCGGGCACCCTCGACATGGACGAGACCCAGCAGCTCGTGGCCGACGCGGCCCTGCGGTTGCTCGGGGCCGAGCTGTGCGCGGTGCTGCGCCTCGACCGGCACGGGCATATCGAGAAGCAGGTGCTGGTCGAGAAGGATCAGACCCACAACGACCTGTGGATCAACTTCCGCTTCGACGGTATGACCGGGCGCCTGCTGGCGAGCGGGCAGACTCTGGCGATCAGCGACCTGAGTCTGCTGGAAGATGCGAACCCCGAAGCCCTGGCCCTGGGCATCCGCAGCGTCATGGGCATCACCGTCGGCACCCACGACGAGCGCCTGGGCGTGCTCTGGGTGGGCCTGCGGCACCCCCACGAGTGGACGGCGCACCAGATCTCGCTGATCTCGATCCTGGGCAACCAGGCCGGCCAGGCCATGAAGAGCGCGCAGCTCTACAGGCTCGAGCAGCAGCGGCGCAGGCTGGCCGACACCCTGCGCGATGTGGCTCAGTCGTTCACCTCGACCCTGGCCCTGGGCGAGATCCAGACCCTCATCCTCGACCAGCTGGCCCTGGTGGTCCACTACGACAGCGCCGCGGTGCTGCTGCGCGACCAGGGGCTCGGCCACCTGCAGATCACCGAGGCCCGCGGCATCGACCGCGAGGCCCTGCAGATCACCGACTACGACGTCGACGAGCAGCCCCTGTTCCAGGCGATGACCCACGAACGGCGGCCCGTGCTGATCCACGACGCCCTGCTCGACGAGCGCTTCACGCCGCTGCTGCGCCTGGGCTGGAAGGCCAGGGCCTGGATCGGCGCGCCCCTGCTGGTCGACAACGAGCTGGTGGGCATTCTGACGATCGGGGCCACGGCGCCCGGCGCGTATGACGAGGAGGACGTCGGGGTGACCTTCACCCTGGCCAACCAGGCGAGCCAGGCCATCCAGAACGCGCGCCTCTTCGACCAGATCTCGAACCTGGCCGCCGACCTCGAGCGGCGGGTGAGCGAGCGTACGGCCGAGCTCGAGCAGGCCGGGCGGCAGCTGGCCGAGGAGAAGGAGCGCCTCGAGGCCGTGCACGCGATCACCCTCGAGCTCACCACGCAGCTTGACCTTGGGGTGATCCTGCGCCAGGCCCTCGAGCTGATCTCGAACAACATAGGTGTGGTGCGCGGCTCGATCATGCTGCGCGACCCCGTGAGCTCGGCTCTGCTCTGTCGGGCGGTGCTGTACGGGCGCGGCGACGCCCGCAGCGCCAATATCCCCCTGAGCTTCAGCGGCGGCGAGGGTCTGGCCGGCTGGGTGATGCAGCACCAGGAGCCGGTGAACATCCCCGACGTGATGGAGGACGATCGCTGGGTGATCGAGGCGGGCCGCGCCGACGAGGTGCGGGCGGCGGCGGCGGTGCCGCTGAAGACCAGCGATGCGGCCCTGGGCGTGCTGGTGCTCTCGTCGACCGAGGTGGGATTCTTCACCGACTCGCAGATGAACCTGCTAGGCACGATCGCCAGCGTGGTGGCCTCGGCGGTGTCGAACGCCCAGCTCTACAACTTTATCACCGACCTGGCGGGCACCAACGCGGTGCTGCTCGAGGAGCAGCGCGAGGAGAGCTCGAAGAGCGCGGCGGTCTTCCGCTCGGTGACCGAGGGCGTGATTGTGCTCGACACCGACCAGCGGATCACCCTGTTCAACCCGGCCGCCGAGCAGGTGCTCGAGCTGCCGGCCTCGGCGGTGCTGGGGCAGCCCCTGAGCATTCTGGCCGAACTGGGCGCCGACGAGGTGGCGCGGCGGCGGGCCCACACGATCTACAACGGCCTGACCACGGGCCTGAAGCAGGTTCGGCAGGGGCAGCAGATCTACTCGACCTCGCTCGACCTGACCGACCCCGGCCAGGTGATCGCGGTGAACCTGGCGCCGGTGGTGGGCCCGAGCGGGCAGCGCTACGGCGAGGTGGCGGTCATGCGCGACATCACGCGCGAGATCGAGGCCGACCAGGCCAAGCGGCAGTTCATCTCGGACGTGAGCCACGAGCTGCGTACACCGCTTACGGCGGTGAAGGGCTATGTGGACGTGCTGCTGCTGCCGAATGCTCACCCGCTGACCGAGGATCAGAGCAGCTACCTGCAGATTATCAAGAATAATACGAACCGGCTGCGGGCGCTGATCGAAGATATTCTGGAGTTCTCGCGACCCGACTCGAAGAAGAAGCTGAACATCACCCCGGTCGAGATGGCGGCCCTGATCAACGAGACGGTGCAGTCGCTGCGCCTCGAGTCCGAGCGCAAGGGCATGCAGGTGACTGTGGACGCGCCGCCCGGGCTGCCGCCGGTGATGGCGGACCAGCGGCGCATCAGCCAGGTCTTCCTCAATCTGTTCTCAAACGCGGTAAAATACACCTTCGAGGGAGGGCGCATCCATGTGCGGGCCTTCCTCAACCGGGCGAACATGCTGCAGGTCGACGTCGAGGACAATGGCGTGGGCCTGACCGCCGAGCAGCGCAAGAAGTTGTTCCGGCCCTTCTACCGGGCCGATAACCCGCTCCGCGATGTGGCGGGGGGCACAGGCCTGGGCCTGGCCATCGCCAAGCAGATCGTCGAGCAGCACGGTGGCGAGATGTGGGTCCAGAGCGAGCACGGCAGGGGGAGCACCTTCAGCTTCATCCTGCCGCTGCAGCAGACCGACAGCAACGACGCCGACAAGGACGCCGAGTGAGCGCTATCCACCTCGATAATAGGCTGGTCCACTATGAGGTCTTCGGCCGGGGCCAGCCGATCATCTTCCTCCACAGCTGGCTCGGCTCATGGCGCTACTGGGTGCCCACGATGGACCTCGCCTCTGAGCGCTACCGCGCCTACGCGATCGACTTCTGGGGCTTCGGCGAGAGCGACCGCAAGGGCTCGCAGTTCAGCGTGTCGGGCTATGTCGATATGCTCTGCCATTTTATGGACCAGATGGGCATGTCGGTGGCCAATCTGGTGGGCCACGGCATGGGCGGCATGGTCGCGATCAGGGCGGCCCGCGAGCGGCCCGAGCGCTTCCTCAAGGTGATGACGGTGGCGACGCCGATGTACGGGCAGGTGCTGGCCGGCCACGTCAAGCCCGGCACCTTCTCGCGCCTGCTGGGCATGAACCATCCGACCAACGTCTGGGCAAAGCTGCTGCGCAGCATCCCGATCGCCGACCCGGAAGTGCAGCAGGAGCTGTACGAGGACACCGAGAGCCTGAGCGAGGTCGTGCTGAGCAGTGTGCAAGATTCGCTGCTCGATACGGACCTGCGGCCCCATGTGGCGGCCCTGACCGTCCCGCTGCTCGCGGTCTATGGCGGCCAGGACCGTATCGTCAGCGCCGAGCACGCCGCCTTTATCAACGAGCTGGTGGATCGCCCGGTGCAGCTGCTGACCCTGCCCAGGGCCAATCACTTCCCCTTCCTGGAGCAGTCGAGCGTCTTTTCGCGCCTGCTGCTCGACTTCCTGGTCTCGCAGGGCTCGCCCGTCGAGATCAAAGAGGAGTGGCGGCGGCGGGTGAACCAGCGCGAGTATTTGTAGGTTTTCAGCACACTATGTGTGCTGGATGGGAATTTTCGGGAGGGCCTGGCCCTCCCGAGCCCTCCCGCCGAAAGGTGCTGGATGGGAATTTTCGGGAGGGCCTGGCCCTCCCGAGCCCTCCCGCCGAAAGGTGCTGGATGGGAATTTTCGGGAGGGCC
>CAZKTU010000041.1:28350-33038 GCA_964555675.1 uncultured Oscillochloris sp.
GGCGCGTTTGACGCACACCCGTGTTGCTGGTATGATCCCGGCAGCACGCATTGTAGCGCTCTGGGCGCAAGGAGGGGCTGTGCCCGACTCAGGCCAGACCGAGGGGCGAAAGGTCGACCATGTCCGCATCGTCCTTGGGGAGGATGTGGCCGCAAAGGGCGTGACCACAGGCTTCGCGGCCTACAGGCTGCCCCATACCGCCCTGCCCGAGCTCGATCTGGCCGAGGTCGATACGCGCACGACCTTTCTCGGCAAGGCGATCAGCGCCCCACTGCTGATCAGCTCGATGACCGGCGGCGCCAACGTGGCCGAGCGGATTAACCTGGCCCTGGCCGAGGCCGCCGAGGCCCTGAGCCTGCCGATGGGCGTCGGCTCGCAGCGGGCCGCCGTGGTCGACGGGCGCCTGGCTGCGACCTACCAGGTGCGCCGGGTGGCCCCGCGCATCCCCCTGCTGGCCAACCTGGGCGCTGTGCAGCTGAACTATAGCTTCGGGGTCGAGCAGTGCCGCCGCGCCGTCGATATGATCGAGGCCGACGCCCTGATCCTGCACCTCAACCCGCTCCAGGAGGCCGTGCAGCCCGAGGGCAACACCAACTTCAAGGGTCTGCTGGCCCGCATCGAGCAGGTGTGCCGGGCCCTCGAGGTGCCGGTGGTGGTCAAAGAGGTCGGCAACGGCATCGGGGCCCGCGACGCCCGCCGGCTCTACGAGTGCGGCGTGCGGGTGATCGATGTGGCCGGGGCCGGCGGCACCAGCTGGAGCGAGGTCGAGCGCTTCCGCCAGCCCGGCGAGCAGGGCCGCCGGGTGGCCGGCGCCTTCGCCGACTGGGGTACGCCGACCACCGAGTGTATCAGGGAGGTGCGGGCCGCCCTGCCCGAGGTTACCCTGATCGCCTCGGGCGGGGTGCGTAGCGGCGTCGATGTGGCCAAGGCGATCGCCCTCGGGGCCGACCTGGCCGGCACCGCCAAGCCCGTCCTGGCGAGCGCAATCGACGAGCGCGGCGCCGAGGCGGTGACTGAGAGCCTGGAGGCCTGGATCCGCGAGCTGCGGGTGGCGATGTTCTGCGCCGGGGCCGGCGATCTGCGCGCTCTGCGCGCCCTCGAACTGGGCCGATGACAGGATCCGGATGGACGTAAGCCAGCTGAGCCTGCGCGACTTTCGGAACTACCAGCGCCTCGACCTGCAGCTCTCGCCCGGGATCACGCTGCTCTATGGGCCCAACGCCGCCGGCAAGACCAGCGTGCTCGAGGCCCTCTACTACCTGGCGACCACGCGCTCGCCGCGGGTGGGCGCCGACCGCGAGCTGGTGCGCTGGGAGGCCGTGGGCGAGGCCGGGGTGCCGCCCTTCGCCCGGGTCGCCGCCGAGGTGCGCCGCCTGGTCGGCAAGGTGCGCCTCGAGGTGATTGTACAGCGCCGCGCCGACGAGGACGGCCAGCTCACTAACCTCTCGAGCAAGCTTGTGCGCATCGACAAGCGCCCCGCGCGGGCTCTCGACCTGGTGGGCCAGCTGCGGGTGGTGCTCTTCACCCCCGCCGACCTGACCCTGGTCGATGGGCCGCCCGCCGAGCGGCGGCGCTACCTCGACATCACCCTCTCGCAGCTCGACCCGCACTATGTGCGCACCCTGGCCCATTATCAGAAGATTGTGCAGCAGCGCAACAGCCTGCTGCGCTCGTGGCGCGAGCGGCGTCGCCCGCCCCGCGCCGTCGACGACGAGCTGGCCTACTGGGACCAGGAGTTGGCGGCGGCCGGCGGCTATGTGCTGGCCGAGCGGCTGCGGGCGGTGGCCGAGCTGGGGGCGATTGTCGGGCCGCTCTTCCAGGCGATCAGCGGGGGCGAGACGCCCCTGGCGATCGGCTACCTGCCGAGCCTCGAGCTCGGCGGCGTGCGCGACTCGGGCGGCCTGGCGGCCCGCCTGAGCGAGGGGCTGCGGGCCCAGCGGCGCGAAGAGCTGGCCCGCGGGCAGACCCTGCTGGGGCCGCACCGCGACGACCTGGCCTTCACCGTGGGCAACGTGAACCTGGGACGCTACGGCTCGCGCGGGCAGCAGCGCAGCGTGGCCCTGGCCCTGAAGCTGGGCGAGGCCGACCTGATGCGGCAGCGGGCCGGCGACGCGCCCGTGCTGCTGCTCGACGATGTGCTGAGCGAGCTCGACGCCGAGCGGCGGGCCCACCTGCTCGACGCGATCAGGCGTCCCGGTCAGCAGACGCTGCTCTCGGCGACCGACCTGGCCGACTTCGGGGCCGACTTCCTGGCCGAGGCGACGCGCCTGCGGGTGGAGGAGGGGCGGGTGTATCCGTCGTAGGCCCGGGCTGTTGGCGAAGCCCAGACGGAGGGAATGTGACAATCTGCCGAGAGGAGTGTGGTCAACGATGAGCCAACGGACGAATCATCTGGGTCAGCCGATCGGCGCGCCTGTGGCGGGCTGGACGCCGCCCCCACGCCCCGGGCGCGAGGCCCTGGCGGGCCGCTACTGCACCCTCGAGCCGCTCGAGGCGGCGCGGCACGGGGCCGAGCTGTTTGCGGCCAATGGCGCCGATGGCGAGAGGCGCATGTGGACCTACCTGGCCTACGGGCCCTTCGAGCGGCTCGACGAGTATCTGGCCTGGGTGGAGCGAATGGCGGGGGGCGACGACCCGCTCTTCTTCGCCATCGTCGACGGGGCCAGCGGGCGGGCGCTCGGGGTGGCGAGCTACCTGCGGATCGACCCGGCGGCGGGCTCGATCGAGGTGGGCCACCTGGCCTTCGCGCCGGCGCTGCAGCGCACCCCCGCCGCCACCGAGGCGATGTTTTTGATGATGCGCCACGCCTTTGGGCTGGGGTACCGCCGCTACGAGTGGAAGTGCGACGCGCTGAACGAGCCCTCGCGGGCCGCGGCGCAGCGCCTCGGGCTCTCGTTCGAGGGCGTCTTTCGCCAGGCGACGGTCTACAAGGGGCGCAACAGGGATACCGCCTGGTTCGCGGCGATCGACCGGGAGTGGCCGGCCCTCGAGGCGGCCTTCACGCAGTGGCTCAGCCCCGCCAACTTCGACGGTCAGGGTCGGCAGCGCACGCGCCTCGCCGACCTGACGCGGCCATTGCTGCAGCGGGTCGACTGAGTGGAGCCCGGGCTATGCGAGAGGGGGTCGTAGGGAGGGCTTGCCCCCTGCGACCCCCTCTGCTGCGCCGCAAGCCGGGCTTGCGAGCGTTTAGCGCTCGGCCTCGATGTTGATCACCTGCTCGGCGATCTGGGTGAGCAGCTTATCGGTCATGCCCTCCTCGTCGAGGGTCTGCTGCAGGAGCATGGCGCCCTGCTGGTCGCCGAGCTGGTTGGCGTAGGTGCGCACGCAGCCATAGCCGGCGATCTCGTAGTGCTCGACGCGCTGGGCGGCGGCGATCAGGCCGGCGTCGATGACGTCGGGGTCGCCCTTCATCTTGATCATCTCGTCGCCCTCTTTGATCAGACCCTCCATGGCCTTGCAGGTGTGGTTGCCCGGCTTCTTGCCGAGTTGCTGGAAGATCTGATCGAGGCGCTGCACCTGCTGCTCGGTCTGCGCGAGGTGGCGCTGGAAGGCCTGCTTGAGCTCGGCGTTCGAGGCGGCCTGCTGCATCTTGGGCAGGGCCTTCACGAGCTGGGTCTCGGCGCTGTAGAGGTCCTGGAGCTGCTCCACATAGAGGTCGCGGAGGCTATTGAGCTTCATACTGGTCTCCTTGTCACTTCAGTGTGCGTCGGACAAGGAGCTCTACGGCATGTTCCGTGCCGCCGTGTCAGCCCGAGGCGGGCGGATTGGGGCCACTGTAGCCGAAGACGAGGGGCGCGTACTCGGGGTGGCGGGCGATGTAGGCCTTGATGAAGGGGCAGAGCGGGATGACGGCCAGCCCGCGGGCGCGGGCGTCCTCGAGGACGAAGCGGGCCAGCCGGCCGCCGATGCCGCGGCCCTCAAGCTCCTCGGGCACTTCGGTGTGGGTGAAGGTGATGTTCGGGCCGGTGAGCAGATACTCGACCATGGCCAGGCGACCGGCGACCTCGGCCTCGTAGCGGCTCTCGGCCGGGTTGTCGCGGACCTGCAGTTCGACGTCTTCGTTTGACATGTGGCGCTCCTCAGACTCTGGCTTAGCCGGCGATTGAGCGGGCGACGAAGTCGAGCTCGAGGCGGACCTCGTCGGCCACGGTGTCGACGGCGGGCGAATCGGGGATGTTCAGACCGAAGTCGCGGTAGAGAATACGCGTGCTGGCGGTGCCCTGGATCTCGCCCTCGCTCACCGGGGTGACGGTCACCTCGAAGGTGACGGGCTGGGTAGCGTCCCTGACGGTCAGGTCGCCGCTCATCTGGAAGGTGAAGGGCTGGCCGACGGTCACTGTGGCGGGCATGCCGCTGATGCCGGTCGGGGTGAAGGTCACGAATTCGAACGAGTCGGTCTGCAGGATGGCGTTCTTGATCGCGCGATTGCGGAAGTCGTTGTCGGTGGTGAGGGTGCGGGCGTTGATCTGGATGGTGCCGACCTGGGTGCTCGCGGGCTGGCTGGGGTTGACGGCGATCTGGCCGGCGACCTGATCGGTGGCGCCGACGACGGTGATCGGCGCGCCGCGCAGGACCTCGTCGATCAGGAAGCGGGCCTCGGACTCGGCCGGGACGATCTCGAAGATCTGGGCGGCGCTCGTGGTGGCGTCGGCCGAGGCGTCTGCGGGGGCGGCGGTGGCTGCGGCGGG
>CAZKTU010000041.1:33138-35115 GCA_964555675.1 uncultured Oscillochloris sp.
GTGGCAGAGAGGGGGATGGCCTCGATGGGGCTGCTGGCGCTCTCGGGGGTGCGGAAGACGGTAAAGGCGACGACGGCGACAAGGATGGCGGCGAGCACGCCGCCGGCGATCAACAGATTCTTGATCATGGGAGCTGATCCTCCTGGGTGTATGAGTGTCCACCGCGGGCGGCCCCGCTCGGTGGCCCCCTATCTACTGTACCTAGAGCATAGGGGGCCAATGTTAAGATCTTAATTAGAGAATGTGTAGATTGCCAACCTGTGCTATTGTTGGCGCGGACGCTGTGGATAATCGTATGCAGGTTGAGGTGCGACGATGCCGATCGTCAGACTTGAGATTCTTGCGGGCCGGCCGCCCGAGCGGAAGGCCGAGCTGATCCGCCGGGTGACCGCCGCCGTGGTCGATTCGCTGGAGGTACGCCCAGACCAGGTCCGTGTCCTGCTCTTCGAGGTGCCGCCCGAGCACTGGGCCGTCGGCGGCCAGAGCATGGCCGAGCGCCGCGACGCCGAGCAAGGAGGCCGTCCGTGAGCGCCTCACTCTCCCTTGTGCACCTGGTCCGCCCCCAGGCGGCCGGCGACGGGGCCCCGCCGCTGCTGCTGCTGTTGCACGGGGTCGGCAGCAACGAGCGCGACCTGTTCGCCCTGGCGCCCCAGCTTGACCCGCGCTTTGTGGTGCTGAGCGCGCGAGCGCCAAACACCCGCGCGCCGGGGAGCTACGCCTGGTTCGAGGTCACCTTCACGCCCCAGGGCCCCGTGATCAACCCCGCGCAGGCTGAGGCCAGCCGCCAGACGCTGCTGGGCTTCATCGACGAGGCGGTGGCGGCTTATGGGGCCGACCCGCGGCGGGTCTACCTGATGGGCTTCAGCCAGGGCGCGATCATGAGCGCGAGCGTGGCCCTCACCGAGCCCGAGCGCGTCGCCGGGGCCGTGCTGATGAGCGGGCGGATCCTGCCCGAGATCCGCCCGCTGATTGCCGCGCCCGAGCGCCTGGCGGGCCTGCCGGTGCTGCTCATTCACGGGGTCCAGGACGCGGTGCTGCCCATCCATCACGGACGGGCCAGCCGCGAGCTGCTCAGCTCGCTGCCCGTGGCTCTCACCTCCAGCGAGTACCAGATGGGCCACGAGGTGCGCCCCGAGAGCCTCGCCGAGGTGAGCGCCTGGCTCACGGCGCAGCTCGACGTGAGCTGACGGGTAGCTCGCGCCCGCATCAGAGCTGGCCGAGGATGGAGTAGCGGGCGAGCAAGACAAGCTGCAGGTCGACCAGGAAGTGGACGACGAAGGTCGGCCAGAATGAGCGCGCGCGGAAGTACATCATCACATAGGTCAGGGTCAGGGCGGTGTTGAGCGGGACGGTCAGCCAGCTCAGGGGCGTGGCCGTGGCCGTGGGCAGCACCGCGGCCCAGAAGACGATGTGGATGACCGAGACGAGGGTGAGGATGAGCGCGATCCCCACCACGAGCCCCGCCCAGCGTCGCCAGCCATCCTGCCAGCGGTTGCGCCAGGCCACCAGGACGTAGAGCCAGGCATACTGCTCGAGGGCGGCGTTGAGGCCGCCCCAGACCACTGCGGTGAAGAACACCTCGCCCCAGGGCGCGCCGTAGTCGGGCAGGGCGCCCCAGTTGCGCCATGTGATCGCGCCCGCCAGAGCGACCCCGGCGACGAACCAGAGCCAGGGCCAGCGCGCCGGTCGCTCGTAGTCGAGCGCCCCGAGCCGCCAGCGATAGAGCAGGGCGCCGCATAGCCCATAGTAGACCAGCAGACTCGTCAGGGCGCCGCCGGTCAGGTTGAGCAGGCCCAGGGCCAGGAAGGGCAGACCCAGAGCGACGGCGACGGCGAGAATCAGGTCGAGGGTGGCGGTGGGCGTCTCGCCCCCGAAGGGCCTCGCCCCTGCGGTGAAGCGGGCCGGCTGTCGTGTGCGCTCAGTCACGTGCTGCTCCTCTTACTCAGGTTTGGCTACAAGGGCATAGACGCCGGGCGG
>CAZKTU010000042.1:0-34853 GCA_964555675.1 uncultured Oscillochloris sp.
CCTTGCCCGGCGAAGCGCCCAGCCTGGTCGTCGCGCTCTACAGCGAGGGCGAGCGCTGAAGCCAGCAGCCCGCAACCCTTTTGCGCTGCATACGCACCTATGCGCAGCCAATACTCGCTGGAACCTTCCGCGCGGGCGGGCGTATCATGAGAGCGCCGGCAGACGGGCTGCCGGCAGGAGGTTCACAATGAGTCCTACGCTGTTCGAAGGCGTCGTGGTGATCATCCTGATCATCGTGGCCTGGCAGCTAGGGCTGGCCCTCGCCCCCATCGTCCGCCGCGAACTGCGTGCCCTCAGGCAGTCCCTCGACGACGCGAGCGACACCACCCTAGACGTTCCAGACCCTGCTGCAACGACGCGACTGGAGGAAACGCATGATCCGCGGCACTAGTATGGACCGGCCCGGGACCGGGAGACGTATCGGTTCGCTCGTCCTGGTGGCTTTCGTGGCCCTGTTGCTGCTCGGCTTCGTCTTCAGCGCCTGGCGCAATATTCGCCCCGGTTATGTCGGGATCGTCTTCGACAAGGCCTCGCACCAGGTGACGGCCAGCGCCCTCGAGCCGGGCTGGGCCTTCATCAATCCGTTCACCCAGGCCATCCAGGAGTATCCAGTGACCATCCAGACCTACGAGATGGTCCAGAAGGCCGGGGAGGGCGTGGTCGAAGGCGACGACTCGATCAAGATTCAGAGCTCGGAGGGCCAGCAGCTCAACCTGGACGTCGTGATCCAGTACCAGGTCAAACGCGACGAGGCCGGGGCGCTCTATCAGGACTGGGGCGGCGCCGATATCGGCGTGGTCGAGGATCGGGTGGTGCGCCAGTATACGCGCTCGCAGGTGCCGGTGCTGGCCGCCGGCTACACCTGGGAGGAGATCGTCTCGAGCAAGCGGGCCGAGCTGGTTGGCATGATCGGCAGCGGTCTGGCCGCGGAGTTCGAGCGACGTCATCTTGAGCTGGTCTCGTTCGGCGTGCGTGAGGTGCACCTGCCCGAGGCCCTGCAGCAGGCCCTGAACAACAAGATCGAGGCTCAGCAGCAGGCCGAGCAGCAGCGCTACCAGCTCGAGCAGGCCCGCGTGAAGGCCGAGCAGGATCTGGTCGAGGCTCAGGGCCGGGCCAATGCCCTGCGGGCCCAGGCCGAGGCCCAGGCCGACGCCAATCTCAAGCTGGCGGCGAGCGTCACCGACGAGCTGATCCGCTACGAGCAGATCCGCAAGTGGGACGGCAAGTTGCCCATGTTCACGGGCGGCGCTACTCCGCTGATCGATACGACGAGCATCATCAGCGCCACGACCCTCCCGTAAGATCCGACGCCCCTGAGCCCCTTCTTCCTCAGGGAAGGAGGGGCTTTCGCGCGTGCTATAATCGACCAGACCACGGACTATCGACCCCCGCGACGCGCCCTCGCCCTGCTCTTGGCCGGCCATTGGGGAAGCGACTATGTCCAGCCCTCTGCCACCCTTCGGGAAGTACCAGCCACTCGAGCAGATTGGCAGCGGCGGCTTCGCCGTCGTCTATAAAGCCCTCGACACGGCCCTCGAGCGCGAGGTAGCCCTCAAGGTGCTCAAGCCCCAGTACCTGGGCGACCCCGAGTTCGTCGAGCGCTTCTTCCGCGAGGCCCGCACCGTGGCCCGCCTCGACCACCCCGCGATCATCAGTATCTACGACGTCGACAGCAGCGGCGGCCGGGCCTACATCGCCATGGAGCTGGCGGCCGACAGCCTGGCCGGGCAACTGGCGAAGCAGGGGCCGCTGCCCTGGGGCCAGGCCCTGGCCCTGCTGCGCCCGATCTGCGAGGCCCTCGACTACGCCCACGAGCTGGGCCTCATCCATCGCGACCTCAAGCCGGCCAATATCCTGCTGACCAGGCGCGGCCAGGCCCTGATCAGCGACTTCGGCTTCGCCCGGGCCACGGCCGACAGCAGCGCCAGCCTCAGCGTGAGCGGCGGGGTGCTCGGCACGCCCGGCTACATCGCCCCCGAGATCTGGGACGGCCAGGTCGCCGGGCCCCCGGCCGACCACTACGCCCTGGCCTGCATCGCCTACGAGTGCCTGGTGGGCCGCAGCCTCTTCCAGGCCGATACGCCCGCGCGGGCGGTGCAGGCCCACATCGTCGAGGGGCCCCGCTTCCCCGCACACTGGCCCCCCGGCGTGCCGCCGGCCGTGGGCGAGGTGCTCGCCCAGGCCCTGCGCCGCGAGCCCGAACGGCGCTTCAAGAGCGCCATGGCTTTCTGGGGCGCGCTTAACGGGCTGACCGCCGCGCCGCCCCTGCCCGTGGAGCCGAAGCCCGAGCCAGTCGGCCCGCCGCCCCCGCCCGTGGAGCCGAAGCCAGAGCCCGTCGCCCCGCCGGCGGAGCCCGAGACGCCGACCCGCCGCGGTCTCTTCGCCCAGATCGGCGGCCAGCAGGGCTGCACCCTGGCGGTCACCCTCGCCCTGCTGCTCGCCCTCGGCGGCTTCGGCGGTCTATTCGCCCTTGGGCGAGGGGGCTCCGCCCTGCCGGCCGTCACCGCCAATGCCGGCGACGAGCCGACGGTCGTGGCGACATCAGAAGCTGCGGCTACGGCTACGACTAGGGCGACGGCGCCCGCGCCTACGCCAGAACAGGCTTCGCCCGGCCCGCTGCCGACGATCCTGGCCGCGCCTACCCCCGAGCGGATCTGGAGCGCCGAGCCGCCCGAGCTGGGTCGCGTGCTCGAGCGAGGCCCGGGGGGGACAGTATTCATCGCCGCGAGCGCCGACAAGGACATCAGCCCGGCCTTCGCCGGCGAGGCGCCCTCGTGCATCGAGGGCATCATCGTCGCCCCCGACGGCTCGCGGGTGCGCGACTTCAGGGTCGAGCTCGCCAACGGGGCCGAGGTGCGCCGCGCCGATCACGACCGCCTGACCGGCACCTACGCGATCTGCGGCCTCGAGCCGGGCGACTGGGAGGTGGCGATCAGCGAGTTCCACGGCTACCCGAGCGACGCCGCCGAGCGCGCCGGACACGCCGTGCGCTTCCACACCAGCGGAACGGCGGGCGAAGTCTTCTACATCAGCTTCCAGGCCCGCGCGCTGCCCGAGCCCACGCGCCCGCTCTTCCCGCCGCCCGTGGCGAGCCCGGCCCCGGCCGAGCAGTACGATGGGCGCTGGGAGGGTACGCTCGAGGGTATGACTCCGTTCGGACCGACCAGGGCCAGCCTCGTCTTTGAGATCGCCGACGGCAAGCTGGTCTACACCGAGAGCAGCAACGCCCCCTGTGTCTGGTTCGACGGCTTGTTGCGGGCGACGATCTTCGACGGCTTCAACTTCGCCGGGCTGGCCGTCGATAACGGGGTCTACTACGAGCTCGCCGGCACTTTCAGCTCGCCCACAGTGGCCGAGGGCACCCTGACGGCCGACGTGGGGCCAGGCCAGAGCTGCCTCGCAGACGCCACATGGATCGCCGCCAGGGTGAACCCATGAGCCGGATCTTTTGCCCCAACTGCTCGACCCTGTTGCTCGCCGCAACCCGTTGCCCGGCCTGTGGCTGGTCGCGCCCCCCCATGCCGGGCCCAGGCCAGGAAGTCTGGCGCATCGCCCTCAGCCTGAGCCACGGCCGCACAGCCTACGCGCCCGTCAGCGCCGCCGGGGTCTGGTGGCTGCCCAGCGAGAGCGGCGACCTGCTCGGGGTCGAGAGCCGGACGGGCCGCTGGCGACGCGTGATCGTGCCCGAGGCCAGGGGCTGCGCCCTGGCCCTGGCCGCCGCGGGCGACCTGCTGATCGTGAGTCTCGCGGACACCCAGCCCATCCCCTCGGGGGGCCGGCCGCTGCTCGCCCTCGAGGGAAGCAGCGGCGACGAAGTCTGGCGGTACGCCACCGACGCCCACAGCCTCTCGGCCGCGACCCTGGCCGACGAAACGATCTACTTTACGACCAGCTCCGGCAGGCTCCACGCGCTTAGCGCAGCGGGCGAGCCGCGCTGGAGCGCGGCGCATCCAGCATGGGGCCCCGCGGCGCCCGCAGTGGCCGAGGGTGTCGTGGTGGCCGGCGGGCGCGAGCCAATCATCTGCGGCTATAACGCAGCCGACGGCAGGCCCCTGTGGCGCGCCGAGGCCGATGCCTGGCTTGCGGGGCCCCTCGCTATCGCCGGCGGACGGGTCTTCAGCCTGGCCTTCGACGGCAGCTTGCTCGCCTTCGACCTGCGCAGCGGCGCGCGCCTCTGGCGCGTGAAGGGCGAGCGGGCCAACGGCTTCACCTCGCCGCCGGCGGCCCTGGGCGAGCGGGTCTTCATCGGCGACCGGGTCAGCGGCGCGGGCGGCCGCACGAAGGGCTACGCGCTCAGGGCCCTGCGCGCCGCCGACGGCGCCGAGCTCGGGCGGGCAGCGTTGCGGCGGCACCTGCAGGTCCCGCCCGTCATTGCCGGCGACCCCGGCCAAGAGTTGCTGCTCTGCTGCGCCGACGACGGGCTCTGCCAGGCCCTCGACCCGGCCGATCTGGAGGCGCGCTGGAGCTACAGCGCCGGGCAGCAGTTCATCGCCGCACCCCTCGCCGTGGGCGGCCTGGCCGTGCTCGCGGTCGAGGACGGTGTGGCCGCGGTGCAGCTCCGCGCCGAGCAGGCCCATAGCGACCCCCGAGCGCTGATCGCCGCCGGCGAGCTCGCCGAGGCCGCCGAGCACTACGCCCTGGCGGGCGAGCTCGAGCGCGCCGCCGAGCTGTATGGGCGGGCCGGGGGCCACCGCGAGGCGGCCCTGCTCTACGAGCGGGCGGGCCAGCCCGGCGAGGCGGCCCAGCACTGGGAGCGGGCGGGCGACGCCGAGCGAGCGCGCCAAGGCTACGAGCAGGCCGGCGACCTGAAGGCCGCCGCTGCGAGCTACGAGCGCGGGGGCGAGCTGGCCCGAGCCCTGGCCCTCTACCGCGCCCAGGGCGCCTGGGCCGAGGTGGCGGCCCTGGCCGCCCGGCTCGACCTGCCCGCCGAAGAGGCCGCCGCCTACGAGCGCCTGGGCGCAGACGGGCAGGCCGCCGCCGCCTACGAGCGTGCGGCCCGTCAGGCCATCGCCGCCGGCGAGGACGGCCAGGACGCCGCCGCCGAACTGCTGGTCCACGCCGCGGCCCTCTACGAGCAGAGCGGCGACGCCGAGCGGGCCAGGGCCTGCCGCGAGGAGCTCGGGCAGGTGCGGCGCATCCCCGACCTGATGACCGTGGTCCGGCCGCGCTTCTCGTTCGTCGAGCAGGAGTGGAACGAGCTCGACGTCGAAGTCCGCAATGTCGGCTTCGGGCCGGCGCGGGCCGTGAGCGTACGGGTCGGCGGCCCGCCCTTCGACGGCAGCGGCGCGAGCGTATTCCAGCTGATCGCCCCTGGCGAGACCCAGCGCAGCGTCGTGCGGCTGCGCCCAAAGGCGGGCGAGGTGGGCCCGGGCGTGCCGCTGACCCTCACCACGAACTTCCAGGACAGTCGCGGGCAGCCCTACGAGGAGCGCGAGGAGGTCTCGCTGCGCGTCACCGCCCGCGGCAGCGTGGCCCAACCCGCGCCCGAGCTGGCGATCACCGCGGGCGGCGGGCGCGGCTCAGGCGCCGAGCGGCGCCTGCCCCTCGAGTCGCTCGAGCTGCCTTTGACCCTGCGCTTCGACGCGCCCGACGCCTCGGGGCTGGCCCTGGTGCGCTGGGAGGCCGAGACGATCGGCAGCCTGACCAGCAGCTTCCGCCCGCCCTACAGCGGCGACGACCTGGCCCTGGTGATCGCGGCCCTGGACGAGCTGCAGAGCGCGCGGCGCGGCTTCAGCGCGGCCGAGCTGGCGCGGCTGGCCGCCCTGGGGCTGCCCGTCGAGGAGGGCATCCTGCACGCCCAGGCCCACCAGGCCGTGGGGCGGGCGATCTTCACGGCCCTGACGGCCGACCCCGAGGGCGACAAGGCCCTCGCGACGATCAGGAATGTGGCGGTGGCCCAGAGCCGCGCCGCCGTGGTGCGGCTGCACTTCGCGCCAGCGGCGGCGAGCCTGGCCGCCCTGCCGTGGGAGCTCGCCTGGGACGAGAGCGACGAGCCGCTGCTGCTCAGCCGGGGCCAGCTGATCGGCTGCGTGCGCCACCTCGACCTGGCCCAGGCCCTGCCGCCCCCGCGCGCCAGGGGCGGCCCGCTGCGCCTGACTGCGGTCACGCCCGCGGCGGGCCTCGACCCCGCAGCGCGCGCCGAGGAGCGGGCGGCGCGACTGGCCGCCCTGGAGCCGCTGATCCAGCGGGGCGAGCTGCGGCTCGACGAGGTGGCCGGGCCGGTCACGCGGCGGGCCCTGAACGAACACTTTCGCGAGCACGGCCCGCCCGACATCGTCCACTTCGTCGGGCACGGGCGCTACCTGGACGGGCGCGGCTACCTGGTGCTCGACACGCCCGAGGGGGGCTACGACCCGGCGCCCGCGGCCCAGATTGTGCAGCTCTTCAGCCAGGCCCGCCTGGTGGTGCTGCACGCCTGCCAGAGCGCGACCAGCAGCGAGACGGGGCTGCTTACGGGGGTGGCGCCGGCCCTGAGCGCGGCGGGCGTGCCGGCCGTGGTGGCCATGCAGCTGACGGTGCGGGTCGCGGCGGCCATCCGCTTCGCCGAGGAGCTGTACGGGGCCCTCGGGCGGGGCGAGTCGCTGCAGCGGGCGGTGAGCCTGGGCCGCCAGGTGCTCTACTCGGAGGAGCGCGACGGGGCGAGCTGGTATGTGCCGACGCTCACCGTCAGGGCGCGGGACCCGGGGCCGCTCTATCTGTTCGAGAGCGTGGGGCGTGAGGCGTGAGCTGATCGGGTATAATAACCCGCATGTGCTACGGGGGCGGCACGTGCGCCCGCCCCTCTTGCAGCGACGACGCCCCCCGGCGGCAGAAGGCTATGAACGAACGCATCTACGTCGCCATCGACGTCGAGTCCACCGGCCTGGTCGCCGGGGTAGACGAGCTGATCGAGGTGGCGGCGGTTAAGTTTCGCGGGAACGAGATCCTCGAGACCTACAGCCAGCTCGTGCGCCCGCGCCAGGCGCTCCCTCTGAAGATCACCCGGCTCACCGGCATCACCCCCGAGGATGTTGCGGCCGCCCCGCGCTTCAACGAGATCGGGGCCGATGTCGCCCGCTTCATCAAGAGCTACCCGATCGTCGGTCACTCGGTCGGCTTCGACCTGGGCATGCTGCGGGCCCAGGGCATGAGCTTCGCCCAGCCGGTCTACGACACCTTCGAGCTGGCCACCCTGCTCATCCCCCAGGCCCCGATCTACAAGCTGGGCGCCCTCGCCGAGCGTCTGGGCGTGCCCCTGTCGGACGCCCACAGGGCCCTGCACGACGCCACGGCGACCGCCCACGTCTTTATGCACCTGGTCGGCCTCATCGAGCGGCTGCCCCTGAACGACCTCAACGAGATCGCCCGCCTGACCGCCCGCATCGCCTTCCCCATGCGCGACCTCTTCGAGGAGGCCCTGCGCACCAAGGTGAAGCGGGCCTTCGAGACGCCGACCGAGGCCCCGCACGAGCCCGAGGGCCAGGGCGCCCAGCCCATCCCGCTCCAGCCCACTGGCGACGCCAGCCCGCTCAATCTCGACACCGTGGCCGCCTTCTTCGCCCCCGAGGGCCCCCTTGGCCGCCAGTTCGCCGGCTACGAGCCCCGCGAGCCCCAGGTGACTATGGCCCTCGCCGTGGCCGGGGCGCTCAATAGCGGCGACCAGGTGATGATCGAGGCCGGAACCGGGACGGGCAAGTCGCTGGCCTACCTCACCCCCGCCGCGATGTTCGCCGCGGCGCGCGGCGAGCGGGTGGTGATCTCGACCAATACGATCAACCTGCAAGATCAGCTCTTCTTCAAGGATATCCCCGCCCTCCAGCAGATTATGCAGAACGGCGAGCGCCCACTGGGCGACGACGGCGAGCTGGTGATCGGCGCCCGGCAAGAGCCGCCCTTCAGCGCAGCGCTGCTCAAGGGGCGCGGCAACTACCTCTGCCTGAAGCGCTATCACGAGCTGCGCCGCTCGGAGAACCTGAGCCCCGAGGAAGTGCGCACGCTGCTCAAGGTGCAGCTCTGGATCCCCACCACGGCCAGCGGCGACAAGGCCGAGCTGCTGCTGATGGACCGCGAGAACGCGGCCTGGTCGCGCCTCAACGTGACCTCAGAGACCTGTGTCGGCCCGCGCTGCCCGCACTTCCGCGAGTGCTACTTCTTCAGGGCTCGCCGCGAGGCCGAGGCCGCCCACATCCTGGTGGTCAACCACGCCCTGCTGGTGGCCGACCTGGCCAGCCAGTCGAATGTGCTGCCGCCCTACGATCACCTGGTGGTCGACGAGGCCCACAACCTCGAGGATGTGGCCACGGACCAGCTCAGCTTCGCCGTCGACCAGGCCGCCCTGATCAAGTTTCTCGACGACCTGTACCAGACCGGCGGCGTGCAGGTGGTGAGCGGCCTGCTCGCCGAGCTGCCGGCCTACCTGCGCGAGGGCGCCGCCGACCCCGCCGCCCGCGAGAAGATCGAGCATGCCGCCGAGCAGATCAGGCCGGCCATGGCCCGCGCCCGCACCGCCGTCTACGACTGCTTCAACCGGCTCACGGCCTTCGTCGTGCGCGAGGTGAGCGACAACCAGTACGACCCGCGCCTGCGCCTGACCAGCGGGGTGCGCAACAAGCCCGAATGGCAGGAGATCCAGACGGTCTGGGAGAATCTGAGCGACATCCTGATGGTGATCGGCGAGGGCCTGGGCAAGATCGACAGCCAGCTACGCGAGCTGGAGGATAGCGATGTGCCCGGCTACGACGAGTTGCTGCTGCGGGTCGAGTATCTGCTGCGCTTCTCGCTCGAGGTGCGGGTCAACACCGGCCATATCATCTTCGGCAACGAGGAGAGCATCTGCTGGCTGACCATCGACAGGCAGCGCGACACCCTGACCCTCACGGCGGCCCCCCTGAGCGTCGCCGAGATCCTGCAGGCTCAGCTCTTCAGCCAGAAGCAGACCAGCGTGCTGGCCTCGGCCACCCTGACGGTCGAGGCGGGCTTCGACTTCGTGAAGGGCCGGCTGGGCCTGCCCGAGGCCGAGGAGCTGGTGCTCGAGTCGCCCTTCAACTACGAGCGGCAGGCCCTGGTCTACATCCCCAACGACATCCCCGAGCCCAACCAGAAGGGCTACCAGCAGGCGGTCGAGCAGGCCCTGATCGAGCTGTGCGAGGCGACGGGGGGCCGCACCCTCGCCCTCTTCACCGCCAACAGCGCCCTCAAGCAGACCTACGCCGCCATCCAGGAACCCCTGGAGGAGCACGAGATCGCGGTGCTGGGGCAGGGCATCGACGGCAGCAGGCGCGCCCTGCTCGAGCGTTTCAAGGAGTTCCCGCGTACGGTGTTGCTGGGCACGAGCAGCTTCTGGGAGGGGGTGGACGTGGTCGGCGACGCCCTCTCGGTGCTGGTGATCGCCAAGCTGCCCTTCAGCGTGCCGAACGACCCGATCTACGCGGCCCGCAGCGAACTGTTCGCCGACCCGTTCGGCGAGTACTCGGTACCCCAGAGCATCCTGCGTTTCAAGCAGGGCTTCGGGCGACTGATCCGCAGCCGCGAAGACCGCGGGATCGTAGTGGTGCTCGACAAGCGCCTGCTGACCAAGAAGTACGGCCAGCAGTTCCTCGCCTCGTTGCCCAACACCAAGGTGCGCACGGGGCCCCTGCGCCAGCTCCCGCAGCTCGCCGCGCGCTTCCTGGTATAACAAAATACCTCACCCCCGCGCCTCGCTGATGCGAGAGGGCGGGGGTGAGGTCAGGGATGGGGGCGGGGTGGCTTAGTAGCGGGCGCCGCGGCTCCCGCCGCCGCTACCGCTCCCGCTGCCGCCGCGCATCTGGTCGAAGCAGTTGCTGCAGTAGACGGGCTTGGTGCCGCGGGGGACGAAGGGGACGGTGGTCTCCTGGCCACAGTTGGCGCAGGTGGTCTTGTAGGTCACCCGCTCGCGGGGGCCGGCGCTCGACATCGCGCCGCGCGGCGCTCCGCCTGCGTCACGGCTCGATCCGCCGCTGTTCATCGCGCTCTTGCGGGCCTGCCTACAGGAGGGGCAGCGCGTGGGCTCGTTGACGAAGCCCTTGGAGGCGTAAAACTCCTGCTCGCCCGCCGTGAACACGAAGTCCATCCCACAGTCCCGACACGTGATAGTCTTGTCGACGAAGCTCATCGGTCCCGCTCCTTACGCCTTGGGTCTACTGCCGAGGTTGTGGTCCGCGCCTGAGGAGCGAGGTGAGACTCCGTTCCCGTCCCGGGTAAGGTGCCAGGGGGCCCTGAGATCTTGTCGCCGCCGCACGCCGTCCCATTACTAAAGTATTATACGGTCTTTTTACAAGTACGCAATACCCTTCGTACTTTACGTTTCGCGCTCTAAAGCCAAATAATGGCTTCCTCCGCTCCGAAAACAGGCAAGAATCGGGCGGAGCCCCCAGGATGGAGGCTCCGCGATGGCACAAAGCTTGCTAATTGAGGATGTTTCTCCTCAGGATGCTCCTACGAAAGCTCGACCGCGACCCAGGCCCGGACGCCCTGGCGATCCTCGGGCTCGGCGAGGCGCAGCTGCTGGGGCTCGTGCTCGCGCTGGGTGCGGGCGGCGGCGGCCACGAACTCGCGGAAGAGGGGATGGGGCTGATTGGGCCGCGAGAGGAACTCGGGGTGGAACTGACTGGCGACGAACCAGGGGTGATCGCGCAGCTCGATGATCTCGACCAGCCGACCGTCGGGCGAGTGGCCGCTGATCACGAAGCCGGCCTCCTCGAGCACGGGGCGGTAGGTGTTGTTGAACTCGAAGCGGTGGCGGTGGCGCTCGTCGATCTGATCGAGCCCGTAGGCGGCCTGGGCCTTGGTGCCGGGCACGAGGGTGCAGGGGTAGACGCCGAGGCGCATCGTGCCGCCCTTCTCGGTAATGTCGCGCTGGTCGGGCATCAGGTCGATCACCGGGTGGGGCGAGTGGGGGGCAAACTCGGTGCTGTTGACCTCGCTGGTGCCGAGGACGTGGCGGGCGAAGGCGATCGTGGCGCACTGCATGCCCAGGCACAGACCGAGGTAGGGGATATTGTTGCGCCGCGCGTAGTCGGCGGCCATGATCTTGCCCTCGATGCCGCGGTCGCCGAAGCCGCCCGGCACGACGATGCCATAGACCTTGGCCAGCAGGCGATCGGGGCCCTCGCGCTCGACCTGCTCGGCGGGCACCCAGTGGATATCGATGTCGAGCTCCTGGTGCAGGCCGGCGTGGCGCAGGGCCTCGACCACGCTGATATAGGCGTCCTTCAGCTCGACATACTTGCCGACCAGGGCGATCGGGATCACCCGCTTGGGCTTGCGGATCAGGCTGACCAGCTCGTGCCAGGCGGCGAGGTCGGGCGCGACGCAGCCCAGGTCGAGCTTATCGCAGAGATAATCGCCCAGGCCGGCCTCTTCGAGCACGAGGGGCACCTCGTAGATCGAGTCGACGGTCTGCACGGGGATGACCGCCCGCGAGTCGACGTCGGCGAAAAAGGCCACCTTGTCGCGGATCTCGTCGGTGATCGAGTAGTCGGCGCGGCAGAGAATTACGTCGGCGGTGATGCCCACATTGCGCAGGGCCATGACCGAGTGCTGGGTCGGCTTGGTCTTTAGCTCGCCGGTCGAGCCGATGTGGGGCAGCAGGGTCACGTGGATATAGAAGACACTGTCGCGGCCCACATCCTTGCGCATCTGGCGGATGGCCTCGAGGAAGGGCAGGCTCTCGATGTCGCCGACGGTGCCGCCGATCTCGACAATCACCACATCGGCGCTGCTCTGCTTGCCGACCGCGACGATGCGGGCCTTGATCTCGTCGGTGATATGGGGGATCACCTGGATGGTGCCGCCCAGGTAGTCGCCGCGGCGCTCTTTGGCGATCACCGACGAGTAGATCTGGCCCGTGGTGACATTGCTCAGGCGGGTGAGATTCTCGTCGATGAAGCGCTCGTAGTGGCCCAGGTCGAGGTCGGTCTCGGCGCCGTCCTCGGTGACGAAGACCTCGCCGTGCTGGTAGGGCGACATCGTGCCCGGGTCGACGTTGAGATAGGGGTCGAGCTTGAGGATGGAGACGCGCAGGCCGCGGCTCTTCAGCAGCCGGCCAATCGAAGCGACGCCGATCCCTTTACCCACCGAGGAGACAACACCACCGGTTACAAAGATGTACTTGGACATGTTTACCGTGCTCCTTATCTTAACTATCTAGAACCGCCCCGGCTGTGTGCTCCCCGGCCGCGCCGCCGGCGATCTGCAGACACTACAGACCATAGGTCAAAAATAAGTGGGTCGGTCAACCGAAGGGTTGTACCGACCCACGCGCGCGCCCGTGTCTCGAGTTCTCTGTTCCCATACCGTACTCACTGACCGATCACGCCAGCCAGGATGAAGATCCGTTTTTGCTCGTCCCACCATACCAGACGCGCATAGGCTGGTACATGTTGCGACCCGGCTGCAGGCTTCAGGCCGCCGGGCGCCGGCGCAGAGGGGCGCCGCTTCACAGATACAAACGAGCCCTGCAACACCTTTTTCACTTCGTTCACAAGCCCGCTCACGTCTCAGCCTCTTGTCAGCAAAGACGGTAATGCTCTAGCGTGGGTCACTTCTATAGGTTGACCGGCTTGAGCACCACCAGGCGCGTCTCCTCGCTCTCGGCGGGCAGGTTGGCGGCGGTCAGGCTGAGCTTCTCTTCGGCGACCACCTCCTTGAGGCCCATCTCGTGGGTGAAGCGCTCGAGGGGGAGGAGGGGCTGGTCGAACGAGAGCTGGGCGGTGGCGAAGTGCATGGGCACCACAATCCGGGGCTCGATCTGGCTGATCACGCTGATCGCCTCGGCCGGGCTGATGGTCTCGCCGCCGCCGACGGGCACGAAGAGCACATCGACGTTGCCGATCGCCTCGACCTGGGCCTGGGTCAGCTCGTGGCCCAGGTCGCCCAGGTGGCAGAAGACCACATCGTCGAGGTGGATGACGAAGACGGTATTCTGCCCGAGCTCGGCGCCCTTGGCCTTGTCGTGGAAGGTGCGCACGCCGGTGATCAGGATGCCGCCCACCTCGTACTCGCCGGGGGCGTCGATGACGAAGAGCTTCTCGCGCATCGGCTTGATCGGGGCGATATTGTTATGATCGGGGTGGTCGTGGCTGATCGTGGCAATATGGGCCGTCGGCCGCCCGAGGTCGATGCCGATCGAGCGGCTGTAGGGGTCGCAGATGACGATGCCGTCGCGCCCACGCAGGCGGAAGCAGGCATGGCCAAGGAACTGGATATCGGGCATATGGCGCTCCTCATGTGGCCAGGAAGGACAACGACCAGCGCCGGCTCAGCCGCCTGGCGGGGTCACTGGCCGCTATTTTCCTGTAGCTCACCCCAAAGTATAACAAGGATTGGGCGAATCACATCAAGGCTAAAACCGCGACGCTGCAGCAAACCCCCGAGGCGCCGCTGGAAGGTGGCGCGGTCGGGGCTGTCGGCGTAGCGGCGCAGGGCGTTGCGGGCCACCTGCTCGGCGCGGGCGGCCTCGGCGTCGGGCTCGCCCTCGGCGTCAGCGTCGGCAATCGCCTGCTCGATCGTGGAGCGGTCGACGCCCTTGCGGCGCAGCTCGTCGCGCAGGGCCAGGCGACCGCGGGGGCGGAAGCTCTGGCGGTTGTCGACCCAGTAGCGGCTGAAGGCGGCATCATCGAGCAAGCCCAAGTCGACCAGGCGCTCGACGGCCTGCTCGATCACCTCGGGGGGAAACTCTTTGCGGCGCAGACGCAGGCGCACCTCGGCGGTAGAGCGGGGGCGGGCGTCGAGCAGGCGAGCCGCGGCGAGCATAGCCTTCTCGGCCAGGGCGGCGGCCTCGAGGCGCGCCCAGGCCGCCTCGTCGAGCTGCAGGCCGACGAAGAGCCCCTCGCGGGCCAGGGTGGCGATACTGACGCCGAGGGCGAAGTCGCCGTCGACGAAAATATTCACGCGCTGGCTGTCGTGGGCCTGGGCCGCAATTGCGGTGATCGTACCTGTGGGCATGGTAGGCGTGGGGCGCAAGGCATGAGGCGTGAGGGGGCTGCTCGCGCCCACGCCTCACGCCTCACACCGTACGCCTGATCGGCTCAGCTACTCCTCGAACAGGCCGTCCTCGTCGTCGTCGCCGGCCTCGGGGGCCACGACGGGCAGCGCCGTGGGGTTCGTGAGGGCCTGGGTCTTGATCAGGCGCTCGATCTCGTCGGCGAGGGCGGCGTTCTCCTTGAGGAAGGTGCGCACATTCTCGCGGCCCTGGCCGAGGCGATCCTCGCCTAGATAGAACCACGCCCCGCTCTTGCGGATGATATTCATCTCGACCCCCACGTCGAGGATGTTGCCCTCGCGCGAGATGCCCTCGTTGGCGAGGATGTCGAACTCGGCCTGGCGGAAGGGCGGGGCGACCTTGTTCTTGATCACCTTCACGCGGGCCCGCGAGCCGATCGCCTCTTGGCCGTTCTTGAGGGTCTCGATGCGGCGGATGTCGAGGCGCACCGAGGCGTAGAACTTGAGGGCCTGGCCGCCCGTCGTGGTCTCGGGCGAGCCGAACATCACGCCGATCTTCATGCGCAGCTGGTTGAGGAAGATCACCGCCGTGCGACTCTTGTTGATTGCGCCCGAGAGTTTGCGCAGGGCCTGGCTCATCAGGCGGGCCTGGAGCCCGGGCAGGCTGTCGCCCATGTCGCCCTCGATCTCGGCGCGGGGCACCAGCGCCGCCACCGAGTCGATCACGATCACGTCGATGGCGTTCGAGCGCACCAGAGTCTCGCAGATCTCGAGGGCCTGCTCGCCGGTGTCGGGCTGCGAGACCAGCACGTCTTTAATATTCATGCCGCAGCGCTCGGCGTAGATCGGGTCGAAGGCGTGCTCGGCGTCGATGAACGCGCAGACGCCGCCCAGCTTCTGGGCCTCGGCGATGATGTGCTGGGCGAGAGTCGTCTTGCCGCTGCTCTCGGGGCCGAAGATCTCGATCACGCGGCCGCGCGGCAGCCCCCCGACGCCCAGGGCGATGTCCAGGGCGATCGCGCCCGTCGGGATGACCTCGATGGCGAGCCTGGTGCTCGCCTCGCCCATCTTCATGATCGAGCCCTTGCCGAACTTGCGGTCGATCTGGCTCATCGCCGCTGCCAGGGCCTTCTCTTTCTCGGGCGAGATTGCCATCGCGGGCGCTCCTCCGTTTAGCGTGCTCACTCGTGCTTCTCCTTGCTTACTCTACTATAGGGGAGGGGCCCTGTCAACGCGAGACAGGCCCATGGACAAGGCCGATTATAGCACATTCGTGCATAGCGCACAAGTGTTTGCACGCCGCATCCAGCCGCGGAAAAACCCCTCTTGTGTTCATGTACCGCCCGCCCCCGCCGAAGGATTCGCCCGAGCCATGGTATAGTTATTGAGAGAAGAGAGGAGTGCGTCTATGCTCAACCGCGTTACGCCAGGCCCGGGCCAGGAGTCGGTCTGGGACTATCCGCGCCCGCCCCGCCTCGAGCCTACGAGCCAGCGCCTGCGCGTCGTCTTCAACGGCGTCACCATCGCCGATACCCGCCAGGGGTACCGTATCCTCGAGACCAGCCACCCGCCGGGCTACTACATCCCGCCCGCCGACATCCAGATGCAGTATCTGCTGCGCACGGCCGGCAGCTCGTTCTGCGAGTTCAAGGGCCGCGCCGGCTACTACACCGTCGCCGTAGGCGACAGACGGGCCGAAGACGTCGGCTGGTACTACCTCGACCCGCCGCCCGCCTACGCGCCCATCGCCGGCTGCGTGGCCTTCTACGCCGGCAAGCTCGACGCTTGCTACGTCGACGACGAGCTGGTCACCCCGCAGCCCGGCGGCTTCTACGGCGGCTGGATCACCGCCAACGTCGTCGGACCGTTCAAAGGCGGCCCCGGTACCTGGGGCTGGTAGTCGCTCTCCCCCTCGCCGCCACCGCACTGTAACACCCCCTCACTGTCGCGAGACGATCCCCACGGCGGCGCTGCGCCGTGCCGCCGCTTCTCCGCGCTCGCCCCCTCCCCTTGATCTCACCCCGCGAGCCTTACTGGCGCTGATAGCCCAGGAGGCACCAATGGCCCTCGACCATGACCGTGACTTGATCGTCCAGGCCGCCCGCAACGAGGTCCTCGCCGGCCGGCTCAGCCGCCGCGGCTTTATGCGGATGATGGGCGCCCTCGGCCTGTCGGCCGGCGCCGCCGCCCTCGCCGCCTGCGGCGCCCCCGCCGCCGGCCAGCCCACCGCCGCCGCCACAGACCCTCAGCCCACCGCCGCCGCCACAGACCCCCAACCCACCGCCGCGGCCGCCGGCACGGCCGGCACCCTGCGCGTAGCCAGCGAGATCCCCGTGCAGCTCGACCCCGCCCAGGCCTCCAGCGACGCCGAGATTCTCATCCTTCACTCGGTCTACGACTACCTCGTCGACATCGACGGCCAGAACACGATCATCCCCCGCCTCGCCCGCGAGTGGACGGTCAGCGACGACGGCCTGGTCTACACCCTGACCCTCAACGAGGGCGTGACCTTCCACGACGGCGCGCCCCTCACCGCCGCCGACGTGGTCTGGACCTTCGAGCGCCTGCGCAACCCCGACAACGAGCTGCCCACGGCCGACATCTACGCCATTATCGACAGCATCGCCGCCGAGGGCGAGACGTCCGTGGTCTTCACCCTGCAGGAGCCCAACCCCTTCTTCCTCTATGACCTGAGCGACAACCACGCCCTGATCGTCCAGGCCGAGGCCGCCGATCTGGGCACGAGCTTCAACGGCACGGGCCCCTTCAAGGTGCTCGAGTACAGCCCCGAGAACCGCATGACCCTCGAGGCCAACCCCGCCTACTTCGTGCCCGGCAAGCCCGGCGTGGCCAGCCTCGAGCTGATCTTCTTCCCCGACCAGGCGGCCGCGGTCGACGCCCTGCGCGGCGGCCAGGTCGACCTGACCCTGCGCATGCCTACCCCGCTCTTCCAGGCCCTCCAGCAAGAGCAGGGCCTCACGACGCAGCAGGTGGCCACCAACGGCTTCGACCTGGTGCGCCTACGCTCAGACCGCGAGCCCGGCAGCAAGCCCCAGGTGATCCAGGCCTTCAAGCTGGCCACAGACCGCCAGGCGATCTTCGAGACGGTGACCCTCGGCCTGGGCGCCGTGGGCCGCGACAGCCCCATCGGCCCCCTCTTCAGCTCCTACTACTCCGAGGAGACGCCCATCCCCGCGCGCGACCCCGAGCAGGCCCGGGCCCTGCTGGCCGAGGCCGGCTACGCCGACGGCCTGAGCCTCGACTTCCACGTGCCCGACTCGGGCGACCGCCCCGACCTGGCCGTGGTGCTGAAGGAGCAGTGGGCCGAGGCCGGGATCGAGGTCAATGTGATCGTCGAGCCCGAGAGTGTCTACTACGGCGAGAACGGCTGGCTCGAGGTCGACCTGGGCATCACCGGCTGGGGCTCGCGGCCCATCCCGCAGTTCTACCTGGATGTGATGCTGGTCTCGGGCGCGAAGTGGAATGAGAGCCACTTCAGCGACGCCGAGTTCGACGAGCTGGCCCGCACCGCCGCCACCACCGCCGACGAGGCCGAGCGCACCGCAGCCTACGCCGAGATCCAGCGCATCCTGATCGAGCGCGGCCCGATCATCATCCCCTACTTCTTCGCCGCCCTCGGCGCCGCCCGCGCCGACCTGAGCGGCTTCGAGCTGCGGGCCTTCCCCGGACGCACCGACCTGGCCGCGATCAGGGCATAAGGGTCTGCGGGGTGGATGTGGAGGGCCAGGCCCTCCACGCCTCCCGCACGGCCGAAGAAAGCTACGCGAAGAGGTGGGCGTACTTCACGCCGGCGCCGGTGTTGAAGAGCACGACGCTCTCGTCGGCGCCCACCAGCCCCGCCTCGCGCAGGCGGATCAGGGCCGCCAGACAGGCCCCGCCCTCGGGCGCGGCAAAGATGCCCGTTGCCGCGCCCAGAGCCTTGGTCTGGGCCAACAGCTCCTCGTCGCTCACCGCGATCGCCGTGCCGCCGCTAGCCCTGATCGCCCGCAGCATGAGGAAGTCGCCGACCGCCACGGGCACGCGCAGGCCGTCGGCGACCGTATGGGCCCCCTGCCAGAGCTCGGCGTGCTCGTCGCCCCGCTCGAAGGCGCGCACGATCGGGGCGCAGCCCGCCGCCTGCACGCTCACCATGCGCGGGCGCTGCGGGCCGATCAGGCCCATGGCCTCCAGCTCGTCAAAAGCCTTCCACATGCCGATCAGCCCGGTGCCGCCCCCGGTCGGGTAGAGGATCACGTCGGGCAGGCGCCAGCCCAGCTGCTCGGCCAGCTCGTAGCCCATAGTCTTCTTGCCCTCGACCCTGTAGGGCTCTTTCAGGGTGCTCACGTCGAACCAGCCGTGCTGGGCCGCGCCCTCGCGCACCTTGACCCCACAGTCGTTGATCAGGCCGTCGACCAGGGTCACACTCGCGCCCAGGGCCGCGCACTCGGCGCGGAAGCTGAGGGGCACGTCGGCGGGCATGAAGACGTGGGCCGGCAGCCCACAGGCCGCCGCATAGGCCGCCATGGCCCCCGCGGCATTGCCCGCGCTGGGGATGGCCAGGGCCGTCGCGCCTAGCTCGCGGGCCCTGTTGACCGCCATGGTCAGCCCGCGCGCCTTGAAGCTGCCCGTGGGGTTCGGCGACTCGTCCTTGATCAGCAGCCCCGGCACGCCCACGCGCTCGCCCAAACGGCCCGCGCGCAGCAGGGGCGTCCAGCCCTCGCCCAGGTCGACCGCGGCGTCCAGATCCTGCACCGGAAGGACCTCGGCGTAGCGCCAGAGGCTCGGGCGACGCCCGGCCAGGGCCGCCGGCGTGAGCGTCCGGGCTGCCCGCTCGAGGTCGTAGCGGGCCAGCAGGGGCCGCGCGCAGGTGGGGCAGAGGTTCTGGAGCCGCCCAGCGTCGTAGCTCGCGCCGCACATGCCGCACTCGAGATGGGTCAGGGTCGAGATGGTCACACTGGCCTCCATGACGAAGGGAGAGCGCTCATTATACCTGTACCGCCCCCCCTGTTGACATCGCCAAAAACGGCGCTACAGTGGGGGTATCCAAGGAACGCGCGTAGAAGTATAACTGTCGATTGTAGATAAGAGATTGCCATGCACGATGAGGTGCAGGCGCGCCTGCAGCAGTTCGACCAGGATCTGCGCGGCGGCCATATCGAGCGGGCGGCCCTGTTCTGGCTCAGGCTGTTCGCCCACAAGGCCGCCGAGGGCGGCGGCCAGGTGCGCTCGGACCACTGGGTCGAGGCCGGTCTGACGGAGGCTCAGCAGACGCCCGGCCTCGACGCCACGGCTCTGGCCCCGCGCCGCGAGCTGGTGGCGCGTTACGGGCTCTTCATTTTCACTCGCCTGCGCGACGGCCTGAGCGTGAGCGGCGAGGCTCTGGCCGAGCTCGACTGGCAGTACCGTTACAAGGTCGCGCTGCTGCCCCAGTACGCCACGAGCCTGGAGGGGTTGCGGGCCTGGGCCGACGAGCGCTGGGCCGAGCTCGGCGGGGTCGACCCAGCCTACGCCGCCCTCGAGGCGGCCCTGGCCCGCCACGCGCCCCTCGGCCGCGCCGGGCTGCTCGAGGCCCTGCACGACGCCCAGGCGATCTTCGGCGGCTGGTTGCCCCGCCCGGCCGTCGAGCGAACGGCCAGAGCCCTCGGCCTCCCCCTGGCCGACGTCCACGGCGTGATCGAGTTCTACGAGCTCTTCTCGAGCCACCCCCTGGGCCGACGGGTGATCCGCGTCTGCCAGGACGCCCCCTGCGGCCTCGCCGGCGCCGATGGACTGCTTGGCGCGGTCTGTTCGCGCCTTGGCCTCAAGCCGGGCGAGACCAGCGCCGACGGCGCCTATAGCGTCGAGACGGTGCGCTGCCTGGGCCTCTGCGACCAGGCCCCGGCCGCCCTGGTCGGGCTGCAGCCCTACGGCCGCGCCAGCGCCGAGGCCCTGCTCGGCGCGCCCCGAACAGCGCCCCCGAAGCCCGTCGCCGGCGGCCTGATCCGCCTGGCCCTGGCCAACGTGGGCGCGGTCGACCCGACCAGCCTCGACTCCTACATTGCCCACGGCGGCCTCGCCGCGCTGCGCAAGGCCCTCACGAGCATGACCCCGGCCGACGTCGTGGCCGAGGTGACCGAGAGCAAGCTGGTCGGGCGCGGCGGGGCGGCCTTCCTCACCGGGCTGAAGTGGCGGCTCACCGCCGACAATCCGCCCGGCCCGCGCTATGTGATCTGCAACGCCGACGAGAGCGAGCCGGGCGCCTTCAAGGACCGCGTGCTGCTCGAGGGCGACCCCTTCCGCGTGCTCGAGGGCCTGCTGCTGGCCTGCTACGCCGTGGGCGCCCAGACCGGCTACCTCTACATCCGCGGCGAATACCGCCCGGCCTACGAGCGTCTGGCCGAGGCCCTGCGCCAGCTCGAAGCGGCGGGCGCCGTGGGCGAGCACATCCTCGGCAGCGGCTTCAGCTGCACGATCGCGCTGCGCCGGGGCGCTGGGGCCTACATCTGCGGCGAAGAGACGGCCCTGATGGAGAGCATCGAGGGCAAGCGCGGCTTCCCGCGCCTCAAGCCGCCCTTCCCGACCACGGCCGGCCTGTGGGGTCGGCCGACGGCGATCAACAATGTCGAGACCCTGGCCAAGGTCGCCCCGATCATCCTCTACGGCGGCGTCTGGTACCGCAGCCTGGGCACCGCCGAGTCGGCCGGCACCAAGCTGTTCGCGGTCAGCGGCTCGGTGACCCGCCCGGGGGTCTACGAGGTGCCCTTCGGCATGCGCCTGCGCCACCTGGTCGAGGACCTGGCCGGCGGCCTCAGGCCGGGGCGCAGCCTGCAGGCGGTGCTCACCGGAGGCGCCGCCGGGGCCTTCCTCACCGCCGATCAGCTCGACACACCCCTGAGCTTCGAGGCCTTCAAGCAGGCCGGCGGCACGATCGGCGCCGGGACGATCATGGTCTTCGACGACAGCGTGGACATGCGCGACGTGCTCGCGCGCATCGGGGCCTTCTTCGCCCACGAGAGCTGCGGCAAGTGTTACCCCTGCCAGATGGGCACCCAGCGCCAGGCCGAGCTGCTCGCCCGCATCGCCCGCGGCGAAGCCCACGAGCAGGACGCCGCCACCCTGGTCGAGCTCGGCCAGGTCATGACCGACGCCAGCATCTGCGGCCTGGGCCAGAGCGCCGCCATGGCGATCATCAGCGCCCATAGGCGCTGGCCCGAACTGCTGGCTGCGCGAGCGACGCCAGTCGCCGCCGACGTGCCGGTGATCATGTTGAAGTAGCCGCCAGAGTGAGAAGCTTTCTATGATCACACTTACCATTAACGGGCAGACCGTCCAGGCGGCCCCCGGCACGACGATCCTCGACGCGGCCGCCGCCGCCGGGGTCAGCATCCCGACCATCTGCTACCACCCCAACCTCACCGCGAACGCCGTCTGCCGCCTCTGCACGGTCGAGGTGGCCGGCGCCCGCACGCTGCAGCCGGCCTGCGTCGCGCCCGTGACCGAGGGCATGGTCGTCGCCACCGAAAGCCCGCGCGTCGCCACGGCTCGCCGGGTCATCCTCGAGCTGCTGGCCTCCACCGTCGAGCTGCACGAGGCGCCCGAGATCCAGGCCCATATGGCGAGCTACGCCGCCGACCCGGCCCGCTTCGCCGGCGGCAAGGCCCGCAAGCTGCCCCTGCTCGACGACAACCCCTTCTACATCCGCGACTACAGCCAGTGCGTGATGTGCTGGCGCTGCATCCAGGTCTGCGCCGACGATACCCAGTTCACCTACGCCCTGACCTGGGGCGGCCGCGGCATCGACAGCCACGTGGCCACCTTCTTCGACGAGGATCTGCCCGACACCTCGTGTGTCTTCTGCGGCAACTGTGTCGGCGTCTGCCCGACCGGGGCCCTCAAGGGCAAGGTCGAGCACCAGCTCGAGCAGGCGGCGCAGACCGCCGAGGAGGCGCCCCATGCAGGCTGATCGCGTCGTGCGCAGCACCTGCGCCTACTGCGGGGTGGGCTGCCAGGTCGACCTCTACCTGAAGGACGAGCGGCTGCTACGCATCGACGCGCCCTTCGAGGCCGCGCCCAACTACGGGCGGCTCTGCGTCAAAGGCCGCTTCGGCGTCGACTATATCCACCACCCGCGCCGCCTGACCGCCCCGCTGATCCGGCGCGAGCCCCAACTGCCCGGCAGGCGCAGGGCGGCCACCTCGCCCGACGACTGGCGCGAGGCGAGCTGGGACGAGGCCCTCGACCTGGTGGCCCGGCGCCTGCTGGCCCTGCGCGGCCGCCACGGCCCCGACGCGCTCACCGCCAACGCCTGCGCCAAGGCCACCAACGAGGACAACTACCTGCTGCAGAAGTACCTGCGGGCGGTGCTCGGCACCAACAATATCGACCACTGCACGCGGCTCTGCCACGCCGCCAGCGTGGTCGGCCTGCAACTGGCCCTCGGCTCCAGCGCCATGAGCAATGCGATCGGCGAGATGAAGGACCTGGAGTGCTTCCTGATCACCGGCTCGAACACGGCCGAGAACCACCCGGTGATCGCGACCTTCCTCAAGCAGGCGGTGGCCCGCGGCGCGAAGCTGATCGTGGCCGACCCGCGCCAGACCGAGATGACCCGCTTCGCCACACTCTGGCTGCGCCAGCGCCCCGGCAGCGACGTCGCCCTCTTCAACGCCATGGCCCACGTGATCGTCGAGGAGGGGCTCTACAACCGCGACTTCGTCGCCGCGCGCACCGAGGGCTTCGCCGAGTATATCGGCAGCCTCGAGGAGACCACGCCCGAGTGGGCCGAGCCGCTGACCGGCGTGCCCGCCGCCGAGATCCGGGCGGCCGCCCGCATGTACGCCACGGCCGGCGCGGCGGCGATCTACTGGGGCATGGGCATCAGCCAGAGCAGCCACGGCACCGATAATGCGCTCACCCTGATCAACCTGGCCCTGCTCTGCGGCCACATCGGCCGCCCCGGCACCGGCCTCAACCCCCTGCGCGGCCAGAACAACGTCCAGGGCTGCTCGGACGCGGGGGGCATCCCCAGCTTCTTCACCGCCTACCAGCCGGTCACCGACCCCGCGGTGCGCCTGATCTTCGAGCGGGCCTGGCGCACGCCGCTGCCCGCCCAGCCCGGGCTGACCACCACCGAGATGGTCGACGGCATCCTCACCGGCGCGGTCAAGGCCTGGTATGTGATGGGCGAGAACCCGCTGATGACCGAGCCCAATCTGAACCACGCCCGCCACGCGATCGAGCAGCTCGAGTTCTTCGTCGCCCAGGACGTCTTCCTCAACGAGACCGGCGCCTATGCCGACGTGGTGCTGCCGGCCGCGGCCTTCGCCGAGAAAGACGGCACCTTCACCAACTCGGACCGGCGCGTGCAGCGGGTGCGCCGCGCCCTCGCGGCGCCCGGCCAGGCCCGCGCCGATTGGGCGATCGTCGCCGAGCTGGCCCGCCGCACCATCGAGCTGATCGCCGGCGAGGCAGTGCCGGCCAGCCACGCCGCGGCCGTCGAGCATGACCGCGCGATCGCAGCCCAGGCCGAGGCCCTGCTGAGGGACTGGGGCTACGGGCACCCCGAGCAGATCTGGGACGAGATGCGCCGGGTCACCCCCGAGTTCCAGGGCATCAGTTACGGCCGCCTCGAGCGCGAGGGCGGCGTCCACTGGCCCTGCCCCGCCGAGGATCACCCCGGCAGCCCGTTCCTCTTCGCCGACGACTTCCCGCGCGGCAAAGCCCTGTTCCTCGCGGCGGGCTACAGCAACAGCAGCGAGCAGACCGACGAGGAGTACCCCTTCTCGCTCAACACGGGGCGCGTGCTCTACCACTGGCACGGCGGCACCATGACCCGCGCCTCGGCACTGAGCGAGATCTGGCCCGAGTGTACGGTCGAGCTGCACCCGCGCGACGCGGCCCGCCTCGGCCTGAGCATGGGCGATTGGGTCGAGGTGGCGAGCCGGCGCGGCACGCTCACCGCCCGCCTGCTGGTGACGGGCCGCTCGCCCGAGGGGGTGGTCTTCATCCCCTTCCACTTCGCCGAGGCCGCGGCCAACCTGCTGACCGACCCGCGCCTCGACCGGCGCGCCAAGATCCCCGACTACAAGGTCTGCGCCGTGCGCATCGGTAAGGCCGCCCAGGCCCCTGACCGCCCCGGCGCCGAGCTGGCCCTCACCGACCGCGGCACGATCAAGGACCCGCTACTGGGGTGATCCTCAGATACAGCGTCGGCGGAAATGAGCGGCGGGTTTTTCACCACGAAGACCACGAAGCGCGCGAAGGGTTTGAGCACGTTCAGCGCCTGAGTTGAACGCCTGCGCCGAACGAGAGGCTCGCACATACTCGCCACAGCAGGGCTTCTTTCGCTCCTTCGTGCCCTTCGTGCCCTTCGTGGTAATACTTCGAGTGACTAGGTCCAGCCAGCGCTAACTACTACAGGAGAGCATCGAGCAGCCGGCCTTGTGGCGGGCCCAGTCGGGGCGGCGCGCGGCGAAGGCGGCGTGCGCGGGCTGCTCGTCGTAGGGGCGCCGCAGCACGTCGAGCAGCCGCTCGAGGGGCCCCATATCGCCCTGCTCGGCCGCGTCGATCGCCTGCTGGGCCAGGTAGTTGCGCGGCACATAGCGCGGATTATGCGCGTGCATCAGCCTCGCCCGGGCCTCGGGCGCGAGGTCGTCGTCGCGCAAACGGGCCGCGTAACGCTCGAGCCACTGCCCAAAGGCGGCCTCGTGCTCCGCTGCAAGCGGGTCGCGGTAGAAGGCCTCGCGCAGCGGCGCGAGCGCGGGCGCGGCGGGGTCGATCGCGCTCAGGCCGCGGAAGAACAGGGTCATGTCGACCTCGGCCCGCTGCATCAGCCCATAGAGCTCGCGCACCAGCTCGGCGTCGCCCTCAGCGAAGCGCGCGAGGCCCAGCTTGCCCGCGGTCATCGCCCGGCTGTGGGTCGTGAAGGCGGCGGCGAAGCCGTCGAGGCCCTGCTCCAGGGGCTTCGTGGTCGGGAAGAGCTCGACCAGGGCGTTGGCCAGGCAGGCCAGGTTCCAGTGGGCGACCTGAGGCTGGTGGCCGAAGCGATAGCGGCGACCGCCGGCGTCGGTGGTGTTCGGCGTCCAGTCGGGGTCGAAGTTGTCGACCCAGCCATAGGGGCCGTAGTCGATCGTCAGCCCCAGGATCGACATATTGTCGGTGTTCATCACGCCGTGGACGAAGCCGACCCGCATCCAGTGGGCCACCAGCAGGGCGGTGCGCGCGCAGACCTCGGCGAACCAGGCGGCGCGCCGCGTCTCCTGGTCGCCCTCGATCTGCGGGAAGTCGCGGGCGATCGTGAAGTCGACCAGCCGCGCCAGCAGCTCGGTCTCGCCGCGGGCGGCGAAGATCTCGAAGTTGCCGAAACGAATGAACGAGGGCGCCACCCGGCAGACCACCGCCCCCGGCTCGGGCTCGGGGTTGCCGTCGTAGAACATATCGCGCACCACCGCCTCGCCCGTGGCGACCAGGCTCAGGGCCCGCGTGGTCGGCACGCCCAGGTGATGCATGGCCTCGCTGCAGAGGAACTCGCGCAGCGACGAGCGCAGCACGGCCCGCCCGTCGGCCCGCCGCGAGTAGGGGGTCGGGCCGGCGCCCTTCAGCTGCAGCTCCCAGCGCCGACCGTCGGCGCTCACGCATTCGCCCAGCGAGATCGCCCGCCCGTCGCCCAGCTGGCCCGCCCAGTTGCCGAACTGATGGCCGCCGTAACAGGCCGCGTAGGGCTCCATCCCCGGCAGCAAGGCGTTGCCCCCGAAGACCTGGGCGAAAGCGGGCGCAGCCACATCGGCCGACGAGAAGCCGAGCATGGCGGCGACCTCGGGCGAGTGGGCGAGCAGGCGCGGCGCCGCCACCGGCGTCGGCAGCACCGGCGACCAACACGCGCCCGTGACCTGGCGCGAGCGCGGGTCGCTGCTCGGGTCGCCGGGCAGCTCGGCGCGGAAGCGATTGTCGAAGCGGAGCGATTGGATCATAATGGCGCTTATACAAGGAGGATCTTTCTTAAGTATACCACTGTAACTGATGATAGGCAGTCGGCGACTGTAGTATGTCAGCCGTGGTCGCAAACTTGCTGTCTTGCTGGGCGCTATGATTCTCGCGATTCTTGTGTGCCACATCTATGAGTATTGAACTCACCGCCCCCGCCCCCGCTGGCTGGAGCCGTGTGACCCGGGCGATCTTCGCCCGACCCACCTCGGCGGCGGGCGCCCTGATCGTCCTGGCCTTCGCGCTCATGGCCCTCGCCGGACCCCTGCTGGCCCCCTACGAGGCCAGCGAGCAGATCCGCGGCGCGGCCCGCCAGCCGCCCTCTCTCGCGCACCTGTTTGGAACCGACCGCCTGGGGCGCGACGTCTTCAGCCGGGTGGTCCTTGGCGCGCGCGACATCTTCGCCCTGGCGGGGCTGGGCACTGTGGTCGCCGTGAGTGTCGGCGCGGCGATCGGCCTGGCCGCGGCCTACAGGGGCGGCTGGACCGAAGAAGTCACCTTCCGCGCCTTCGACGCCCTGCTGGCCATCCCCGCCCTGCTGCTGGCCCTGTTGCTGCTGGGCGCCATCGGGCCCTCGCGCTGGGCCGTCTTGCTGGTGATCGTGATCGTCTACACGCCGATTGTGGCCCGCGTGGTGCGCAGCGTCGTGCTCGCGGTCAAGCCGCGGGGCTTCGTCGAGGCGGCCCGTATGCGCGGCGAGCCGTTGAGCTATATGCTGGGGCGCGAGATCCTGCCCTCGGTGCTGCCCGCCCTGGCGGTCGAGGCGGCCCTGCGCTTCTCCTACGCGATCTTCCTCGTGGCCTCCCTGGGCTTCCTCGGCGTCGGCGTGCAACCGCCTAGCCCCGACTGGGGCCTCATGGTCCTCGAGGCCCGCAACGACGTCGCCCTCACGCCCTGGGCCCTCTACGCCCCCGCCGCCGCCATCGCCCTCCTGGTGGTGGGCGTCAATCTCGCCGCCGACGGGCTGCGCCGCGGCCTGCAAGCAGGATGAATAATGATGAAGGATGAAGGCCGGGCCATCGCCAGCGGCGCGCCACTCCTCGCGGTCGAGGGCCTGACGGTCGGCTACGGCGCGGGCACCGCCTGGCGCAACGCCGTGCGCGACGTGAGCCTGAGGGTCGGCCCCGGCGAGACCCTCGGCATTGTCGGCGAGAGCGGCAGCGGCAAGAGCACTCTGGCCCTCGCCATCCTGCGAGCCCTGGGCGCGGGCGGCGCTATTCGCGGCGGGGCCATACGCCTGCGCGGGGTCGACCTGGCCGCCCTCGGGCCGCGCGAGTTGCGCGCAGCCTGGGCCAACGACCTGCGCCTGGTGCCCCAGAATCCCCTGGCCGCCCTCAACCCGGCCATGCGCGTCGGCGAGCAGGTGGCCGAGGCCCTCGGCCCGGGGCAGGGCCGCGCGCAGGCCCTCGCCGCCCTGCGCCGCGTCGGCCTGGCCGACCCCGAGCGCGTCGCCCGCAGCTACCCCCACGAGCTGAGCGGCGGCATGCAGCAGCGCGTGCTGATCGCCATGGCCGCCCACGGCGACCCCGCCCTGCTCATCCTCGACGAGCCCACCAGCAGCCTCGACGTCACCACCGAGGCCGCCATCCTCGACCTGCTGGCCGAGCTGACCAGCCCGGCCCAGGGGCCCGCCGGCCCGGGCCGCGCGGCCCTCTTCATCTCGCACAACCTGGGCGTGGTCGCCCGCCTCTGCGGGCGGGTCGCCGTGCTCTACGCCGGCGAGCTGGTCGAGGAGGCCCCGACCGCGGCGCTGTTCGCCGCGCCCCTGCACCCCTACACCGTCGGCCTGCTCGCCAGCCTGCCGCGGCCCGGCGCGCGCCACGACAGCAACCCCCTGCGGCCCATCCCCGGCGCCATCCCCAGCCTCGACGCCCTGCCGCCCGCCTGCGTCTTCGCCCCCCGCTGCCCCCTCGCCATCGCCATCTGCCACGCCGAGCGCCCGCCGGACGAAGAGGCCCTGCCGGGCCACAGGGTGCGCTGTCACCGCTGGCGCGACGTCGCCGCCGGCGCCCTTCCGCTCGCCATGCCCGCCCCAGAGCTCGCCCCAGCCACCTCTGTCGCCCCGCCCGCCGCCCCGCCGCTGCTCACCCTCGACGGGGTCGAGAAGCACATCCCGACCGGGCGCGGCACCGTGCGCGCCGTCGACGGCGTGAGCATGGCCGTCGGCCGGGGCCGCACCCTCGGCCTGGTGGGCGAAAGCGGCAGCGGCAAGACCACCCTGGCCCGCTGCGTCGTGGGCCTGAGCGAGCCGACCGACGGCACGATCACCCTGCTCGACCTGCCCCTGGCCCCGCGGCTCGCCGGTCGCGAACCCGAGCTGCTGCGCCGCATCCAGATGGTCTTCCAGAACCCACAAGAGGCCCTCAACCCCTTCCTAACCGTGGGCGAGGCCCTGCGTCGCCCCCTGATGCGCCTGGCAGGGCTGAGCCGCGCCCAGGCCGAGAGTCGCGCGGCCGACCTGCTCGCCGCCGTGAAGCTCGACCGCGCCTATATGGCGCGCCTGCCCGCCCAGCTGAGCGGCGGCGAGCGCCAGCGCGTCGCCATCGCCAGGGCCTTCGCCGCGGCGCCCGACCTGGTGCTGCTCGACGAGTCGGTCTCGGCCCTCGACGTCTCGGTGCAGGCCGCCGTGCTGAATCTGCTGAGCGAGCTGCGCGCGCGCGACGGGGCCTCGTACCTGCTGATCACCCACGACCTCGGCGTGGTCCGCTACCTGGCCGACGATGTGGTCGTGCTCTACCTGGGCCAGGTGATGGAGGAGGGTCCGCGCGAGCATGTGCTCGCCGCGCCCCACCACCCCTACACCGAGGCCCTGCTCTCGGCCGCGCCCACCCTGCCGCCCGCGCCCGCGGCGACGCCGATCCGGCTCGCGGGCGAGCTGCCGAGCGCGACGGCCATCCCCACGGGCTGCCGCTTCCACACCCGCTGCCCGCGCTTCCTCGGCGAGCTCTGCGTCACCGTCGAGCCGCCCTGGCGCGAGGGCGTCGCCGGCCACCGCATCCGGTGCCACATCCCCCTCGACGAGCTGGCGGCGGCCCAGTCCCCGCCCGTAGCCGCGGAGGCCGCATGACCCGCTATCTCGTCCGCCGCGGCGCGCTGCTGCTGCTCACCCTGCTCCTGGCCTCGGCCCTGATCTTCATTATCTGCCGGCTGCTGCCGGGCGATGTGGCCCGAGTCATCCTCGGCCGCGAGGCCAGCCCCGCCGCCGTGGCCGCCCTGCGCGCCGAACTCGGGCTCGACCAGCCCATAATCATGCAATACCTGGGCTGGCTGTGGGACTTCGTGCGCGGCGACTGGGGGCGCTCGTTCAGCACGCGGCTGCCGATCCGCGAGGTGGTGGCCGAGCGTCTCGGCAACTCGCTGATGCTGGCCGGGCTGACCATGGCCATCGCCGTGCCCCTCGGGGTGGGGCTGGGCGTGCTGGCGGGGCTGCGCCAGGACCGGCCGGCCGACCACGCGATCAGCGTCGGCGCCCTCGCCGTCGTCGGCCTCCCCGAGTTTGTGACCGGCCTGGTCCTGATCGACCTGCTGGCCTTCAGGCTGGGCTGGCTGCCGGCCAACTCGTCGATCAGGCCGGGCGCCGGCTTCGGCGAGGCTCTGCCCCAGCTGATCCTGCCCGCCCTCACGGCAACCCTGGTGCTGCTGGCCTATGTCGTGCGCCTGACCAGGGCGGGCGTGATCGAAGAGCTGGGCCAGGACTATGTGCGGACGGCGCGGCTCAAGGGTCTCTCGCGCCGCGCCGTCCTCGGGCGGCACGTGCTGCGCAACGCCCTGCTGCCGACGATCACCGTGGTCGCCATCAGCCTGGGCTGGCTGATCAGCGGCCTGATTGTGGTCGAAAATGTCTTCAACTACCCCGGTCTGGGGCGCCTGCTGACCTTCGCGATCGACCGGCGCGACCTGCCCCTGCTGCAGGCGGTGAGCATGGTCACAGTGCTGGTCTTCGCCCTGGCCAATCTGGCGGCCGACCTGCTCTACGCCTGGCTCAACCCGCGCATCAGGCTGGGGTAGGGCGGGGCGCCCGGCGGACGCCCCGCGGCGGACCCTACTTGTCGTTGACCTGGCCGATGGCCTTGCTCACGTCGGCGGGGGTGTCGAACTGCTTGCCCGGCATCTGCTCGAGAGTCTTGCAGAGCTCCTCGTCGGCGCCCTCCTGCCTGGCGTGCTTGAGCAGATCCTCCTTGCTGACCGGATAGTCGATGCCCTTGAGATATTTCTGGGCCTGGATCGGGTTGACCTTCGCCATGAGCGTTCCTCCTCTGTTGACCCCCGGCTGGGGGCTGCCTGAGTGTCAGCAGGGCCCGTGCCAGGGACAAAGATGAGCGTGCCAAACATTCAGAATTTGCAACGATTGGTACACTGCACTGGTTCGCAGAGCGTGGTATAACCGAGGAATACGACCAAACTCTAAACCTAGAATCCCATCCCTGCCGTGATCAAGCGAGCCGTTTTCCCTGAAGCCGCCCATGACGAGCAGGCCCTTGTCGCAATGCTTGTGCGCGCGGCCTGCTTGATCCTGCTGCTTCCGATCGGCTCGAACCTGGTTCGCGCGGTGCTCTTCCCTGGGACTGCGGGCGAGCTCATCCTGAGCACACTGTGGATGGGCGCGATCGGGCTACTCACCTATATGCTCGCCCGCAGGGGGCGGGCCCGCGTTGCGGCCTCCGTCCTCATCGCCGGGCTCTACACCATGACGCTGTACATCGCCTACTATGGCGGGGGCGTGCGCTCGCCCGGCTACATCGGGCTGCTCGGCCTGAGCTTCCTCAGCGTCTGGCTCGTAGGCATCGGCGGGGCCATCTTCGTCGTCGGGGCGAGCGTCCTCGCCGGCCTCGTCCTGCTCGCGCTCGAGGGCCTCGGCCGCCTGCCGAACCCGACGATCGAGCCCTCGTCGAGCCTGTTCTTTCACAGCATCGTCCTCCAGATGGCCCTCGCCATCCTGCTGCAATGGGCCCTGCTCAGGCAGGTCGCCCGTAACCGAGCCGAGCGCAGCGAGAGCGAGGCCCGCTTCCGCGCCACCTTCGAGCAGGCCGCCGTGGGCATGTGCCACACGAGCCTCGACGGGGCCTTCCTGCGCATCAACAGGCGCCTGTGCGAGATCACCGGCTACAGCAGCGACGAGCTGACAGCCATCACCTACCGCGACCTGACCCACCCCGACGACATCGCCGCCGACGAGGCTCTCGGGCGCCGGCTCCTCTCAGGCGAGATCCAGACCTACTCGCTCGAGAAGCGCTATGTGCGCAAGGACAGCATCGTCATCTGGATCAACCTGACGGTCTCGTCGATCCGAGGTCCCTCGGGCCAGATCGATCAGCTCCTGAGTGTGATCGAAGACATCACCGACCGCAAGCTGGCCGAGTGGGCCCTCAGGCAGCTCAATACGACCCTCGAGGAGCGCATCGCCGAGCGCACCAGCGCCTTCAGCGCCGCCAACGAGCGGCTGCAGTCCGAGGTCGCCGTGCGCCGCCAGGTCGAGCTAGCCCTGCGCGAGAGCGAAGCGCGCTACAGAGAGCTCCTCGAGAGCTTGCAGCAAGGCGTGGTCGTCTTTCAGGACAATCAAGTTGTCATCTGCAATGGAGCCCTGGCCGAGATTGTCGGCCACTCGCGCGAGGCCCTGCTGAGCTACTCGCCCGAGCAGCTCTGGGCAATTATCGAAAGCGACGACCGCGGGTGGCTGAGCGACAGTGTCGAGCACTCAATAGCAACCGGCCAGGTGCTTGCCGAGACGCCGTTCCGCTTCTGCCGCCCCGACGGCGAAGTGCGCTGGCTGTATAGCGCGTCGCGCATCATCATGTTCGGCGGGCGCCCAGCCATGCTCGGCATGATTAGCGACATCACCGGGCTCAAACAGGTCGAGGACGAGCTGCGCAAGAGTCGCGACGAGCTGCGCTCGGCCAATCTCGAGCTGGCCCAGGCGGCCCGGCTCAAAGACGAGTTCCTCGCCAACATGAGCCACGAGCTGCGCACCCCGCTCAACGCCATCCTCGGCCGGGCCGAGCTGCTCGCCGAGCTCATCCACGGCCCGCTCAACGAGCGGCAGCTGCGCTCGGTCGCCAACATCGACGAGAGCGGGCGTCACCTGCTCGAGCTGATCAACGACATCCTCGACCTCTCGAAGATCGAGGCCAGCATGCTCGACCTGCAGCAGGAGGTCGTGGGCGTCGCCGACCTCTTCGAGGCCAGCATGCGCATGATCGCCGGCGCGGCCGGCAAGAAGGGCATCAGCCTGCACGCCCGGCTCGACCCGCAGGTCATCCAGATCAAGGGCGACCCGCGTCGCCTGAAGCAGATCCTGGTCAACCTGCTCTCTAACGCGGTCAAGTTCACCCCGAGCGGGCAGATCACCCTCGAGGTGCACGGCAACCCGGCCGAAGGCTACGCGACCTTCAGCGTGACCGATACGGGGATCGGCATCGCCCACGCCGATCTGCCGCGCCTCTTCAGGCCCTTCGAGCAGCTCGACAGCAAGCTGAGCCGCCAGTACGAAGGTACGGGGCTGGGGCTCTCGCTGGTCGCGCGCCTGGCCAGGCTCCACGGCGGCAGCGTCGCTGTACAGAGCGAGCCCGGCAAGGGCAGCTGCTTCTCGGTCATGCTCCCCTGGCAACCGCGCGAGGACGAAGGCGTGAGCGCCCGCCCCCTCTCGCAGGTCGGCCCCTAAATCCTTCCACCCTCTGAGGGAGGCGTGGAGGGCCTGGCCCTCCACATCCACCCGGCGTGGGGCCACGGCCCCGTTCCCCAGCCGCGGACAGCGGCGAAGAGCGTAACTCGGTTACGAACCTTCTTAGACCTCGACGCTGGTGCCAATCTCGAAGACCCGCGAGGGCGGCAGCCGAAAGAAGTCGGCGGCACTCGCCGCATTGCGCCGCATCACGGTGTAGAGCTGCTCGCGCCACAGGGCCATGCCGGGCAGCTCGCCGGGGATGACGCGCGTGCGGTTCACGAAGTACGGCACGCTGTCGGGGTCGAACCTGAGGCCGGGCACCACGAGGTCGGCCAGCACCCGCGGCACGTCGGGCTCCTCCATGAAGCCGAAGCGGATGGTCACCTGGTAGAAGCCCTGCTCGAGGAACCTGGCCTCGATGCGCCGCTCGGCCCTGCAGCCCGGGGTCTCCTCCATAATCACCGTGGTCAGCAGCACCTGTTCGTGGAGCACGCCGTTGTACTTGAGGTTGGCGAGCAGGGCGGCGGGGGCGGCCGTGGCGTTGGCGCTGAGGAAGACGGCCGTGCCGGGGGCGCGCACGGGCGGCCGGCGCTTCACCTCCTCGAGCAGAGCGTCGAGGCCGCGCTCGAAGTCCTGCTCGTAGTTGAAGACCAGGCGGCTGCCGCGCTTCCAGGTCGTCATCACCGTAAAGATCAGCGCGGCCGCCGCCAGGGGGAACCAGCCGCCCTGGGGGATCTTGATCAGGTTCGCCCCGAGGAAGGCCAGGTCGACGATCAAGAAGAAGCCGATCAGCAAGGTCGTGGTCAGGACGCTCCAGCGCCACTTATCGTGGACGACCACGGCGAAGATCAGGGTCGTGATCGCCATGGTCGAGGTCACCGCAATCCCGTAGGCCGCCGCCAGGTTGCTCGAGGTGCGGAAGGCCAGGACCACGATAATGCACGAGGCCATCAGCAGCCAGTTGACCATGGGGATGTAGATCTGCCCGAACTCGCGCGCCGAGGTATGGACGATGCGCATGCGCGGCAGGAAGCCCAAGTTCTCGGCCTGCATGGTGATCGAGAAGACGCCCGTGATCAAGGCTTGCGAGGCGATGATTGTGGCCATGGTGGCCAGGATGACCAGGGGCAGCAGCGCCCAGGGCGGGGCCATCAGGTAGAACAGGTTGGCCGCGGCCTCGGGCTCGCGCAGCAGCACAGCGCCCTGGCCGAAGTAGTTCAGCAGCAGGGCCGGCAGCACCAGGCTCAGCCAGGCGATCCGGATCGGCGTGCGGCCCACGTGGCCCATATCGGCATAGAGGGCCTCGCCGCCTGTGACTACCAGGAAGACCGTGCCAAGGACCAGGAAGCCCTGCAGCCCGTTCTCGACGAAAAAGCTGGCGGCGTAGAGCGGGTTGATCGCCCCGAGCATGCCCCAGTTTGAGCTGAGGTTGACCACCCCGAGCACGCCCAGTGTGATGAACCAGACCAGCATCACCGGCCCGAACAGGCTGCCCAACCGCGCGGTGCCGCGACTCTGGATGAGGAAGAGGGCCACCAGGATGGCCAGGGTGATCGGCACGATGTACGGCTTGAATTGGGGTGTCGCGATGCTCAGGCCCTCCACGGCGCTCAGCACCGAGATGGCCGGCGTGATCACCCCGTCGCCATAGAGCAGGGCCGCCCCGAAGACGCCCATGAGCACGATCCAGCGCCGCTTGCTGGCCGCGAGGGGCCGGATCGGCGTCGCCAGGGCCGTCAGCGCGAGGATGCCGCCCTCGCCCCGGTTGTCGGCCCGCAGCACGAAGCCGATATACTTGATCGTGATCACGATGATCAGCGACCAGAAGACCAGCGAGAGCACACCGAAGACATTCGCCGGCGTCGGGGCGATGGCATGGGGGCCGTGAAAGCTCTCTCGCAAGGCGTAGAGCGGCGAGGTGCCGATATCGCCGTAGACGACGCCCAAGGCGGTGAGGGCGAGGACGGCCAGATAGCCGCGGCCGCCGCCGCTGTGACCCTGGCCCTCCTGGGGTCCTTCTTGCTCGCCTGCCGCATCTGCGGCGGCGCGACTGGATCGAGTGCTCATACGCTCCCTAGTATCAACCGAGATCAACGGCGCTTCACCGCCACGGTAGTATACTCCCGCACGCCCCGATCGGGCTCTGGACCTATGGGCAGGTTCTGTGCCCCCGCGATGGCCGACCGACGCAAGCTCTCCACAAAAGCTGGCAGCCCTGTATAACCTGACCAAGAAAGCCCATTAATATTCTAGATACTATTTCAGTGATATGGGGAAGTTTTTCCCTCAT
>CAZKTU010000043.1:0-2291 GCA_964555675.1 uncultured Oscillochloris sp.
TGCCGTCGTCGCCGTAGTAGATCGTCAGGCCCTCGACGTCGGCCTTGAGGTTGGTGCCGGCCGGGAAGACCGCGTCGATCAGGGTGCAGCCGGGGCCGGGGCAAACGGTGGCGTCGCCGGGCTTCGCGCCGGCCCGCCAGATACCCAGCTGCTCCTGGCCCATATAGACGATCCCGCGCTCCTGGTCGACCACCATCCCCTCGACCTGCGACTCCTCGGGGTCGTCGTCGACCAGGGGGAAGCTGATCGTGCGTACTTTCTCCCAGGCGACCTTGCCGCCGGTCTGGAAGAGCTTCAGCTGAGCGACCTCGTTCGACGAGCGCTTGCTGACGAAGACGTAGACCTCGTCGTCGTCGGCGCGCCACAGGGCGATGCCGTAGGCCGTGGTCTGATCGTCGAGGGCGGCATCGTCGCCCGCGGTGAAGACCCGCGGCAGGCCGGGGGCGGTCACATTCACCAGCTTGCGCGACTTCTCGTCGACCTTGAAGAAGACCATCAGGTCGTTGCGGCGGTCGGTCACCGCCACCAGGTCGAACTCCTCGAGCTTGCCCTTGTCGTCGCGCTTGCCCTTGTCATCGCCCTTGCGGGGCAGCTCGACCTCGTAGGCCAGATCGACATTGTTGTAGCGCAGCTCGTCTTTGCCGGGCTCGCTCGTGATCGACTGCAGCACGCGGCCCTGCAGGTCGTACACATCGAGGCCGCCGTCCTTGAGCACGCCGATCACCGTGCTGCGCTCGGGGCGCTCGGGGTGGACCCAGATCGCGGGGTCGTCGGCGTCGCCCTGGCGGGCCCGGGGCGGGAAGAGCGGATCGTCAAGGTCGAGGTCGTAGACATTCTGGGTCTCGAGCAGCGGGCGCGCCGTGGGGATCAGGTCGAGGTCTGCCCAGACCGCCCGGTGGTCCGAGCTGGGGAAGCCGTTGAGCAGGGCCGGGTTGAACAGGCCGACCAGGGGGAAGGTCGGCTCGCTGTCGAGGGGCCAGAAGACCTGCGCGTCGACCATGCGGATATTGGCCGAGGGCAGCACATAGTCGGCCCGCAGGTTGCCGGGCGCGCCGTCGGCGAAGTCGGCCGTATCGAAGGCCGGGTCGCTGCGATGGGTCAGGTTCGCGCGACCCTGCAGCTCGGCCTGCTGGGGGCCGCCCTCGCTCGTGGGCGTGACGGTGGTATTGACGAGCGGGTTGTCGAGCAGCTGCTGGATCGAGCCGGGGATGCTGTCGCCATCAAGGGGGTCGCTGTTCTGGTCGCCCATGATCACGAAGCGCGAGCCGGGCTTCAGGCCGCCCGTGCGGCCCTGATCGTCATAGAGATAGTCGCCCTTGCCGGGGGTGACATAATCGGCCCAGAGGCGGATCTCGTCGAAGTTGCGGGTGCCGTTGCGATCCTCGGGGCCGTCGAAGACGGGCGGGGTCGGGTGGCTGACCAGGGCGTGGACGGTCTGGCCGCCGATGATGATCGGCACGTCCCAGTGGCTCTTCGACGAGAGCCGGAAGATCGCGAGCTCGGCCGGCGAGTACCAGTCGGCGGGGGCGGGGGTGGCCGGGTCGTCGGGCAGCCGCGCGCCGGGCATATCCTTCCAGAGGAAGGTCTGGAAGGTGCGCACCTGGTCCATCTGGATCGGGTACTTCGAGAAGACGGCCATGCCGAACTGGCCGGGGAAGAGGCCGAAGCCGAAGGCGTCGTTGCCGCCGCCCACGCTGCCGTTGTTGTCCAGGTCGAAGCCCGAGGGGATGCCGGTGTTCGAGGGGGCCACGAAGGCGTAGGGGTAGACCACGGGGGTCTGGCCGTTCTGGCTCACCTCGAGGAAGTTCTGGCGGAAGAGGTCGGCGGCCGCGTAGTTCTCATAGTAGTCGAACTCGTTGACCAGCAGCACGTCGGGGTTGAGGCGCTGGATGATCTCGGCGACAGCCTTGAGCTGGCGGGCGCTGACCGTGTCGGCGTTGGGGGCCTGCAGGTCGGCGAGCAGGGCCCCGGCGGCCCCGCGGTTGACCGAGGCGTTGAAGGTGGCGAAGCGAACCAGGGGCGTGCCGAGCGCTGTCGTGGGCGGCGCGGGCTGCTGGGCGAGGGCGGCGCTGGCGCCGGTGAAGACGCTCAGCAGCAGCACTGCCGCGATGATCGAACGCAGACGCATGGGTGCTCTCCTCGTATAGACATGATGGGCAAAGTGCGTCGGGGTGGTTCGATTATGCGCTGCGCCGGTTAACGGGGCGGGGGCGGGCGATTAAGCCGAGGTCAAGTCGGATTAACAAAAGCTTTACGTGGATGTGGAGGGCCAGGCCCTCCACGCCACCTGC
>CAZKTU010000043.1:2391-18870 GCA_964555675.1 uncultured Oscillochloris sp.
GGATTAACAAAAGCTTTACGTGGATGTGGAGGGCCAGGCCCTCCACGCCACCTGCGAGGGCGAGCAGGCTGCGCCCTGGCGCCCTCCACGCCACCTGCTCGCCCTCCACGGCTTCCGAAAGTGTGCAGCTTGCCCGTGGTATACTATGCCCGCATGAACAGGCCGACGAGGGCCGCGCCCGCCCCGGAGGATGTATGCCGCGTCTCGCTGTCGTGATCCTGAACTATAACCGCGCCGACCTCCTGGCCGACTGCCTCGACTCTATCTACGCCGCGCCCACTCGCTGCGACCTGACGGTCTGGGTCGTCGACAACGCCTCGAGCGACGGCAGCGTCGCCCTGGTGCGCGAGCGTTACCCCCAGGCCCGCCTGATCGCCAGCCCGGTCAACGGCGGCTTCTCGGCCGGCAACAACCTGGCCGTGCGCGAGATCATCGCCGCCGGCAGCGCCGACTATGTGATGCTGCTCAACAACGACACCCTGGTGCCCGCGGGCGCCTTCGACGGGCTGGTCGACTACCTCGAGGCCCATCCCGACGTCGGCATCGTCGGGCCACGGCTGCTGCTGCCCGATGGCTCCCTCGATCTGGCCTGTCGGCGCAGCTTCCCGACCCCCGAAGTATCGTTCTATAAGATGTCAGGTCTGGCGCGGCTCTTTCCGAACAGCCCGCGCTTCGCCCGTTACAACATGACCTACCTCGACCCCGGCGTCGAGACCGAGGTAGACGCTGTGGTCGGCGCGTGCATGCTGCTGCGGGCCGGGGTCATCGCCGAGGTGGGGCTGCTGGACGAGCAGTTCTTCATGTATGGCGAGGACCTCGATTGGTGCTACCGGGTCAAGCAGTACGGCTGGCGCGTAGTCTACTACCCGTCGGTCATCGTTCATCACTACAAGCGGGCCGCGAGCACGCGCCGGGCTATTCCGTCGATCAAGGCTTTCTACGAGGCGATGCGCATCTTCCATCGCAAGCACTACGCAGCAACCACGGCGGCGCCGCTCAACGCCCTGATCGAGCTTGGCATCACCGCGAAGGAGCTACTGGCACTTGGCCGCAATCTCCTCCTCCCCCCAGCCGCGCGTCGAGTCGGCTAGCGGCCGCCGGCGGCTCAGGCCGCGCACATGGCGGGCGCTGCTGCGCCTCGGCCTGATCGGCGGGGATATTCTCGCGATCAACGGCGCCCTGCTGGGCGTCTATCAGCTCTCGCGGGCCGAGCTCGCGGCGGGCGGCGCGATCGTGCCGTCTGACCCGCTGGCGATCCTGCGCTTCCTGCTCCTCTTCAACCTGACGGCCTTCGGCATCTTCGCGGCCAACGGCCTCTACGAGATGCGTCGCGGCGCCTCGCGGGTCGACGAGGCCTTCAAGCTCTTCACCGCCGTCTCGCTCGCCGCCGTCGGCGGGATCGTGGTCAATACGCTCATGCCCCTGCTCGGCTCGGACGACCTGCCCTTCACCCGCGACGTGCTGGTCTACAGTTGGGCCGCCGCGATCGCGGGCTGCGTGCTGGTGCGGGCCGTCCATCGCTCGGTCGTGATCTGGCTGCGCTCGCACGACATCGACACACGCCGCCTACTGATCGTCGGCGCCCGCGAGCCGGGGCAACTGGTCTGGAACACGATCAGGCGACGCCCCTCCCTCGGTTATCGCGTCCAGGGCTTCGTCAGCGACTCGGCCCCGATCGGCAGCACCGTCGCCGGCCTGCCCGTGCTCGGCCGCACCGAGCAGCTCGGCCGCGTGGTGCGGGCCACGCAGGCCGACGAGGTGATCATCGCCCTCTCGGGCCGCTCGCCCCAGGACCTGCTCGAGGTGATCGCCCTCGCCGAGGACGAGGCCGTGGCGATCAAGGTCTACCCCGATACCTTCCAGTTGATCACCAACAACGAGCTCTCGATCGGCGACCTGAGCGACCTGCCCCTGGTGCCGGTCAAGAACGCCGCCCTCGACAACCCCTGGAATCGTGGCCTCAAGCGCGTGCTCGACATTGTGGTCGCCACGACGGTCCTGCTGCTGGGCGCGCCCGTGCTCATGCTGATCGCCTTGGCCATCCGCCTCGAGTCGCGCGGCCCGGTCTTCTTCCTGCAAGAGCGCGTCGGCATGGACATGGAGCCGTTCTGGATGCTCAAGTTTCGGACCATGCGCGTCGACGCCGAGCAGCTCGGCACCTGGACGACCCAGAACGATCCGCGGGTGACCCGTGTGGGGCGCATCCTGCGGCGCACCAGCCTCGACGAGCTGCCCCAGCTGATCAATGTGCTGATCGGCGACATGAGCGTGGTCGGCCCCAGGCCCGAGCAGTCCCGCTGGGTCGAGCAGTTCGGCCAGCAGATCCCGCGCTACATGCGCCGCCACAAAGAGAAGGCCGGCCTCACCGGTTGGGCCCAGGTCAACGGATTGCGCGGCGATACCAGCATCGAGGAGCGCACTCGCTACGACCTCTACTATATTGAGAACTGGTCGCTGCTGTTCGACATTAAGATCATCTTAAGAACGATCGCGAATTTCCTGACTGGGAAGCAGGAAAACGCGTATTGACGGCCCCGTAAAATTCGGGTATAATACATGACGGTCGAGCCAATCGGCCACGGTAATCGGGCCCCCCGTTACGTTTTGGTGACGGGTTTCGCGTTCCGGGAGGGCACCCGGCACAGCGCAACACGCAACACCGAACACGAAGCGGATGTCGCCGTCGCGGCGGTCAGTGGTGACCAGCCGGTATGTGAGACGGCGCCGGGCGGGCTAGTGTGAGGCAGTATGGACGGCACCCACAATCTACGCGCAGACACGCTGCGCAATCCTAACTGCACCGATACACAGCCCAGCAGGGGGTCGGCTTCGAGCGCGCGCTAACCTAAGTGCGCCTGCCCTTCCCCCTCCTCTGAGGCTCCTGCGCTCGGCGCAGGGGCTTTTTTTGTCCACGTAGCGTGTCCCCCATCGTGTCCACACACGAGCTGTGAGGCGAAGGCCCCACGGCCAATCTTGATGTGCTCTGGATCAGCGAAGAAGGAGGGCTCTGGTAAAGTTGGAGAAGCAGCAGACATTTGCCGACTATGTCCGTGATCGTTATGGTGTCGAGGGCGAGGGCGACCTGACCGACTTTATGGCCCGTCAGGATGGCGATCTGCTTTTGGGCGGCCGCCTGAATCTGAACGAGTTGGCCCGCAGCTATGGCGCGCCGCTCGAGGTCGTCTACACGCCTCAGATCACCACCCAGGTCAGGCGGATGTACGCATGGGCCGAGCAGGCCCGCTCGCGCAGCGAGTATCCCGGCCGCTTCCTGTACGCCTACGCCACTAAGGCCAACTTCGCCGCAGAGGCAGTGCAGACGGCGCTGCAGGCTGGGGTCCACTACGAGACCTCGGCCGCCGCCGATGTGATCATCGCCCATAGCCTGTTTCGCCAGGGTCTGCTGCCCGCCGACCGACTGATCTGCTGCAACGGCTCGAAGGAGCCCAACTACCGCGACGCCATCGTGGCCCTGCGCCGCGACGGCTGCCAGAACGTGGTGCCCGTGCTCGACGACCTGGACGAGCTCGAGGCCCTGCTCGCCACCCCCGACCCGCTGCGCTTCGGCGTGCGCGAGCGGGCCGCCGGCAATCGCGACGGCCGCCACCCCGGCAACGACCGCTTCGGCCTGACCGCGGCCGAGATCGAGCAGGCCGCCGAGCGCATCGGCGCCAGCCGGCACGAGCTGCTGGTCTATCACGCCATGGTCGGCAGCCAGGTCGAGGACGAGGCCCACTTCCTCGCCACCCTGCGGGCCTCGGTCGAGGGCTACTGCCGCCTACGCCGCAGCGTCCCCAGCCTGCGCTACTTCAACTTCGGCGGCGGCATGCCCACCTCGGGCTATAGGCTTGGCTTCGCGTTCGACTACGCCGGCTTCCTCGCCCAGCTCATGACCACGATCCGCGAGACCTGCGCGGCCTACGCGGTGCCCTGCCCCGACCTGATTGGCGAGTTCGGGCGCTACACGGTCGCCACTCACAGCGTCTTCCTGCTCGAGATCGGGGCCACCAAGGCCGGCGCCCCCGGCGAGCCCGACTGGGGCCTGGTCAATGGCAGCCTGATGGTCAGCCTGCCCGACTCGATCCTGGTGTCCGGCCAGGAGTTCGTCATCCTGCCCCTGACGGGGTGGGACCGCCCGGTCAAGCCGGTGCGCCTGGCGGGCCGGCGCACCTGCGACAGCGACGATGTCTACCCGCGCCCCGAGGACGCCCCGCTGATGCTGCCCGACACGGGGGCCGGCTTGGTGATCGCCATCTGCGGCGTCGGGGCCTACCAGCAGATGATCTCGGGCCGTGGCGGCGCCCACCACTGCCTCAGCCCCGAGCCCGGCCGCGTGATCGTCGACGAGGTCGACGGCCGCCTCGTCTCGCGCTATGTGCCCCAGCAGGATCAGGGCACGATCATGCGGCTGCTGGGCTATCAGCCGCACCTTGCCCCCGTGCCCCTGATCCTCGACCGCCCGGCCCGCGAGCCGGTGCCGTTCCGCGCCCCGGCCGGCCCCTTGCGCCGCCGTGGCTTCGGCCGCCCGTTGCGCCCCGTGCGCGAGTCGGCTACGGGCGACTGAGTAGGCTCGCCGCCGAGTTTCTGGCAGAAGGAGGGCCCCGGCCCTCCTTTTGTGATTCTCAGCTGAAAATCTAGCAGGCCGCGTAACTTTCTGGTAATATTCCGAGTTAGTATTATCGTAGCGAGAGTGCGCTCATTTAGGGCGCTGGCGTCGTTCTACTGTATAGTGCACGAGAGATGTGCCGCCGCAAGAGATGTAGTGCCTGTCACGGCGGAACCCGACTCCGCCCGACAGGCGGACGCGCGAGCAGTGTGCCGATATGGTAAGGAGCTGACCTCATGCATATCCTGGTGGCCGACGACGATATTCCAAGCGTGAAGCTGACCTCGTTTGTTCTCGAAGAGGCGGGGTATCGCGTCTGCAAAGCCTATGACGCTCCAGGGATTCTCCAGGCGGTCGAGCAGCACAACCCGGACTTGATCCTGCTCGATGTGATGATGCCCAAGTCGAGCGGCTTTGATATCTGCCGCCAGATCCGCCGAAACTCCGATGTGCCGATTATCTTCCTCTCGGGCCGCTCGCAGCTGCAGGACAGGGTTATGGGCCTGCAGATCGGCGGCGACGACTATCTGGTCAAGCCCTACGAGCCCTCCGAGCTGCTCGCCCGCGTCGAGGCCGTGCTGCGGCGTCGCAACAGCGATATGCTCAACCCCTCGTCGCGCCTGAGCCAGGGCGACATCACGCTCGACCCGGTCGAGCACAAGGTGCTCTTCAGCGACGGCCGCACCGTCGAGCTGACACCATTAGAGTTTCGCCTGCTCTACTATCTGATGAAGAACTCGGGCCGCATCCTGAACATCAGCCAGATTCTCAGCAAGGTCTGGGGCTACGACTACGAGGGCGAGAGCAACCTGGTCGCCGTGTATATCAGACGGCTACGCACGAAAGTCGAGAAGGACCCCGAGCACCCGCGCCACGTGATCACCGTTCGTAACCTGGGCTACAAGTTCGAGCCCTAGGCGCCCCTGATCCCGGAGGTAGCGCAGGGTACGGGCGCCTAGCCCCGTTACCCTGCGCTGCGTTTCCCACCGCGGCCCGGTCGCCGCGGCGTCTCGAGGAGAAGGCTGGTCATGGCTGCAACCGATACGCTCCTTGCGCGTGCCGAGCCCTGGCTGCGCGCAAACGTCCGCGACGGTTTGCGCGCAGTGTTGCCGCTCCCCGTACTGGCCTTAGCCTGGTGGTTCGTCAGGATGCCCCTTGGCACCGTCGCAACCCTGGGGCTGGTCATCTACGCCGTCATCAACCTTGGGCTGCTGCTGGCCCTGCAGCGCTCTTATCGGGACAACAACGACAGATACTCGATGGTCTATCTGGTGGCCTCGGTGCTCACCGACGCCATCCTGGCCGTCTATCTGCTCGTCTATGTTGGCCCGCTGACTCTGGGCATCTTCCCGATCTACGCCGTCCTCGTCCTCAAGGCCCTGCGCTACAGGCGCGTCGCTCTGTGGACGATGCTCGTCCCCGCCCTGCTCGGGCCCCTCGACCTTGCCCTGCTCTACCTGATCGAGCGCGAACAGCCGCTCTATACCGAGCAGAGCCTGGCCTACTGGGGCCTGGTCGCCGGCAGCGTCTTCTTCGTCTGTCTACTCCTGAGCCTCGCCGAGTACCGGCTCTTTACCGCGCGCCGCCTCAGCCGGCGCCTCGACGCTGCCCGGGCCGAGCACGCCGAGCGGGTCGCCGAGCTCGAGAGCGTCAACAACGACCTGCGCGTGCGCATCAGGCGTCAGCAGGCCCTCGAGGAGAGCCTGCGGGCCATTACCGGCTCGCTCAGCCTTGACGATGTGCTGAGCCAGATTCTCGATAGTCTCATGCAGATGCTCGGCGCGCCGCGGGTGAGCGCCGCGGCCCTCACCCTCGTCCAGGGCGAGGGCTTCACCCACCGCTCGCTCAGCGATGACCCGCGCCTCAAGGACCAGACGGGCTGGGCGGCGGCCCTGGCCCAGCGGGTGGTAGAGACGCGCGCCCCGGTGATCGTGGGCGACTCGCTGCTCGAGCGCGAGTGGCGCGACCTGCAGCGGGCCGGGGCCGCGGCGGCCCTCAGCGTGCCCCTGATCAACGCCGAGAACCAGGTGCTCGGGGCTCTTACCGTGGTCAGCACTCAGCGCCATCTCTTCACGACCACCGAGGCCCGTCACCTCACTTCGTTCAGCATCCAGGCCAGCGTCGCCATCCACAACGCCGAGCTGCACACCGAACTGGCCCGCCAGCGCCTCGTGCTCGAGGCGGTGCTGCGCGATATCGGCGACGGACTGATGGTGGTGAATGACCAGGGCGCCATGATCCTGGCCAACCCCGTCGCCTACCAGGCCCTGCAGCACAGCGACGCCCACGGCGGCGGCCTGCGCGAGGCCCTCGACCGGCTCAACCACGAGGTGCGCGAGGACAACGGCCACGTGCTCAGCCACGAGCTGAAGGTCGGCGACGAGGAGTATGAGCGCCACTATCTGATCTACAGCTCACTGGTGCGGGTCGCCGAAGACGAGGAGGAGCAGAGCCTGGTGGCCTTCGCCATCCACGACATCACCAGCCAGAAGGCCCAGGAGAAACAGCGCGTCGAGTTTATCTCGATGGTCTCGCACGAGCTGCGCAACCCGCTCAATACGCTCAATGGCTTCCTGAAGGTGGTGCTCGCGGGCAAGGCCGGGCCCCTGAACGAGTTGCAGCAGGAGTTTCTGGGCCTGGCCGACGACCAGGCCAACGCGCTCAAGGGCCGCATCACCGAGCTGCTCGAGTTCAACCGGCTCGAGGCCGGGCGCCTGCGCCTGCAGCCCCAGTGGTCGAACCTCACCGACCTGATCCTGACCACGAGCGCGCGCTTCCAGGTGAGCGCCGAGCAGTTCGGCCTGACGGTGGCGGCCAGGGTGCCCGATAACATCCCCGAGCTGCTGATGGACGGCGAGCGGGTTGGCCAGGTGATCACGAACCTGGTCGAGAATGCGATGAAGGCCACCCCCGCCGGCGGCGCGATCACGGTCACCGCCGAGGTCGGCGATGCCGATGTCTTCGTTCACGTCAGCGATACGGGTGTGGGTATCCCGTCAGATCAGCAGCAGAAAATCTTCAGCCGCTTCTACAGGCTCGAGAATAAGAGCTCGAAGCACGGAGCGCACCTCGGGCTGGGCCTCTCGATCTGCCAGCAGATTGTAGAGGGCCATAACGGGCGCATCTGGGTCGAGAGCGAAGAGGGCAAGGGCAGTCGCTTCAGCTTCACCCTGCCCCTCGTGCACAAAGAGCAGATTATCGGCGAGGCAGTCGCTTGAGCCACCTAATCTCTCTGGCGCCGCCGTCCGTCGTCATTAACCATTTATCCACGTCTGGTTGTCAGCGTGGTATAGTTACCGCTACGAGACCGCTGGTCGGAAAAGAGGTCCGCGCGTGAACATGGCACTCATCGCGCTTCCCTGCAAGGGGCAGCCGCTTTACCCTCCGCTGACCCTGGCCTATGTTGCCACAGTCCTCGAGCAGCGGCGTCATATTGTTCGTATCTATGACCTCGGCCTCGAGCCGCAGATTGGCCTCGAGGCTGCCTTTCTGCCGCTGCGCTCATTCCGGCCTCAGGTGGTCGTGGTGTCGGGCGACATGCCCGAGGTGATCGGCCCGGCTGTCGAGGCCCTGCACGAGGACAAGCACACCCAGGTGCTGCCGGTGCCGATGAGCCGCAGCGGCCTCGACGCTAGCCCTGTCTGCTGGGAGGTTATGCAGTGGCTCGATAAGCAGGGCAGCGAGGCCAGCGGCGCGTCACCCCTCGACCTCGACCAGCTGCCCTTGCCCGCTCGCCACCTGCTCCCGCTCGAGAGCTACAACCTGCGCGCCGTGGGCGGCGAGCTCCAGACGACCCTGCTCGTCGGCGCCCTCGAGGCCGACGGGCGCTTCGCCCTGCGCTCGCCGACGCGGATCGTCTCCGAGCTGCGCAGCGTCTCGGCCGAGTTCGGCCTGCGCCACTATCTGATTGCCGACGTGCCCGTCACTCTCGACCGGGCCTGGCTGGTCGAGCTGCTGACCCGTCTCTGCGACGCCGGCCTCGGCATCGGCTGGGAGGCCAGCGCCCAGCCCGAGCACCTCGACGGCGAGCTGGTGGCCCATATGGCGCGCGCCGGCTGCGAGGGGCTCTGCTTCCAGCTCGACGCGGTCAGCGTCTTCGAGTCGACCGCCGCCCGCGAGGCTCTGAGGCGCGCCGTGACCCACGCCCGCCAGCACAGCATCTTCCTGCGGGCCAATCTCAAGCTCGAGCCGCCCTACGAGTCGATCCCGCACCTGGTCGACGTGGCCGCCACCTTCGGCCTCGACGATGTGCGCTTCGACGTGGCCAGGGCCGAGGCGGCCAGCGTTGGCGCCGACGAGACCCAGCTGCGCGAGATGGCCCGCCAGATCTACGATCAGGGGCGGGACCGCCAGCGCCTGATCAACCGCTTCGGCCCGGCCCTCGGCAGCCTGATCTGGAAGCTGCGCGGCCCCCGCTCGAACGGCGCCGAGGACGAATAGGGCCCGCTCTGCTGTTCGGTCATGGAGGGGCCGGGGAGGCTGTCGTCCTCCCCGGCAAGCCCAATCGGGCAGGTTGGAAGTGCACTAGCCCGTGATGAAGTCGCCTGTGCGCTCGTAGATGGCGAGCCTGTGGGGGCCCTGGACGAGCAGCTGGTGGCCTGTGTCGTCCCACCAGACGAGCTCGGGCCGGCGCTCGCCGCCCAGTCGGGCGATGATCGTGGCGGGGCTATCGAGGGGTGCGACGTCGTCGGCGCGGCCGTGCATCACCAGGGCGGGGACGCGCACGAGGGGCAGGGCGGCGCGGGCGGCGGCCAGGGTCAGGCGCAGCTCGTCGACGGCGTGGATCGAGATGCGGGCCTCGCGGCGCACGCGGGCCTGCACCGCCGGGTCGTCGAGGTCGAGGCCGGGGGCGTAGCGGGCCACCTGACTGCGCACCGCCGGATCTTTGAAGTCGGCCCGCTCGAGGGGATAGAACCAGGGCGTCGTATGGCGCACCAGGCCCACCAGGTTGACGCGCCAGTCGCCCTGCAGGCGCATGGGCGTTGCCAGCAGGGCCAGGCGGTGGAGGGGGCGGCGGGCGGCCAGGAGGATGGCCAGGGCGCCGCCGAGCGAGAAGCCGACCAGGCTCACCTGCTCGCAGCGGCCCGCCAGGTAGGCGCAGGCACCCTCGACGGCGGCGAGCCAGTCGCGCCAGCGCACGACGGCCAGGTCCTCGGGTGTGCCGCTATGGCCGGGCAGGCGCAGGCCCAGGACGGTGAGGCCGCGGCCCGCCAGATGGGCGCCGAGCTCGCGCATCTCGTCGGGGGCGCCGGCAAAGCCGTGGACGAGCAGACAGCCGTGGGGGCCGCCGCCGAGGAGGAAGGGCTCTGTCATGGCGTGCCGAGCGGTCTGTGCTAAACCGTCACGAGGTGGCGGAACTCGTCGATGTTGCGGGGGCCGATGCCCTGGATCACGTCGAGCTGGTCCACACTGGTGAAGGGGCCGTGCTCTTCGCGGTGAGCGATAATGCGGCGGGCGAGGGCGGGCCCGATCCCGGGCAGGGCGATCAGGGCGGCCTCGTCGGCGGTGTTGACATTGGTCAAGGGCGTGCCGAGCTCGGGCGCGCCGGCGGCGGCCTCGGGGCTGACCAGGGGGGCGAGGTCGACCACCTGCTCGCCGGTGATGGCGGCCCCGACCAGCTCGGACAGGTCGTCGGCGACTGTGGCGGCCAGGCTGCTCAGCTCGGGCAGGTCGGGGCGCGCGGGGGACTCGGGCTCGGGGGTCTCGGTTGCGGCGGGCTCGGCGGCCGCGGCCGCGGGGGCCTCGGCGGGCAGGGGCGTGGCGGGCGGCGAGCCCCTGTGGACGCGGGTGGGGATGCGGCGCGGGCCTGTGGCGGGCGTCGCGGCGTCAGCGTCGGCCGAGCCTGAGGGGGCGAGGGTGGTCGGGCGCGCGCCGTTCTCGGACGTCGGGGGCGTGTAGAGGCGCCCGGCATCGGCGGCGGGGGGGCTCGCCTCGTTCTGCTGGCGCACCAGGCGCCAGATCGCGTAGCCAACCCCGGCGATGGCGCTCAGCCAGAAGAGCCTGCGGAACATACGGGTCTCCTACAACAAGAGTAGTCCGACGCTGGGTGAGGTGCGCTTATGCCCCCGCCGCCACCAGAGAGCGCAGCAGGGCGAGGTTTGTGACGTCCTCGGCCATATCGTCGCCCTTAGGCGTCTCGATGATCTTGGGCACGGCGGCGAAGCGCGGGTCGTTGACGAGCAGGCGAAAGGCCTCGAGGCCGATGCAGCCCTGCCCAATATGGCTATGGCGGTCGACGCGGCTGCCCAGCTCTTTCTGCGAGTCGTTCAGGTGGAAGCAGCGGATATGCTGGAGGCCGATCAGCCGGTCGAACTCCTCGAAGGTGGCGGCGTAGCCCTCGGGGGTGCTGATGTCGTAGCCGGCCGCGAAGATGTGGCAGGTGTCGACACAGACCCCGAGGCGCCCCGTCTGGGGCACGAGCTCGAAGAGGCGGGCCAGATGCTCGAAGCGGTGGCCGAGGGCGCTGCCCTGGCCGGCGGTGGTCTCGAGCAGCACCATCGTCTCGCCGCCGACGCCCTGGGCGAAGAGGCGCTCGAGGGCGACGGCCTCGCGGGCCAGGCCGGCCTCTTCGCCGCTGCCGGTGTGGGCGCCCGGGTGGGTGACGAGGTAGGGGATGGCCAGGGTCGCGCAGCGCTCGAGCTCTTCGGCGAAGGCGGCCGTCGACTTCGCCCACAACTCGTCGCCGGGGGCGGCCAGGTTGATCAGGTACGAGTCGTGCACGACCACAGGGCCGATGCCGGTGCGGGCCTGCTCGGCCTTGAAGGCGGCGGCGTCCTCGGGGGCGATCGGTTTGGCCGCCCATTGGCGCTCGCTCTTCGTGAAGATCTGCATGGCCTCGCAGCCGACCTGCTGGCCGCGGGCGAAGGCCCTGGCGAGCCCGCCCGAGACCGACATATGGGCGCCGAACGGCATGAGCGCTCCTCGTGCAATACGCGTGTGGGCCCAATTATAGCATGACAAGGGCCCCTGAGCGGCGCTGACGCCCTGGAGCGCCCCGCAGACAGGTCGACTCCCGGGCGTATCCTGCGGCCCCGCGGCGCGGTGTAGATCGCGGCGGCGATCGACACGGGGGTGTGGGATGCTGCGACTTGTCGACATGTACGAGGGGCTGCTCGAGCTCATCTTCCCCGACCGCTGCGCCAGTTGCGGCGGCGGCGCGGGCGGCCTGCTCTGCGCGGCGTGTCGGGCGGGGCTGCGGCCCTACCCGGCCGAAGCGCCCACGGCGGGGCTCGACGCCATGGCGGTGGCCTGGATCTACGACGGGGCGGTGCGGCGGGCCGTCCACGCCATGAAGTACCGGCGTCGGCGGCGGGTCGCGGGGGCTCTGGCCGACGCCATGGCGGATGGGTTGCCGGCCCCGCCCGCCGACGCCCTGATCCCTGTGCCGCTGCACGCGGGCCGCCTGGCCGAGCGCGGCTTCAACCAGGCCGAGGAGCTGGCGCGGCGGCTCGGGCGGCGCTGGGGCCTGCCCCTGTGTGTGGCCGGCCTCGAGCGAGGGCGCGACACGGGGCATCAGGCCCGCCTCGGCCGCGACGAGCGCCAGAGCAATGTGGCCGGGGCCTTCGTCTGGCGCGGGCCTGCGCCGCCGCCGCGGGTGGTGCTGGTCGACGACATCCTGACCACCGGCGCCACCCTGGCCGCCTGCGCCGAGGTCCTGCGGGCCGCCGGGGCCCGCGAGGTGGGCGCCGTCGCACTGGCCCGCTCGCTCGGCCGGGGGGCGCAACCGAGCGTGCTACAATATAGTGTAGAGCGGCAATAACCGAGGCCTGTAGAGCCGATAACCTTCTTGTGGAGGAACGCCGATGTTCGAGCCGAAGGAGCAGATCCAGGCTGCGCAGGAGCGCTGGGAGCAGCAGACGTTGTGGCCGGCCCTGGAGCGCGCCCCCGAGCGCGAAGTGCGCTTCATGACGACCAGCAGCGCGCCGATAGAGCGCCTCTACACACCCATGGACCTCGCCGACAACGAGTACCGGCGCGATATCGCCCACCCGGGCGAGTACCCCTACACGCGCGGCGTGCACCCGACGGGCTACCGCGGCAAGGTCTGGACGATGCGCATGTTCGCCGGCTTCGGCACCGCCGAAGAGACCAACGAGCGCTTCAAGTACCTGCTCAGCCAGGGGCAGACGGGCCTCTCGATCGCCTTCGACATGCCCACGCTCTATGGGCGCGACACCGACCACCCCCTGGTCGAGGGCGAGTTCGGCAAGTGCGGCGTGGCGATCGCGTCGCTGGCCGACATGGAGATTCTGCTCGACGGCATCCCCCTCGACCAGGTCTCCACCTCGATGACGATCAACTCGCCGGCGGCGATGATCTGGGCCATGTACCTGGTGGTGGCCGAGCAGCGCGGCATCCCCTGGGAGCGGCTGCGCGGCACGACCCAGAACGACATTTTGAAGGAGTATATCGCCCAGAACGAGTATATCTTCCCGCCTGAGCCCAGTATGCGTCTGGTGGTGGATACGATCGAGTTCGGGAGCCAGCACGTGCCCCAGTGGAACCCGGTGAGCATCAGCGGCTACCACATCCGCGAGGCGGGCAGCACGGCCGCCCAGGAGCTGGCCTTCACCCTCGCCGACGGCCGGGCCTACGTCGAGGCCTGCCTGGCCCGCGGGCTCGACATCGACGACTTCGCGCCGCGGCTCTCGTTCTTCTTCAACGCCCATAACGACTTCTTCGAAGAGATCGCCAAGTACCGGGCGGCGCGGCGGATCTGGGCGCGCCTGATGCGCGAGACCTACGGCGCGAAGAAGGAGCGCTCGTGGTGGCTGCGCTTCCACACCCAGACGGCCGGCTGCTCGCTGACCGCCCAGCAGCCCGAGGTCAACATCGTGCGCACCGCCGTGCAGGCCCTGGCCGCGGTGCTGGGCGGCACCCAGAGCCTGCACACCAACTCGATGGACGAGGCCCTGGCCCTGCCCAGCGAGAAGGCGGTGACGATCGCGCTGCGCACCCAGCAGGTGATCGCCGCCGAGAGCGGGGTGACCAATACGGTCGACCCCCTGGGCGGCAGCTACTTCGTCGAGGCCCTGACCGACCGCATGGAGCAGGAGGCCAACGCCTACTTCAAGGCGATCTACGACCAGGGCGGGGTGATCGCGGCTATCCGCAACGGCTTCTTCCAGAAAGAGATCGCCGACGCGGCCTACCGCTACCAGCAGGAGATCGACGGCGGCGAGCGCGAGATCGTCGGCGTGAACGCCTATAAGGTCGCCGCGCCCCTGGAGATCCCCCTGCTGGCGATGGACCCCGAGGGCGAGCGCAAGCAGATCGCGCGCCTGAACCGGGTGCGCGCCGAGCGCAATAACGAGTTGGCGATGCAGCGCCTGGCCGAGCTGCGGGCGGCCGCCCAGGGCAGCGCCAATACCATGCCCGCCATCCTCAACTGTGTGCGGGCCTACTGCACGGTGGGCGAGATGTGTGACGTGCTGCGCGAAGTCTTCGGGGTCTACCAGGAGACGGTGGTCGTCTAGCTGATGCTCACTCTGGCGACAGCTGTATTTGGGGTTGCGTGGTGGCTCGGGCTGTACCTGATCGCCCGCGATCCGCGCAGCCCCCTGCTGCGGCGGGCGGGCTGCGGCCTGCTCGTGTACGCTCTCGCGCTCGCCGTCGACCAGTTGCGCGTGGCCATGCCCGAGGCCGAGCTGTTATCCCCGGCCGTCGCCCTCGCCTTCCTCCCCGCGACGCTGTGGGCCGGCGCGGCGGTCTTGCTGCTGCCCGAGAGCCCGCGCCGCGCGTTGCTCGACGCGCTGTGGCGCCTCGGGCTGCTGCCCGTGAGTGCAGCAGCGCTACTGGCCGCCGCCCTGGACGGCGCCCTCGCCGCCCCGCCGGCGCCGTCCGCCGTCTACCTGGCCCTGGGGATGCTGGCCGTGCTGCCGCTGGCGGGCGGCCTCGCCCTGCTGACCTGGGAGCGCCGGGCCCTGCGCCCAGCCGGCGTGGCCGGGGTGATGATCGTGGTGACGCTCTTTCTCGGGCTCGGCACCGGCCTGCTGCTGTTCCCGGTGGGCTGGGTGCCGCGCGAGCTGGCCCTGCTCGGCATCGGGTTCGACCTGGCCCTGCTCGGCGTGGCTGTCGCGGTCTGGGACGCCTTTGACGCGGGCGAGACGCTGCGGGCCGATATGCTGCGTTCGCTGATCGCCGCGGGCGGCGCGACGCTGCTCTTCGGCGGGATGGTCGGTCTGGCTGTACACTTCGGCCCTGGCCCGACGCCGGCCATGGTGGCGCTCTTGCTGGCCACGGTGGCGACGGCGATCGCCACGCAGGTGCTCGGCGAGCCGGTGCAGCGCCTGCTCGACCGGCTGGCCTTCCCCCAGGCCCCGCAGCTGCAAGAGGCCCGCGCCGCGTTGCGGGCGAGCGAGGCCGCCCTGCCGCGCCTGCACGACGAGCCGCAGCTGGCAGGGATGGACCCGGGCGAGTTCACACGGCTCACCAGACGGGCCCTGAGCCACTACGGCGACCTGGCCCGCCTCGCGGCCAGCCCGCTCACGCGGCTGCCGCAGGTGGAGGCGCGCCTGTTGGCGCGAGGGGCGCCCGACCAGCCGATCGAGCGGGCGGCCGAGCTGCAGGCCCTGCTCGGCGAGTCGATCGCGCGGCTGCGGCCGCGAGGCCAGGGCGAGTTCGGAACGACCGACGCCTGGCGCTACTACAACGCCCTGTACTTCCCCTACGTCGCCGGGGTGCGCCCCTATCGCCGCCGCGACGACCAGAACGGGCACGACGCCCTCGCGCGGCAGGCTCTCGAGTGGTTCGACGCCCAGGTGCCCGAGCGCACGCTGCACAACTGGCAGAACGCCGCCGCGCGGCTGATCGCCCAGGATTTGCTGGCGGCACTGGGCGCGCGGCGCGAGGCCCCCGAGGGTGTGCGCCGCCAGGCCTGAGACACCGCCAACTGGCAGCACTTGGCAGCGTTTTTCGTCGCCATGGCAGCCGCCATGGGGCTATGCTCCGCCTTGACACGAGCTAGACCGGCAGTGTGGCAGGAGCAACCGTGGATCGGCTCTTCTTTTTCATCGGCCTCAGCCTGATCTTCACCCACGAGCTTGACGCCGTGCGGCAGCGCGAGTGGCGGATCTTCCCCGGCCTGGCCTTGCTCGACGACGATGCGGGCTTCCAGGTCTTCACCGCGCTACACGTCCCGCTCTTCCTGGCGCTGCTCTGGGGGCTGTTCGGCGGCGGGCTGAACGAGGGGCTGGCCACGGGGCTGAGCGCCTTCTTCATTGTCCATGTCGGGCTGCACCTGCTGGCGTTGCGCCACCCCGAGAACCGCTTCACCTCCGCGCTCTCGTGGGCGCTGATCGGCGGGGCGGGGCTGTGCGGGGCGCTGGACCTGCTAACTGGCTCGTGAGCAGGCCCAATCAGCAAAGGAGACCGACCCAATGACGACCTTCTCTTCGAACCTGGGTGATCAGGCGTCGCTGCTGCGCCGCGCGCTCTGGATCGACGCCGGCATCAGCTTCGGCGCGGCGATCGCCGCAATTGTGGCGGCGGGCCCGATCGAGACCCTGACCGGCATCCCCGCGGCGATCCTGCCGCCGGTCGGCGTGTCCTTCCTCGTCTTCGTGGCCGGGGTGAGCTTCGTGGCGTCGCGGCCCACGATCAACCGCCGCCACGTCCAGGTGATCATGGCCCTGAACTTCCTCTATGTGCCGCTCTGTTTCGCCGCGCTGATCTTCGGCTGGCTCTCGCTCACCCCGCTCGGCGCCTGGATCTTCCCTGCCCAGGCCCTGATGGTCGGCCTGTTCGGTGTAGGCCAGTGGCTCGGCCTGCGCCGCTTGGGTTAGGGCGGCGGGGGTGTGGGGGAGCCTGGCTCCCCCACTCAAAACTCTCCGCCCGGCGGACGAACACGCTCGAGGACGAGGAAGGCCCCGGCG
>CAZKTU010000043.1:18970-34535 GCA_964555675.1 uncultured Oscillochloris sp.
TCAAAACTCTCCGCCCGGCGGACGAACACGCTCGAGGACGAGGAAGGCCCCGGCGGTGACCAGCATGAGGATGGTCGAGAGGGCCAGAGCCTGGCCGTAGTTGAGCGCCCCCGGCTGACCGAGAAAGCGGAAGATCATCACCGGGAGGGTCGGGGCCTCGGGGCGGGCCAGCAGCAGGGTCGCCCCGAACTCGCCCAGCGACACCGTGAAGGCGAAGATCGCGCCCGTGGCCAGGGCCGGGGCGAGCTGGGGCAGCTCGACGCCCAGCCATGCCCGCAGGGGCGACGCGCCGAGCATGGTCGCGGCCTCGCGCTGCCGCGGCGAGCGGGCCCGCAGGGTCGGCAGCAGGGCCCTGATCACGAAGGGCAGGGCCACCAGGGTGTGCAGCAGCGGGATCAGCCACGGCGAGGTGCGCAGCCCCGCCAGGGCCGGCGTGCTCAGGGCCACCAGGTAGCCCAGGCCCAGGGTCGCCGCCGAGACGCCCAGGGGCAGCATGAAGAGCGCGTCGAGCACGGATGAGGGATGGAAGGATGGAGGCTTGCGCACCCGCCCTGGTGCTCCAGGGCGGGCGAGCATGTACGCTGCCGGGACGCCGATGAGCAGGGCGAGGGCGGTGGTGGTGGCGGCGATGCGCAACGAGTTGGCGATGGCGACGCTGGGGGGGACGAAGAAGGCCGAGCCGGTGCGGTTCTCGCCCAGGGCGGCGTAGGCGGCCAGGGTGAGGGGCGGCCACTCGCCCGGCGGCGCGAGCAGCGAGCGCAGGGCCAGGGCGACCAGGGGCGCGCCCAGCAGCAGCGTGATCACCAGAATATTGGCCCAGAGGAAGAGCCGCGCGCCGAGGCTGGCGGGCCGGCGCGCGGTCGCGCCACGGGGCTGCAGCTCGAGGGGCACCGCGGCGCGGGCGGCCAGACGGGTGTAGGCCAGGCTCAGCAGGAGCGTACAGGCGGCCTGGACGAGGGCCAGGGTGGCGGCCACGTCGAGCCGCAGGAGTTGGGCCGTCTGCCGGTAGATCTCGACCTCGAGGGTGGCCAGGCGCGGCCCGCCGAGGATGACGATCACGCCGAAGCTGGTGAAACAGAAGATGAAGACCAGCAGAGCGGCCGCGCCCACGGCCGGCAGCAGCAGGGGCAAGGTCACGGCGAGGGTCGCTCGCCAGCGGGGCGCGCCGAGCATGGCCGCGGCCTGCTCGAGGCGCGGGTCGAGGTTGGCCCAGAAGCCGCCCACCAGGCGCAGCACCACCGTATAGTTGTAGAAGACGTGAGCGAGCAGCACGATGCCGAGGCCGCCCGCGAGGCGGGGCGCCCTGAAGCCCGGCCCGAGGGCCCCTTCGAGGCCGCGGCTGATCAGGCCCTGGGGGCCGAGCAAGGCCCCGAAGGCCACGGCCACGACGACGGTGGGCATCACGAAGGGCACCCCCGAGAGGGCGCGCAGCAGCTTTTTGCCCGGGAAGTCGAAGCGCGCGAAGACGTAGGCCCCGGGCAGGCCGATGGCGAGGGTCAGGGCGGTCGAGAGGAGGGCCTGCCAGAGCGTGAAGCCGAGGACGCGCAGATAGTAGCCGTCGGCCAGAGCCTCGCCCAGGGCGCCGAGGCCATCGGCGAAGCTCAGCCGCAGAATGGCCCAGAGGGGGTAGAAGAAGAAGATCGCGAGGAAGGCGACGGGGAGCACGAACACAAGCGACGACAGACCGCCGACGAGGATCTGCAGCTGCTCGCCGGCCGTCGGTCGTCGCCTGTCGGTGGTCGCACTCACCGCAGCACAATCTCCGTCCACTGCTCGATCCAGGCCTCGCGGCCCTGCTCGATCTGCTCGGCGGTGAGCCCGGCGGGCTGGGCGGGCACCTCGGCGAAGCTGGTGAAGACCTCGGGCAGGGGCGCCGCGGGGCTGGCGGGGTAGACGAACATCTGCAGGGGGATGTCGGCCTGGAGCTGGGGTTGCAGCATGAAGTCGACGAAGCGGCGGGCCAGCTCCTCGTTCCTGGTGCCCTTGAGGATACCGACGAACTCGACCTGCTTGAAGACCCCGCCGGGGACGAGCAGATTGCCGGTGGGCGGCTCGCTGAGCTTGCCCTCGCTGAAGAAGACCTCGGCGGCGGGGCTGGTCGAGTAGCTGACCACCAGCGGGTAGGGGCCGGCGCCGCTGCTGCCGCTGAACTGCGTATAGTAGGCGTCGCTCCAGTCCTGGCTGACGTAGACCTCGTTGGCCCGCAGGTCGGCCCAGAAATCCTGCCAGGTGTAGTCGCCGCTCTCGCCGAAGTGGGCAATGGTGGCGAGCAGGAAAGCCAGGCCGGGCGAAGAGGTCGCCGGGTTCTGGACCACCAGCTTGTCCTTCCAGGCGGGCTGCGCCAGCTCTTCGAGGCTGGCCGGCGGGGTGAGGCCGGCCTCGGCCAGGGCGGCCTTATCGTAGTTGATGGCCACATAGCCGAAGTCGACGGGCAGCAGGCTGTTGCTCGGGTCGAGCTTCAGGTCGGCGGGCAGGTCGGCGATGTAGGGCGACTCGTAGGGCAGGAAGATCTCGGCGGCGAGGGCCCGGCTGAGGAAGGTATTATCGACCCCGAAGAGCACATCGGCCAGGGGCGCCTCTTTACTCAGGATGGCCTGATTGAGGGCGCTGCCCGCGTCGCCCGCCTTGAGCACCTCGACCTTGACGCCCATGGACTGCTCGAAGGCGGCCAGGACCTCGGCGCTGATGCTGAAGCTATCGTGGGTCATGACGACTAGGCGCGCCGGCGCCGCGGGTGTGGCGGCGGGCACGCTGCCGGCGGCGGGCGTGGTGATTGGCGGGGCGGTGGGACGCTGGGCCGCGGGCTGCCCGCAGGCGGCGAGCAGCAGGGCCATGGCGACGAGCGGGATGAGTAGCCGGGGCATGATGGTCTCCCTCTGCGAAGGACGCAGCATGCTGCGCCCAACAAAAGAGCCGCCGATCTGTAGGGTAAGATCGGCGGCCAAATGGCTGCTGGCGCTTCCCTACGCTGGAATAACCCAGGTCAGGTTCCACGGGTCGGCGGCATCTATCGGGCCGCGATCTCAGCCGGGCTCACCCGGCACCCCGAGCTTGATTAACTTGTTACGGAGCAGGGTACCATGGCCACCCCAGCCCGTCAACCGCCCAGCTCGAGCTTGTGGTTCTCGCCGATCTGCTCGCGGTCGCCGGTGAGCATGGCCCGGGCGAAGTCGATCAGGCGGCCCACGCGGTTACTGCCCGACTCCCAGTACTCGGCCTGGGTGACGCTCACCTTGAGCAGGGCCAGGTTGGGGTCATCGGGGCCATTGGGGAACCAGAGCTTATTGGGCTCGCTCCACAGCTCGCGCTGCTTCTGCAGGTCGCGCACCACGCGGGCGGTGCCCGACAGCGAGATATAGCGCTGGTCGCCTGGGTCGGCGAAGGCCACGTTGACCTGATGGTCGCCGGCGATATCGCCCACCTTGGGGGCCGAGGCCTCGGTGAAGAACCAGAGGTCGCCGTCGAACTCGGTCTCCTGCACGGTCATCGGTCTGCTGCGCAGGGCGCCGTCGGCCTCGACCGTGGTGAGCATAGCGAACTTGATGCCCTTGATCAGCTTGCGCAACCGCTCGATGCCCTCGGGGCGTGTCATCTCATCGCTCATGGGGCTCCTCTCGCTCGTCGAATTGCAGAGACGCAGCCCTTCTCTGCAAGGGATGTACCAGTGGCGGTTAAACACAACTCTTACACTGGCGGCCCGATTTGCGGGAGGCCGTATGCTACAATACCCCTGCCTGCCGGTCACCCGGCGATTCTGCCGGGGCGCGGCGGGTAGGGCATCGAAGCCCCGCCCGCAACCGCGGTGGGCCGGCCAGCAGCCAGTCAAGTGAGGCAACCCCGATGAGACTAGAGCGCTTTACCGAGAAGGCGCAGGACGCATTCCAGAACGCTCAGGAGATCATGCAGGAGCAGCATCACACCCAGCTGGACGTCGAGCACGTCTTTCTGGCTATGCTGCGCCAGCGCGATGGCCTGGCGGCGCGCGCCCTGGCCCGTTTGAATGTCGATCCCGAGACAATTTCCCAGCGCGTTGAGCGCGAGCTTGAGAAGTCGCCCAAGGTCTACGGCCAGTACGGCTTCGGCAACCAGGTCTATGTGACCCCGCGCACGCAGCGCCTGGTGAAGCGCGCCGAGGAGGAGGCCAACCGTCTCGGCGACCAGTATGTGGGCATCGACCACCTGCTGATCGCCCTGAGCGGCGAGCGCGAGGGCGCCTCGGCCCGCATCCTCAACAGCTTCAATGTCGACCAGGAGCGGATCTACCAGGCCTTGATGGAGATTCGCGGCTCGCAGCGCTCGGACGACCCAGGCGCCGAGAGCCGCTACGAGATCCTCGAGAAGTACTCGACGGACCTGACCCAGATGGCCCGCGACGGGCTGCTCGACCCGGTGATCGGCCGCGAGCCCGAGATCACCCGCGTCATCCGCATCCTCTCGCGCCGCACCAAGAACAACCCGGTGCTGGTCGGCGAGACCGGCGTGGGCAAGACCGCGATTGCCGAGGGCCTGGCCCAGCGTCTGGTGAGCGGCGACGTGCCGCCCACGCTGCGCGACCGCAAGCTGCTGGCCCTCGACCTGGCGGGGATGGTGGCCGGCTCGAAGTTCCGCGGCGAGTTCGAGGAGCGGCTCAAGGCGGTGATGGACGAGGTGCGCAGCGCCAAGGGCAAGGTGGTGCTGTTCATCGACGAGCTGCACACCGTGGTCGGCGCGGGCGCTGCCGCCGGCAGCATCGACGCCAGCAATATGCTCAAGCCGGCCCTGAGCCGCGGCGAGATCCAGGTGGTCGGCGCCACCACGATCGACGAGTACCGCAAGCATATCGAGAAGGATGCCGCCCTCGAGCGGCGCTTCAGCCCGGTCTTCGTCGAGGAGCCGGACGTGGAGACGACGGTCGAGATGCTGCGCGGCCTGCGCAAGCGCTACGAGGAGCACCACCAGCTCACGATTAGCGACGAGGCCATCCACGCGGCGGCCCACCTCTCGAGCCGCTACATCAACGACCGCTTCTTGCCCGACAAGGCGATCGACCTGATCGACGAGGCCTCGGCCAAGCTGCGCATCGACATCTTCGCCATGCCCCAGGCCCTCAAAGAGCAGGAGGCCGAGCTCAAGCGGCTGCAGCAGGAGGAGGAGGAGGCCGGGGCGCGCCGCGACTACGAGCGGGCCGCAACCCTGCGCTCGCGCTTCCTGGCCCTGCAGACCGAGTTCGAGATCGAGCGCGAGGCCTGGCTCAAGTCGGCCAACCTCGACGAGGTGGTTGACGACGAGGACGTGGCCCAGATCGTCTCGAGCTGGACAGGCGTGCCGGTCAGCCGCATGCTCGAGGGCGAGCGCGAGAAGCTCGTGCACATGGAGGAGCGGCTGCACGACCGGGTAATCGGCCAGCACGAGGCGATCGTAGCCCTGTCCGACGCGATCCGGCGGGCCCGCAGCGGCCTGCGCGACCCGCGACGGCCGATCGGCAGCTTCATCTTCGTCGGCCCCACCGGCGTCGGCAAGACCGAGCTGGCCAAGGCCCTGGCCGAGTTCATGTTCGACAGCGAGGAGGCTATGACCCGCGTCGACATGAGCGAGTTCCAGGAGCGCCACACGGTCAGCCGGCTGATCGGGGCGCCCCCCGGCTATGTCGGCTACGACGAGGGCGGCCAGCTCACCGAGAGCATCCGCAGGCGCCCCTACCAGGTGGTGCTCTTCGACGAGATCGAGAAGGCCCACCCCGACGTGTTCAACGCGCTGCTGCAGGTGCTCGACGACGGGCGCCTCACCGACGGCCAGGGTCGCACGGTGGACTTCCGCAACGCCGTGATCATCATGACCAGCAACGCGGGCACCGAGCACCTCCAGGGCGGCGGGATCGGCTTCTCGGCGGGCACCAAGGGCACGAAGCAGGTGGACCTGCGGGACGCGCGCAAGAAGGTCGACGAGGCGCTGCGCCAGACCTTCAGGCCCGAGTTCCTCAACCGCATCGACGATATCATTCTCTTCCACGCCCTGTCGATGGAGGATCTGACCCGCATTGTCGATTTCCAGGTGGCCGAGCTGGTGGCGCGTCTGCGCGACCAGAAGATCAGCCTGACCCTGACCCAGGCCGCCAAGGAGCATCTGGTGGTCGAGGGCTTCAACCCGGTCTATGGGGCTCGCCCGCTGCGCCGCACCGTGCAGCGCATGCTCGAGACGCCGATCTCGCGCGAGCTGCTGCGGGGCGTGTTCAAGGAGGGCGACGTGATCGAGGTCGACCTCGAGCACGGCCAGTTGGTCTTCCACCGCGGCGGCGTGCTGGCCTTCGAGAGCAAGCGCCCCGCCGAACCGTTGGGCGCATAGGTCCGTCGATGGCTCAAGGGGCCCGTGGCGAGCGAATTGGCTTGCCACGGGCCTCTTTATATTGATTCTTATACGTTTAAGGAATAAGTGACTATTTTTTAAAATCCGGGAGGCCGGCACTGCGGTATGCTGGACACTATGACTCAGGCATCACAGCTCACAACCCTCCAGAGTCGGGCTACGCGTCTCCGCGAGGCCCTATCCGGCTATAGCTCGTTCATCGCGGCCGCCCGCTCGGCCGACCCTCTGCCCCTGCTGCAGGATCTGGCCTGCGACTGGCTGCGCGCCGAGGAGCTCGAGATCCACGTGCCGGCCGGCACCGCTCCGCTCAGCTGCGACGACGAGCGCATTATCTGCGGACCCGTGCTGATCGGGCGGCGGGTGGTGGGCCGCATCGAGGCGCGGCGCAGCAAGCCCTTCGACGAGGACGACAGAGCCCTGCTCGGGGCCCTCGGTCAGATCGTCGGCGCGGCCCTCGACTACTCGCTGCTCCAGTGCCAGCTCGACGAGCGGGCCGCCCAGGCCCAGGCCAACTCCGACACCCTCGACCAGCTGCTCGCCTTCGGGCGGGTGGTGGTCAGCGGCTCGCCCGACCCGCGGGACCTGGCCCGTCAGATCGTGATGCAGGTGCCGGCGATGGTCAACGGCGAGCGGGCCTCGCTGCTGCTGCTGCCCGCCGAGCAAGACGACGAGCCGGCCCTCGTCCTGAGCAACGGCCACTTCACGAGCGCCGAGCGCGCCCGCGAGGTGAGCCAGTATGGTCTGGCCGGGCTGGTGCTGCGCGAGCGGGCGCCGATGATGATCGACGAGACCGACACCGACCGGCGCTGGCTGGGCCTGCGTCTGAGCCAGAGCGATATGCGCACCCGCTGCGCCATGGCGGTGCCCCTACTCTGGGGCGCGCGGCCCGTGGGCGCCCTGACGGTCACGACGACCTATAGCCGCCTCTTCAACACCATTCAGCTCAACCTGCTCGAGTTGGTGGCCTGCCACGTCTCGCTGGCCGTCCATACGGCGACCCTCGACGCGCGGGGCGCGGCCCTGGCCGCCGGCCTCAGCGCGATGTCCACTTACCTCGAGGCGGCCCTTGTCGAGCTGCGCGCCGGCAACATGGCCGCCCTCGCTACGGTGGCCGCCGTGGCCGAGCGTCTGCGCGAGGAGCAGGCCGCCCTGCTGGGCGGCGACTCTGGCGCCCCGCTGCTCGGCTAAAGGCGCGCAAGCCCCGCTTCGAGCAGCGAAATGGATGCGGCGAGTTTTCAGGGAGGGCGCCTGCCCTCCCTGAAACCGTCTCTGCCGCAGATTAGCCTGGGGCGAATCGGCGTATAATACGGCAGCACCCGCACGCGCCTACGAGAGGCGCCCGCACGCAGTGGAGCTGCTGATGACCCTTGACTCGATCGACGCCCTCCAGCAGGCCCTGGCCGGCGAGGCCTACGTGGCCGACCGCTCACTCACTACGGCGATCTACCTGGCCCTGAAGCTCAACAAGCCCCTGTTGCTCGAGGGCGAGGCGGGCGTGGGCAAGACCGAGATCGCCAAGACACTCTCGCGCGTCCTCGACCGGCGGCTGATCAGGCTCCAGTGCTACGAGGGCCTCGACGTCAACACGACGATCTACGAGTGGAACTACGCGCGCCAGATGCTGGCGATCCGCATGATCGAGGCCCAGGGTGGCGCGGGCGACGGCGCGGCGAGCATCTTTGGCCCCGAGTTTCTAATCAAGCGCCCGCTGCTGCAGGCGATCGAGGAGAGCGCGGTCGCCCCGCCCATCCTGCTGATCGACGAGCTCGACCGCGCCGACGAGGAGTTCGAGGCCTTCCTGCTCGAGCTGCTCTCGGACTGGCAGATCAGCATCCCCGAGCTGGGCACAGTCAAGGCGGTCAATCCGCCGACAGTGATTATCACCTCGAACCGCACGCGCGAGGTTCACGACGCCCTCAAGCGGCGCTGTCTCTTTTACTGGGTAGACTACCCGACCCTCGAGAAGGAGCTGGCGATCGTGCGGGCTCGGGCGCCCCAGGCAAGCGAGCGGCTCTCGCGCCAGGTGGTGGTCTTCGTCCAGGAGCTACGGCGCATGGATCTCTATAAACTGCCCGGCGTCGCCGAGACGATCGACTGGGTGACGGCCCTGGTGGCCCTCGACGCCACCGAGTTGTCGGCCGGGGTGGTCGAGGATACCCTGGGCGCCATCCTGAAGTTCCAGGACGATATCGCCCAGGTGCGCGGCAAGCAGGCTAATGAGCTGCTGAAGAAGGCCTCCGCGCTGTAGGAGCGGCGGGTCGCCGCGCCCCCTGTGGGAGGGCCGGGGAGGGCGAAGCCCTCTCCGAAGCTCCGCCCCGCAAGCCCAACCGGGCAGGTTGGAATTGGACTAGCTACGAGTGAGGCAAGCGCCGTGGCAGATCCTGCCGAGCAGTTTGATGTGGCCGCGATTCTGGCGTCGCTGCGCCAAGAGGTGCGCGAGGCGCGGGCCGCCCAGGGCGAGGGCGAGTCCGGCACGGCCCTCAGCGCGATCGAGCGCGAGCTGCACCATAGCGCCGAGCAGCTCGAGATCACCCGCGTGGTCAGCCACCACTGGCCCCTGAACGGCCGCGGGCTCTACGAGCGCGGGCTGATCGTCATCCACAAGCTGGTGCGGCGCTACTTGCGCTGGTATATCGGGCCGATCGTCGAGCAGCAGAACGCCTTCAACGATGCGGCCACTCGCTCGATCCGCCTGCTGATCGAGGCCCAGGCCGAGCTGCGCGAGCAGATGGCCGAGCTGCGCCGCGCCCAGGAGGCTCGGGGCCGGGAAGAACAGCAGGCAGGAGGCGCGGAGGAGCAGGCGAGTGGCGACGCTGGGCCGCCGGATGTTCGGCAGTTACAGCAGCAGGTGGAGCGGGCCGGCCGGGCTGAGCCGCCGGCGCCGCTGCCCGATCTGGGGCTGCGGCAACTGCCGGCGCAGCTCGTCGATAAGGCCGCCGTGAGCGCCCACTGGGATCTTGGCGGCGATACGCCCCTGACCAGGGCCAGGGCGCTGATCCAGCGCGGCACCCGCCAGTACCTGCGCTGGATGATCAACCCGATCGTCGAGCAGCAGAACGCCTTCAATAGCGCGCTGGCCGAGACGGCGCCCCACCTGCTGGCCGCCGACGCCGAGCTGCGCGCCCGCGCGGCCGGGCTGCGGGCCAGTCAGCATAAGGACGCGCGGTGATCACGCTGGTCTTGCCCTGGTTCGGCCCCGACAGCGCCGGCGGCGCCGAGTCGCAGGCCCGCGGCCTGACCCGGGCCCTGCGCGAGCTCGGCGCGCCCGTGCGGGTCTGGGCCAGCACCGGGCGCGACTCGTTCCAGCCGGGCGAGCCGGGCCAGCCCAACGGCACCAAGCCTCACTACCCGCCCGGCCACAGCGAGGTCGATGGTGTGCCGGTCTGGCGCTTCCGCCCCACGCCTCCGGGGCCTGGCGGCGTGCCGCGCCTGCTCGCCGAGCGACCCGAGCTGCTGCCGCCGCTCGAGCGATTCGCCCCGGCCGAGCTAGGGCTGCTGGCCTCGCTGCTGGGCAGCGACGAGCTCTACCAGGCGGTCTGGGAGGCGCGCGACGACAGCTCGAACAGCTTCGTCTTCATGCCCTACCCCTTCCCGACCACCTTCTGGGGGACGCTGATCGCGCCCGAGCGCAGTATCGTGCTGGCCTGTCTGCACGACGAGCCCTATGCGCGCTACAGCACCTACAGGCATATGTTCGAGCGGGCGCGCGGCATGCTGGCCAACAGCTACCCCGAGGCCGAGCTGGCGCAGCGGCTCTACGGGCTGCCCGCCGAGCGCATCTGTGTCACGGGCGAGGGGATCGACCTGAACCCGGTGGGCGATGGTGCGCGCTTTCGGCGCCGCCACGGCCTCGGCGATATGCCCCTGTTGCTCTACGCCGGGCGCCGCGACGAGGGCAAGAACATCCCGCTGCTGCTGGCCTACACCCGCGAGTACTGGGCCCGGCGCGGCAAACCGTTGCGCCTGGCCCTGATGGGCGCGGGGGCCCTCGATCTGCAGGGCGCGGGCTACACGCCGGCGATGGCCGAGATCATCCTCGACCTCGGCTTTCAGAGCGCGCAGGACAAACACGACGCCTACGCGGCCGCCGATGTCTTCGTGCAGCCCTCGCTCTACGAGAGCTTCAGCATCGTGCTCATGGAGGCCTGGCTCCAGGGCAGCCCGGCCCTGGTCAACGCCGGCTGCGCGGTGACGGCCGACCACGCTCTGCGCAGCGGGGGCGGGCTGGCCTTCGGCAGCTTCGGCGAGTTCGCCGCCGCCCTGGACATGCTGCTCGCCGACGCCGCGCTGCGGCGCGCCCTGGGCGAGCGAGGGCGGCGGTACGTGCTGGACACATGCGATTGGAGCGCCGTGGCCCGGCTCACGGCGGACTTTGTGCTGGGGAAACCATGACAGGCAGGCGGATTCTGATCTGCACCGCCCAGGTGCCCTTCGTGCGGGGCGGGGCCGAGTACCTGGTTGAGGGGCTGCGCGATGCTCTGCTCGAGCGCGGGCACGCCGTCGACGTGGTGGCGCTGCCCTACCAGTGGGCCCCGGTCGAGCGCATCCCCGAGAGCGCCCTGGCCTGGCGCATGCTCGACGTCGAGGTGGTGAATGGCGCGCCGGTCGACCTGGTGATCTGCACCAAGTTCCCCTCATACATGATCCGCCACCCGCGCAAGGTGGTCTGGCTCGTCCATCAGCACCGGCAGGCCTACGACTGGTACGGCACGCCGCTGAGCGACTTCGCCAACATCCCCGAGCACCGGCAGGTGCGCGACGCGATCTTCCGCATGGACCGGCGGGGGCTGGGCGAGTGCCTGGCCCGCTACACAATCTCGCGCAACGTGAGCGCGCGCCTGAAGCGCTTCAACGGGATCGAGAGCACGCCGCTGTACCCGCCGAGCCGCTACGCAGAGCGCCTGCGGGCGGGTCCTTATGGCGACTACATCCTCTCGTCGTCGCGGCTCGACCGGGCCAAGCGCATCGATCTGCTGCTGGAGGCCGTGGCCCGGGCGGGCGCGGGGGTGCGGCTGCTGGTGGCCGGCGCAGGGCCCGACCGCGAGCGGCTAGAGGGTCTGGCGGCCCGGCTGGGCCTCGGCGAGCGGGCGCGCTTCCTGGGCTTCGTGAGCGACGACGAGCTGGTCGAGCTCTACGCGGGGGCCAGGGCGGTCTACTATGCGCCGATCGACGAGGACTACGGCTTCGCCACGGTCGAGGCCTTCGGGGCGGCGCGCCCGGTGATCACCACCGACGACGCGGGTGGCGTGCTCGAGTTTGTCGAGGACGGGGTGAGCGGGCTGGTCTGCCCGCCCGACCCCACGGCAATTGCGCGGGCCTTCGACACTCTGTACGCCGACCGCGCCCTGGCCGAGCGCCTGGGGCTGGCGGGGCAAACGCGCGTAGTCGGGATTGGCTGGGGGCAGGTGGTGGCGGCCCTGGTGGGCGAGTAGGGCTATTTCTTCTTGGCCTTGCGCCCGTTTGACTTGGCGGCTTTGGCGCTGACTCCGTTGCCGGCGAGGGGGTGCTCGGCCCTGTAGGCGGCCAGCTCGGCCAGGCTGGCCTCGCCGACCCGGGCGAGCTTGTCCATCCACTCGTCCTTATAGCCGCGCATGGTCTCGGCGACAGTCTTGGCGATCACATAGTTGCGGTACCACTTGCGGTCGGCCGGCACGATATGCCAGGGCGCGTGGGCGGTGCTGCACTTGCTCAGCGCGTCCTCGTAGGCCTCCATATAGCGGTCCCAATGCTCGCGCTCGCGCCAGTCGCCGGCCGAGAGCTTCCAGGCCTTGGCGACGTCCTGCTCGCGCTCGATCAGCCGCTCCTCCTGCTCCTCCTTGCTGATGTGCAGGAAGAACTTCAGGATGATCGTCTTGCCCTGGGTCAGGATGTGCTCGAAGTCATTGATCTGGCGGTAGCGGGCCTGCCAGACCGGGTCGGGGACAAGATTATGGACGCGCACGACCAGCACGTCCTCGTAGTGCGAGCGGTTGAAGACGCCGATCGTGCCGCGGGGGGGCGTCTTGAGGTGAACACGCCAGAGGAAATCGCGGGCCAGCTCGTCGGCGGTGGGCACCTTGAACGAGACCACATAGCTGCCGAGGGGCGAGACCTGGCTGAAGACCTTGCGCACCGTGCCGTCTTTGCCACTGGTGTCCATGCCCTGCATAATCACGAGCAGGCTGTGGGTGCCGGCGCCGAAGAGCAGCTCTTGCAGCTGGTCGATCTCGAGGGTGAGGGCCTCGAGCTCGGCCTCGGCCTTGGCGCGGTCGAGGCCGCCGTCCTGGCGCGGGTCGATCGCGCTGAGCTTGACCTGGCTGTCCGGCTGCACGCTGTAGATGAGTGGCGCCATACATCCCTCCATCGACTGAAACACGCGGGAAATTGGCGCATTGTAGCACAGGGGGCGCGGCTAAGGCCATGGGGCGCTACGCCGGGGCCGGCTTCGGAGTGCGAAGGCCATCTGCGCGACCTGCCGGAGCCCGCCGGTTTAGCGGCCGGGCGTGGGGGCGCGCCTCTGCTATAATGGCGCCTCAGCGAGCAGTGAGGAGCGCAGTGTGGCAATTGTGGTGGTGGGCGGGGGCGCGATCGGGCTGCAGGTGGCGGGCCGGCTGACGCTGGGTGGGGTCGAGTGCGCCCTGCTGGCGCGCCCGAGCGGGGTGCAGGCCCTGGCCGAGGCGCCGCTGCGCATCAGCTTCCCCGACGGGGCCCGCGAGGTCAGGGTGGCGGCGGGCGCCGAGCCGGCGGCCTTGCCCCCTGCCTGCCGCAGGCCCGACCTGGCTGTGCTCTGCGTGAAGGGCTACGACACGCCGGGGGCGATCGAGACTCTGCGCGGGCTGGGGCCGCGCCTCGTGCTGACGCTGCAGAACGGCATCGGCAACGAGGAGCGGCTGGCCGAAGCGTTTGGGCAGACCAGGGTGATCGCCGGGGCGATCACGACCTCGGTCGAGGTCCCCGGCCCCAGCGAGATTGTGATCACCAAGGCCGGCGGCATCGGCCTGGCGGCCATGGACCCGGCCACCGAGCTCGACCCGTGGCTCGAGGCCTTCAGGCGCGCCGAATTTCCCGTCGAGCGCTATGGTGACTACAGGGCCATGAAATGGTCGAAGGCGCTGCTCAACATGCTCGGCAACGCCCAGGCCGCGATCCTCGACATGAGCGTCGCGGCGATCTACGCCGACGCGCGGCTGCTCGAGCTCGACCTGCGGGCCGCGCGCGAGGCGCTGGCGGTGATGGGGCGCATGGGCGCCCGCCCGGTGAATCTGCCCGGCTACCCCGCGGCCACCATCGCGGCCATCGCCCGCTACACCCCCGGGCCCCTGCTGCGCCCGCTGATGCGCCGGCTGGTCGGGGGCGGGCGGGGCGGCAAAGATCCCTCGCTGCTGCGCGACCTGCGGGCCGGGCGCACGCGCTCGGAGGGCGAGCAGCTCTATGGGGCCGTGGCCGCCGAGGCTGCAGCGCGCGGCGTGCCGGCCCCGGTCAACGCGGCCCTCTGGCGCATCCTCGGCGGCATTGTTCGCGGCGAGATCGCCTGGGACGAGTACCGGGGCAAGCCCGATCGGCTACTGGCAAGTACAACCTAAAGCCCCGCCCTGCGCAGCCGCGCCACCAGCTCGCTGAGCAGCAGGGCCGTGGCGCCCCAGACCTTATAGCCCTCGAGGGCGAAGAAGGGGACGCGCATCCTGACGCCGCGGCGCTCCCAGATCTCCTCGTGTACAGTGGCGGGGTCGAGCAGGGCGGCCAGGGGCACGCTGAAGGCGGCCTCGACCTCGTCGGGGTCGGGGCGCAGCTCGGGCTCGCCGACGCTCAGGCCGACGATGGGGGTGAGGCGGTTGTTGCTGGGGGCGATATAGAAGGGCGTCAGGGCGCCGAGGACCTCGACGTTGGCGGGCAGGATGCCCAGCTCCTCCCAGGCCTCGCGCAGGGCGGTCTGGGTGGGGCCATCGTCCTCGGGGTCGGCGCCGCCGCCGGGCAGCGAGACCTCGCCCTTATGGGTGGTGAGGCGGGCCGAGCGCACCGTGAGGGGCAGCCAGAGCTCGCCCGCGCTGGGGTAGAGCAGCAGGAGGGCCGCGGCCTCGCGCGGGGTGACGCCGGGCGCGGGCTCCATCGGGCGAATGGTGTGGCCGTCGAGGTCGCGCAGGACCAGCACCTCCTCGAGGCGAGGGGGGCTGGGGTCGGCCATGGCGCGCCGCAGGGCGGCGCTCTGTCGCTCCAGCAGAGGCTCGTACACCGTCAGCCCTTCACAGGGATATCGCGCTCGGAGGCCGGGAGCTCGTAGACGGCGGCGGTACGGCGCGGGAAGGCGTGCTCGGCGGCGGGCACGAAGCGGCCGGCCTCGTCGAGGTAGATCAGCTGACTGACGCGGACGGCCCGCTCGTCGACCTCGATCAGGTTGCACGAGTTCTTGCCGTGCTCGCGGCCGTAGCCGCGGCGCGAGGTGGTGGTGCCGCTCTGACAGATGATCGTGCCCTTGCGCAGGTCGTTGACCACATCGAGGGTGTTGCCGACATACGAGACGTGGATGTGGCCGCAGAGCAGCAGCTCGACATCGCAGGCGTCGAGCAGGCGGATCGCCGCGAGGGCCCCGCGCATCACGCGATTGCGGTGCAGGCCGGGGGGGTTGAGCACCGGGTGGTGCCAGACCACGACCTTGCAGACCTCGGGGCCGTAGCGGCCGAGGATGGCGCGCAGGGCGGCGGCCTGAGCGGCGTCGACGCGGCCGCCGTCGACGGTGAGGCCGTGGGCGCTGACTGCGCCGACCACCACCAGGCCGGGGCGCTCGAAGACGGGGTTGAGCTCGGGGCTGATGTAGCGGCGGTAGCGGCCGAGGGGGTTGAGCAGGCGCAGGTGGGCGTGGTAGAGGGGCACATCGTGGTTGCCGGGGACAACGAGTTGGGGGCCCGGGAGGGCGGCCCGCAGCTCCTGGGCGGCGCGCCACTGCTCGACGAAGTCGGCGCGCTGCACGAAGTCGCCCGAGATCACCAGCAGGTCCGGCCGGATCTCGTGGGCCTGCCTGATCAGGGCGTCGGCGATCGCGCGGCGGAAGGGGGGCCCGACGTGCAGGTCGGAAACGTGCAAGATCCGGTAGGGCACGGGCTACTCCTCGGCAGGGGGCGGGGCGGCGGCGCGGGCCTTCGCGAGGGCCAAACCGACGAGGGCGCGGCCGATCAGCACGGCCTCGACGGCCAGGACAGCGACGAAACTATAGCGCAGGACGGCGGCGAAGATCTCCATGGGGGCCTCC
>CAZKTU010000044.1:0-34465 GCA_964555675.1 uncultured Oscillochloris sp.
TAGCGCCGCGGCGGGGGTACGGTGACCTCGCGCTTGAAGAGGCCGCGCTCGAGGTAGACTGCGGCGGCCTCGCGCACGAAGGCGGCGCAGGTGGCGGCGCCGTATTGCTCGTCGAGGCGGGCGGCCATGGCCAGCAGCTCGGCGTGGCTGGCCCGGCCCGGGCGCAGCAGATCGTACATTTTGAGCACCTCGTCGTTGGGCACCGCGGTCAGCTCGGCGGCCCGCTCGAGGTTGGCGGCCAGCTGGCCGTAGCCGGCCTCCCTGGCCACGGCGGCCTGGGCGCGCAGCGTGGCGGCGCTGATCTGCAGGTCGGCGATCGCGAGCTCGCCTGCCTCCAGAGCCTCGGGGGTCAGCTCGTCCAGAGGCCGCCCGCTCGCGGCGCGCAGCTCGCCGGCGGCGTGCTCGATCAGGGGATAGCGCGGGGCGTGTTCAGGCATAACCAGGCTCCATAAAAACGCTTTTCGTCCAGCGGCGTATCGCAAGGGGGCCGGCGAGCAATTGGTACAGCTCTGCTAGCGCACAGAGGTCAGGCACAGCGCGCACGTCAGATCTTCGCGCACTTCGTGGTCTTCGTGGTAAAAACCCGCCACTCATTTCCGCTGAAGTGCATTAGACATCTGGCTCCCAATCGAAGGCCAGCTCGTAGGGCGGCCGCTCGCGCACCATCTCGGTCTCACGGCGGTGCAGCAGGGCGGTCTTGACGATCAGGCGCAGGCGGGCCCAGTTGTCGACCTGCACGGGCACCGGCGTGGTCGCCTCGCCTTTGGCGTAGCGGGCCGCGTTGCGCCCGATCTGCGAGTAGGTGGTCAGGGTCAGGCTGGGCGACTGGGGGAAGAGCTCGAGGTTATTCAGGCGGGCCAGCCCGCGCTTGTGGATGATCGTCGTGCCGCGCGACTGCAGGCCGATCGCCACCCCCGAGCCGCTGAGTTGGGCCCCGGCGTGGCCGATCTCGGCGCAGTCCGAGCTGTGGGCGACGCGCACGATGCGGGCGGTCAGCCCCTCCTCGGCGACTCCGGTGAGGATGGCGGCCAGGACCTCCTCGTGCTCGAGGCCGCCGATCGTGCGGGTCAGCTCGCGGCCGAAGGCCGGGCCGACGGCGACGATCACCTCGGTCTGGCTGCCGGGGCGGGCCGGCCCCAGATCGGCCAGGCGGGCCGAGGGCTCGCCCACCTGGGGCGCGATGAATGAGCGGGGCGACTGGACCTGCCTGATCGCCTCGACCTCGGCCTGGCGCGCGCCCGCGAGGCGGTAGCCGGTGCCGGGGCCGCGGTAGTCGTTGGGGTCGTTGACCGCGCTCTGGACCTTGAACGAGCGGTCGAAGATCGCGGCGGGCTGCAAATAGTCGCCCGCCACGCGCTGCCGGCCCATGGCCAGGATGTTGTCGGCGGTCTGGGTGAAGCCGCGCGCGCGTAGAGCCGACACTGCGGCCAGCACGGTCTGCTCGCCGGCCAGGAAGCGGTCGGCGGCGGCCAGGTCGGCCACCACGTCGCGCGGGGGCATATCGACGCTGCCGTGGGCGACCACGGCGGCCTCGACCTCGGCGTCGCTGATCGGCGGGAAGCCCAGGCCCGCGTAGACGGCCTGGATGGCCAGAGCGCCCTGGCGCCTGATCGCCATGGCCTCGTCCTCGCCGAGCGAGCGAGTGCCGCCGTCGATCAGCATATCGCGCTGCAACACGCTATAGTCGTCGAAGTCCTCGGCGTCGAAGTTACCGCCGCCGAAGAGGTTATCGGCCTTGGGCACGGCGCTGTAGCCGGAGAAGATCAGGTCGGTGCCGGGGATGAACTGCAGCATCAGCTTGGCGGCCTTGCGGATGGCCGAGTGCGAGGCCAGGGCGTCGTTGCCCGAGGCGACCTCGAGGCCGAGCATGGCGGCCAGCAGGTTCTCGGCCAGCACGGCGCGCACGCCGCCGGGCAGGGCCTCGGGCAGAGCGATGCACGAGATCGAGCCGTTCTGCACCCCCTGGCTGCCGGCCCCGCGGGTGACGCAGAGGCAGCGGGCCTCGAGGTAGAGCATCGAGCGGCCCTCGGCGTGGGCCATCAGGGCCTCCGAGCCGGTGCCGGAGGTGAAACGCACCTTGACCCCGCGCGAGGCGTAGGCCGAGGCCAGGAAACCCTTGGACCAGGGGGTATCGTCGCCGTCGACGAAGGCGCCCTCGGTGCCGTAGACCGAGAGGGTCTCGGCGTAGGTGGTCAGGCCCTTCATGGCCAGGCGTAGGCCCAGGGACTCCTCGACCGAGCACTGGGTGAGCACGCCGCCGCGCCCGGTCTGGGTGCCGACCAGGATGGCCAGGGCGTTGAAGGGCGCGTAGCGGGCCACGCCGACGGTGGTCTCGACCTCGGCGAAGCCGCGCAGGGCGGCCTCGGCGGCGTCGGCGGCCAGCAGGGCCGGGTGCTCGCGCTTGTTGGTCACGTGGGCCTGGTTGGCGGGGGTGCGGCGGGCGCGCATCTTGGCCAGGCCGAGCATCATCTCGAGCACGCTGAGGTGGCCGACGATTCGGCAGAGCATGGCCGGCGTGCAGCCCGCGGCCAGGCGCAGGAGGCGCTCGCGGGGCACATTGATGTCGGCCAGCATATGGGCGATCTGCAGTGGGTCGCAGGCCATCGCCTCGGCCGCGGCCTCCAGGTCGAGGGCGTGGTCGGCGATGAAGTGGTCGAGGGTATCGAAGTCGGCGCGGGCCTTGCCGTCGAGCTCGACCACCCGACCCGCCTCGACGCGCAGGCTGGGGGCCGGGTCGAGGGGGCTGTCGGCGACGATCAGCCCGGCCTCGGGCCACGGCTCGACGAAGGTTTCGCGATTGATCTCACGCTGGTCGAGGAGCTCGAAGCGGCGGGAGCGGGTCATGCAGGCGTCCTGTTCTCTAGTTATGCCAGCGAGAAGGCCTTTGCCCGTTCTGACCAAAGACCAAAGACCAAGGACCAAGGCTTGGCTACCGCTTGAGTAGTTGGTCTTTGGTCTTTCGTCCTTGGTCGCAACCGGGCAGGCATGTTCGGAAAGCTGTACTAGGGGCCAACGGCGGCCACGCAGGCGCGGGCGGCGTCGGTGATGCGGGCGAAGTCGCCGGCGGCGACGGCGGCGGCGGGCACCAGGTTGCCGCCGATCCCCACGGCGGCCGCGCCGGCGTCCAGATAGGCGCGGGCGTTCTCGGGGCCGACCCCGCCGGTCGGCACCAGCTTGAGGAAGGGCATGGGCGCCAGGACATCCTTCATATAGGTTGGGCCGCCCTGGCGGGCGGGGAAGAGCTTGACCAGGCGCGAGCCGGCCTCGTGGGCCTCGAGCAGCTCGGTGGGGGTCAGGCCGCCCGAGAGGACCAGCACGTCGCGGTTGACACAGGCGGCGATCACCTGGGGGCGCAGGGCGGGCGTGACCACGAACTCGGCGCCGGCCTCGATCGCGGCCACGGCCTGGTCGGGGCGCAGCACCGAGCCGATGCCGACACAGGCCGCCGAGCCGAGGGAGGCCCTGGCCGCCGTGACGGCCTCGACCGCGCCGCGGCCGGTCAGGGTGAACTCGAGGGCCGAGATGCCGCCCGCCACCAGGGCGTGGGCGACCTCGACGGCCTTGCTATACTCTTCCAGGCGGATGATCGCGACAATTTTCGTGGCGAGGATGCGTTCCATTGCGCTCATGAGCGCTCTCCTTGTTGAAGCTTTCGCCAGAGCGGCGTGAAGGGCCCGAGGCCCCGCGCCCCGGCCGCGGGCGGCGACGAGCGTAACGCGGTTACGGCCCTTGCCCTAGCGGGCCACGTCCCCGCCCTCCTGGGCGACGACGGTGGCGAGCTCGGCGCGACTGGTGAGGACGCGGTCGCCGTGCTGCGAGAGGGCGATGGCGGCCAGGGCCACACCGCGGCGCAGGCCCAGCAGCACATCGCCGTCGAGGGCCCCGTCGAGGACCCCGGCGGCGAAGGCGTCGCCGCTGCCGATGCGGTCGACGATCTGCACCGGCAGGGCCGGCTGTTGCACGAAGGTCTCGCCCGTGAGCAGGGCCGCCCCCCGCTCGCCGAAGGTGCAGAGGAGCGACGAGGCCCGGGTGAGGGCGGCGAGGCGCTCCATCTGCTCGCGCGGCTCGCCCGTGCAGCCGAAGAGCAGGGCGGCGTCGGCGCTCTTGCAGAAGAGCAGGTCGGCCGCGGCGATCAGGGGGCGCAGGCGCTCGCCCGCCGTGGCCGCGTCCCAGAGCTTGGCGCGGTAGTTGACGTCGAAGCTGACCATGACCCCGGCGGCGCGGGCCCGCTCGATCGCCTCGGCCACGACGGCGTAACAGGCGGGGCTGAGGGCCGCCGTAATGCCGGTCAGGTGCAGGATGCGCGTGTCGAGCAGGGTAGCCCAGTCGATGTCGGCGGGGGCCATATGCGCCGCCGCCGAGTTGGCCCGGTCGTAGACCACCTGCGAGGCGCGGGGTGTCGTGGCCAGCTCGATGAAGTAGGTGCCCACCCGCTCGCCGGGGGCCGCGACGACGGCCGAGACGTCGACCCCGTCGGCGCGCAGGGTGCGCAGGATCAGCCCGCCGAGGGCGTTGTCGGGCAGGCGGCTGGCCCAGGCGACGCGCCGGCCGAGGCGGGCCAGGGCCGTGCAGAGGTTGCTCTCGGCCCCGCCGACCTCGACGTCGAGCGAGCGAGCGTCGTCGAGGCGCCGCCCGATGGGGACGCTGAGGCGCAGCATGGTCTCGCCCAGGCTGGTTACGTCGTAGCGGGGCTCAGCCATGGTTGTCCTCCGCGCCCGCTACGATCACGCACGAGACCTCGGGCATGGCCGCGCGGGCCACAGGCGCGCCGACCGGCTCGGCGTCGGCGCCCAGGGGCAGCACGACCAGCTCGCCGCTGTTCTGGTTCGCCACCACGGCGAAGCGACCGCCCGGGACGAGGGCGAAGTTGCGCGGCCAATCGCCGCCGCACGAGGCCACGGCGAGCAGCCTGAGCTGGCCCTGCCCATCGAGCTCGTAGACCGCCAGGCTGTTGTGGCCCCGGTTCGAGACATACAGGCGGCGGCCGGCCTCGTCGAGCTGGATGTCGGCGACCTGATTGTGGGGGGCGCCGGGTGGTACGGTGCTGAGGCTCTGCAGCTCGCGTAGCTCGCCGCTGTCGGGCGCGTAGCTGAAGGCGCTGACGGTGCTGTCGAGCTCGTTGGCGACGTAGAGCAGGTGGCCGCGCGGGTGGAAGACCATGTGGCGCGGGCCGGCGCCGCGGCGGGCCAGGGCGTGGCCGTGGTGGACGAGCTTGCCGGCGGCCGGTTCGAGCCTGTAGACCACCAGCTGGTCGATGCCCAGGTCGGCGGCGATGGCGTAGCGCCCGTCGGGCGTGAAGATCGTCGAGTGGGCGTGGGGCCCCTCCTGGCGCTCGGGGTGGGCGCTGCGCCCCTCGTGCTGGGCCAGGTCGCTCAGGGGGGCGAGGGAGCCGTCGGGCAGCACGGGCAGGGCCCCCACGCTGCCGCTGCCGTAGTTGGCCGCCAGGGCCATGCGTCCGTCGGGGCTGAGCCGCACGTGGCAGGGCCAGTCGCCCCCGGCGCGCTGCTGGCCGAGGGGCGTCAGGGCCAGAGGCGCGCGGGCGAGGCGCAGGGCCGCGACCCCGCCGGGGGCGCCGTCGCCGGCGCTGGTCTCGCTGGTCGCATAGAGGGTCTGACCGTCGGCGCTGAGGGTCAGGAACGAAGGGTTGGCGACCCCGGCGAAGGTCGCCAGGGGCGTGAGGGCCCCCGTAGCCGCGTCCAGGCGAAAAGCATGGATGCCCGGCTGGTCGGCAGCAGCATAGCTGCCGGCGAGCAGTAGATAGGCTTGGTGCATGTGTCATTCTCCCGATTGGGCTACCAGTTGGTCACCGAGCCATCGCGGCGACGCCAGTGGGGCGCCTCCCAGAACTGCCAGCTATGGCTGGCGGCAGCCTCCTCGTCGAGCTCGATCCCCAGGCCGGGGGCGGTGGGCAGCGGGAAGCCCGTGCCCTCGAGGCGCGGCTGGACCGGGAAGAGCACATCGGCGTCGTTGACGCCCCCGCGCCCGTAGTACAGGTTCTCGGACTGAGTGACCCTGACCTCGAGCCAGGCGAAGTTGGGCGTGGCGGCGGCGAGGTGAATAGTCGCGGCGGTGCAGACGGGCCCGAGGGGGTTGTGGGGCATCAGGTCGATATAGTGGGCCTCGGCCCAGCCGGCGACCTTCATCGCCTCGGTGAAGCCGCCGACGTTACAGATATCGAGCCGGGCGAAGTCGGTCAGGTGGCCCTCGATGAAGGGGAGGAACTGCCACTTGCTGGCGAACTCCTCGCCGACGGCGAAGGGGATAGGGGTCATGCGGCGCAGGGCGGCGTAGGCCTCGGGCGACTCGTCGCGGATGGGCTCCTCGAGGAAGTCGAGGGTGCCCACGGGCATGCGCTGGCAGAACGAGGCCGTCTCGGCGAGGCTGAGGCGGTGGTGGTAGTCGATGCCCAGGGTCAGATCGGGGCCGATCGCCTCGCGGATACGGGTGAGCCACGAGGCCGTGTAGCCGATGCTCTCGCGGGGCTCGAAGATATTCGGGTCCTCGCCGGGGTTCGGCGACACGGGCATGGTCCGAATGACCTTCCAGCCATTCTCCCAGAGCATGCGCACACTCTCGAGCATCTGCTCGCCGGTGCCGCCGGACGAGGTGGCGAAGCAGGGGATATACTCGCGCTGCTTGCCGCCGAGCAGCTGGTAGACCGGCACGCCGAGGGCCTTGCCGGCGATATCATAGAGGGCGATGTCGAGGGCGCTCTGGGCGGCGAGCAGGACGCGCCCGCCCTCGAAGTACTGGCTGCGATAGAGCTCTTGCCAGATACGGCCCCGCTCCATGGGGTCGCGGCCGATCAGGAACTCGCGGAAGTGGCGCAGGGCCCCGATCACGGCCAGCTCGCGGCCGCTGAGGCCCGACTCGCCCAGCCCATAGATGCCCTCATCGGTCTCGACCTTGACCACCAGCTGGTTGCGATTGCCTACCCAGACCGGGTAGGGCTTGATGTCGGTGATGCGCATGGCTTACATTCCCTCGTCAGTGAAGGCTCGGCCTAGAGATCGTGACGCCAGCCGAGCACCCGCTCGGCCTTGGCGCAGCTGAAGAAGCCGCTGTGGCCCGCTAGGGGGCCGTTGATGGGCGTGTCCGGGTAGTGTTGGCGGGCCAGGTCAAGGGAGGGTTCGGCGGTGACTGTCTCGGGGGCGACGATGTAGAAGACCTGGTGGCCGGCGAAGTCGGCGGTGACGGCGAGCAGGCAGGCCCTGGCGGCCGCGCTCGTATTGGTCCAGGCCCAGAGGTGGCGCTTGGACATATCGGGCATGGCTGCGGTATGCTCGACCGCCTTGGCCCGTTCGGGCAGGATCCAGTGGAAGCGCAGGCTGGCGATGCGCATGGTCTCGTAGCGGCGGGCGAAGGCGTCGGCCGCCTGCTCGCCGACCCACTTCGAGAGGCTGTAGGGGTCCTCGGCGTAGGTCGGGTGGGCCTCGTCGAGGGGGAAGTAGTCGTAGCGCGGCGCCCGGCTGAAGACCCCGCCGATCGCATTGATCGACGAGGCGATGCAGACCCGCTCGATCTTCAGGGCCGCCGCGGCGCTGAGGACGTTATAGACCCCGGTGGTATTCTCGTTATAGACGATCGGCTCGGGCAGGTGAAACGGCGCGCGGTGGGCGGCGAGGTGGATGACCGCCTCGCAGTCGCGCAGCCCGCCGACCATCTGGCCGAAGTCGCGGATATCGGCGACCATATGGCGGGCGCTGCGCCCGGCCGTCCAGATGCCCTGGCTGGGCAAGGCCAGGTCGAGGCTGACAACCTCGTGCCCCTGCTCGAGCAGGTAGGGGACGAGGGTGCGACCGATGTCGCCATTGCCCCCGGTGACTGCAATTCGCATAGCTACTCCAACATGCTCCAACCTGAAGCTGCGTAAAATCCCTCTTCCGTCAGCGCGCCCCGCCGCGGGCCTCGATGGCGAGGACGCTGTCGACCATGTCATTCATGTGGGCCAGCATCAGCAGGCGCGCCTGCCCCGCGTTGCGCTCGCTGATCGCCTCGGCGATCAGCAGGTGGTAGCGCACCGTGCGTTTGGTGAGGGGCGGCTCCATGGCCACGCGACGCCGGCTCTGCCGCAAGAGATCGCTGAAGCTGTCGATCGTCCGCTCCAGAATAGGGTTGTGGGCGGCCTGGGCGATCTGGCGGTGGAGCAGGATATCGGCCTCGACGAAGGCCGAGCCCTCGCGGGCCTCGAGCTCGGTGGCCCGGGCCAGCCGCTCGATCTCGGCCAGCTCGGCGAGCGTGCCGCGCTCGGCCGCCAGGGCCGCCAGCTCGGGCTCGAGCAGGCGGCGGGCCTCGGCCAGGGCCACGTAGATGCCGCGGGTATCGTCCTGGAAGTGGTTGGCGAGGTCGGGGTTATAGCGCTCGCCCGAGACGAAGACGCCGCGCCCATGCTCGATCCGCACCATGCCCTGAGACTCGAGCGACCGCAGGGCCTCGCGCATCGAGCCGGTGCTCACCCCCAGGTCGCGAGAGAGCTGCGAGATGCTCGGCAGGCGCTCGCCGGGCAGCCACTCGCCGATTCTGATACGCTGCACCAGCTCGTCGGTGACGGCCTGGAAGACGCGCAGCACCGGCGTCGTCGGTCGTCCGAGCGACTTCTCGTGGACCACGGCGGCGTGCTCCGCCGAGGGAGCGGCCTGGCCGTCGCCGGTCGCTAGCTGAAGCTTATCTCCCATATCACCCCGCCTGGGTCGAACTCGAGGATATAGAGCTTGTTGCCGTCGAGCACGGCGTCGATCGGTCGCTTGAAACCGCGCGCGAGCTGGGTCGTGGTGGCGGTGTAGCTATCGCCGTCGGGCGTCAGGGCCATATGCAGCAGGTCCTGGCCGGTATCGCTCAGGGTGCCGCCGGCCGCGCCCCAGCTGAGGATCATGGCGCTCAGAACCTCGCCGTCGGCCTGCAGGTCGGCCGGCATGGGTGCCCCATCGACGAAGACCAGGCCCAGGGGCGAGCGGTGGGGCGTGAAGGTGTAGGCCGAGGCCCCGGCCGCGGCGGCATCAACCTCGGCGCCCGCGGCGTCGCGATAGGTGGCCGCGGCGGGGCCTAGGTTGGCGACCGGGTCGGCGAAGGGGCCGGGGGGCGGCGGGAAGTTCGGGTCGTTGGCGTAGGCGCCCGTCCTGACCGCGGTGAAATCGGGCTGGAGCCGCTTATCCTTGGCCGGGTCGTAGGCCGGGTCGCGCTGGGGGTTGTCCTCGTTGCCGAAGCGCCAGGGGAAGCCGTAGTGCTTACCCTCCTGCAGCCAGTTCAGCTCGTCGGCGAAGTCGGCGTCGGGGCCATTGTCGCCGGCGAAGAGCTTGCCATCGGGGGCGAAGGCCAGGTCGTAGGCGTTGCGCACCCCGTCGGCGAAGAAGTACGGAGCCAGGGCCGCCTCGTCGTTGGTCAGGGTCAGGTCAGCGCCGTCGGCGGGCAGGCGAAAGATCGCCGAGGTGATCGGCTCTTCGCGGGCTTCGGGGAAGGCGAAGCCGTTGTTCTGGACCTCGCCGTGGTCGGTGCGCGAGCCGCTGTTGACATAAACAAACGCGCCGTCGGGGCTGACCGCCACGCCATTAAAGAGGTGGTCGAAGGGCGTATTGCTGAGGGGATAGGTCGAGGTCGTCGCGAGGCGCGACCAGGTGAAGGCAGCGCCGTTGGGCACGCCCCTGCTGATCATCGCCTGGGTGGACGTGCCCTTGGCCTTATTGGCCACGACATAGAGCGTACCGTCTGGCCCGAAGGCCAGGCCCGTGGGCTGGGCGCCGTCCTCGGCCAGCTCGGCGATACTGGCGACGGGGGCGAGGGTGCCGGCGGCCGGGTCGAGCTTGAGCAGGCCCGTGCCGGCATTGAGCACATAGAGGGCGCCGTCGGCGGGGCTCTGGACTAGCCTGATCGCGCCATCACCGGCGGGGGCCACTCTGCGCAGGCTCATGTCGCTGCGCAGGAGGGTTGGCCCGCCGGCGACGGGCTGGGCCTCGACGGCCTGAACGACGACGGCGGTCGGCTCGACCGGCGGGGCGGTCGGGGCCTGGGTCGGGGCGGGCGGTGTACAGGCGGCGAGCAGCAAGGCGGCGAGGGCTACGGTTGGAAACAGTTTGATCATGTCTTCGACCCTGGGGCAGGGAGTTCCGGGCAATTAGACCACGGGCTGCTCGAGCAAGGCCAGGTGGGCCGCGGCCCCCTGGTGGGCCGCGTCGAGGGCGAGCACGGCCTCGAGCTGGGCGCGGGCGGCGGCGCTGTCGCCGAGGCCGAGCAGGCCGAGGGCGCGCATGAGGTGGCAGTGGGCGCGGTTGCGCCGACCGAGGTCTTCGTCGAAGACCAGGAAGGTCGGCAGCGAGACGGCGAAGTAGTCGATCGCCACCGCGTCGTCGGCGTGCTCGCGGCCATAGGCCTCGAGCTTGCGGAAGATCGCCTCGGCCTCGGCGGCCCGCCCGAGGCGGCGGCGGGCGAGGCCCTGGTAGAAGATCGTCTCGGGGGGCTGGTCGTTGTAGTACATGGCCGAGGTCGGCTCGCTCAGGCCGGTGGCGGCGCGCTCGTAGCAGTCGCGGGCGCGCGCGTCATCGCCGAGGGCCGCACGGGCCAGTCCGAGCAGGTAGAAGATGTCGTTCTCCTGGGCGCCGGGCAGCTTGCCCTCGCCGAGGCTGGCGGGGTAGACCTGGGCCCGCTCGAGCAGGGCGGCGGCCTCGGCGGGCGCGCCGGCGGCGAGGAGCGTGCGGGCCTGGGCGATCAGGCTGAAGCGATACTGGCCGATGGCCTTGCCCTCGCCGCCCTCCCAGGGGTGCAGCGGGCGGGCGAGCAGGGCGGCCAGGGCCTCGGCGGGGCGGCCGAGCAGGTTGAGCAGGGTCACATACTCGATCGTCAGGTCGTCGCGCTGGGCGACCAGCTCGGGGTGGGCGGCGAGGCGGGCGAGGCGCTCGGCGGGGGCGTGGTTGAGCCGGCGGGCCAGCTGGTCGAGCTCGAAGAGCACACGAGCGTCGCCCTGGTCGAGGGCGAAGGCCGTGGTGTAGCACTCCCAGGCGCGCTGGGGGTCGGCCCGCTTGTTGAAGGCCGCCAGGCCCAGGTTGCGGTGGACGGTGGGGAAGGCCGGGTCGAGCGTGGCGGCCCGCTCCCAGCAGGCCACGGCCTCGTCGGGGCGGCGGTGGGCGTACCAGAAGAGGCCCAGGTAGTAGGGCGCGCGGGCGTCGGCGGGGTTGGCGGCCTGGGCCGCCTCGAGGGCCATGACGGTCTCGAGCCGGTTGGGGAAGCAGTAGTCGGGCGAGAGGTCGGCGGCCGCCCTGAAGGTCGCGGCGGCGCGGGGCCCGTCGCCCAGCTGGGCGTAGCAGAGGGCCTCGTAGTAGCGGCTCAGGGGGTCGGCGGCGGGGGCGGCGGCGAAGACGGCGGCGGCATCGGTGAAGAGGCCGGCGTGGAAATAGCTCAGGCCGAGATCCTGAAACTGGTGGTCGTCCTGGCGCAGCAGGTGCGCGAAGCGCTCGTCGCCGGCGAGGAGCCGGCGCTCCCAGAGGGGACCGGCGGCGAGGGGGTCGGCGGCGAGGGCGGCCTCGGCGGCGGCGAGGGCCTCGGCGGGGCGGCCGGCGTGGCGCAGCAGGGCGACGGAGAGGTGGCGGGCCTGCTGGTGGGCGGCATTGCGCTGCAGGCAGCGCTCGGCCAGGGCCAGGGCCTCGGGCAGATCGCCGCGACGAGCGGCGAGGCGGGCCAGCTCGAAGAAGGCCGCATCCTGCCAGGCGGCGCTCCAGGTAGCCTTATAGAAGGGGGCGACGGCCTCGGCGAAGCGGCCCTGCAGGCGGAGGGCCAGGCCGAGGTTGTAGAGCGGCTCGCCATCGTAAGGGTTGGGGTTGCGCATGGTCAGGCGGGCGATGGCGCGCCGGAAGTAGGGCTCGGCCTCCGCGAAGCGGCCGCGGCGCAGCAAGAGCAGGCCGAAAGCGTTGTTGGCGCGGGCATCGCCGGGGTCGCGGCGCAGGGCCTCGGCGTAGTAGTCCTCGGGGGCGAAGGTCGCGTGGCGGTACTGCTCGAGGTGCAGAGCGTGGAGGAACAGCTCCTCGTTGGTGGGCACCTCGGCGGGCGGGGGGGCGGGCGCGGCGGGCGCGGGCAGGGGCTCATCGCTGTTGGGCAGGGGCGTGAAGCTGAGCAGCTCGGCGCCCGTGGCGGCGTCGGCCACGCGCAGGGTGAGCTGCTGGGGCGACGCGGCCGGGGGCAGGGGGACCCGCTCGACGAGGGCCGTCGCGGGCGAGAGGGCCACCTCGGTGCGCCAGAGGGGGGCGCCGGCGTGCAGCAGCGTAGCCACGAGGGTGCGGGGGCGGGCCGAATAGACGCCGAGGGTGGCCGTAGGGCCGGCGAGCTCGAGGTTGAGGGCGACCTCGGTCGAGGCGTTCTTGGGCGGGCCGATCAGCTTGTAGGGCAGGAAGTGCTGTGCGAAGCGCTTCTCTTCGCCGGGCATCATCCAGGCGAAATCGGGCTGGTTATCGGTGAAGGCGCCGCACATCAGCTCGATATAGGGGCCGTCTTCGTCGGTGAGCTGGCGATCCCAGGCCTGACCGAACGCGCCGGTGCCCCAGGTCCACTGCTTCTTGCCGGGGACGAGGTGATGGTTGGCGACGTGGAGCATGCCGGCCCGGCGGCCGTGGTCGTAGCTGCCGATGAAATCGAAGTCGGAGCGATGGGCCATATAGGAGGTAGGGACGGGGATATTCTTGTAGCGCGAAATATCGGTGCCGGGGGCGTAGTCGACCTTATAGTAGGTGCCCGTAGCGATGGGGAAGGCCGAGACATCGCGCTTGCCGTGGTCCATGACTGCGCGCACATCGGGGGGGAAGACCGACTGGTAATCGTCGTTGACGTGGACGGCGGGGTTGGCCCACCAGAGGAAGCTCTGGGGCAGCTCGGTGCGATTGATCAGCTGCACCTCGATGGCGAGGCAGGCGTGGTCGGGGGCGAGGGAGAAGGCGTGGACGGCGCGGGTGAAGCCGAGGCGCTCGGTCTCAGCGCAGCTGATCGTCGCGCTGCCGTCGGCGTGCTCGACGACCTGCCAGTCGAGGGGCATAAAGGTGCTGGGGCGATGGTGCTGGGGCCAGTTGAACTCGATGCCGCCGGAGATCCAGGGGCCGGCGAGGCCGACGAGGGCCGGCTTGATCACCTGATTGTAGTAGACAAAGTGGAAGCCATTGGTCTTATCGAGGGCCATCTGGACGCGGCCGCCCAGCTCGGGGAGGACCATGATCTTGAGATAACGGTTCTCGAGAAAGAGGGCGGTGTAGGGGCGGGCCTCGGGCTGGTCGAAGACGCGCTCGACGACGGGGAGGGGGTAGACGGCGCCGCTGCTGCCCTGGTAGACCCGCTTCTCGAGAAACATCGGGTTCTTCTCGGGGGGGGCGACGGCATAGGTGGGGATGTGCACCTGCTCGACCCACGCGCGGGCGCGGTCGGCTGACGAGTCATGGGCTGCCATGGGCTCCTCGCTATGCTGCGGCCCGGTGCGGGGGGCCACAAGAGAGATCGAATGACTTCTTCGTCAAAACGGAGTTGACACAGCGCTACGGGTGCATTAGAATTGTAACACCCCAAGTCAGAAAAGGCAACGGGCCTGACAGATCGCCCTTCGCCAAGGCATTGCAGCGCAGGTAGGGCTGGCAAGCAAATACGAGCAATGCTGCAATTCCTCAGCGCTGGGAGCGCTACCAGATCTAGGGTAAATTTCCTTTAGCACCAGGGAGGTGAATCGACCCAGGTACTCATTAGATCACCTGTTGCGTACGACCAGCAGCAGGGTAATCGCCGGGACGCACCGTAGCAACCTGCCCATGTCGGCAGGGTCCGCAACCTGTCGAAGGAGACACGTGCCGTGATTCGACTGAAGCTTTTGACTGCCCTCGTCGCCCTCTCGATGCTGCTCGCAGCATGTGGTGGCGCCCCCGCCGCCCCCCCCGCCGCTTCGACCGCTGCCCCCGAACCCACACAGGCTGCCCAGGCTCCCGAGGCCACCGCTGCCCCGGCCGCCACCGAGGCTCCGGCCGCCACCGAGGCTCCGGCCGCCGCCGCCCCCACCGAGGCCCCCACCGCCGAGGCTCTCTCGGCCGGCCCCCTGCGCGAGGTGCCGCGCAACCGCACGCTCATTCTGGGCTGGTCGATCACCTCGCCGATCGGCGTGACCAACCCGTGGGCCTCGCCGGGCTACACCCACCAGGAGGGCAACGCCTTCATGTGGGAGCCCCTGATGTACTACGGCATCTTCTCGGACAAAGAGATCCCCTGGCTCGCCGAGAGCATGGAGTACACCTCGCCCGACTTCACCTCGATGCAGATCAAGCTGAACCCGGCCGCGAAGTGGAGCGACGGCACCCAGGTGACCTCGAAGGACGTGGTCTTCACGTTCGAGGGCCAGCTGAACAACGACAAGCTGCCCTACCACGCCTCGTTCGAGCAGTTCGTCGACAGCGTCACGGCCGTAGACGACCTGACGGTCGACGTGACCTTCAAGATCCCGGCGCCGCGCTTCAAGTTCGAAGTGCTGATGCTGAAGTTCGACACGGGCATTCCGATCGTCCCGGCCCACGTGCTCGAGGCCCAGGAGGATCCGAACGCCTTCTTCGGCGGCCTGGACATGCCCCACTCGGGCCCGTACAACCTGGTTCAGTGGGACGCCAACCAGAAGATTTTCGACCTGCGCGAGGACTGGTGGGCGATCGAGGGCGGCGTTGCCACGAAGCCCGAGGTTGAGCGCATCGTGATGTTCAACATCGGCGGCCAGGTCGGCCAGGGCATGGACACGGTGGCCCAGCGCCTGGTCAACAACGAGTTCGACTCGATCCTCGACGTGCGCAGCTCGGTGATCGCCAACATCCTGGCCCAGAACCCCAACGTCACCACCCACACCGGCAGCGAGCCGCCCTACGGCTACCTCGACTGGTGGCCGAACTCGCTGTGGGTCAACACCCAGCTCGAGCCCTACAACGACCCGAACGTGCGCAAGGCGATCAGCCTGACCATCGACCGCGACACGATCGACGAGATCATCTACGAGGGCGCGAAGGTCACCACGATCTACCCCTTCCCGCTCTACCCCGGCCTGCAGAAGTTCGCCGACAGCCCCGAGGTGCAGGCCCTGGCTGAGCAGTACCAGCCGCGCAAGTTCGACCTCGCCGAGAGCGAGGGCCTGATGACCGCGGCCGGCTTCACCAAGAACGGTGACGGCCTGTGGGAGAAGGACGGCGCGACGGTCAACATGACCATCCACGGCTTCGAGGGCATCCACAGCGACATCGTGCCGGTGCTGGTCGAGATGCTGCGCAACGGCGGCTTCGACGCCAGCGTGAACTTCGGCGCCGACTCGTACCAGCAGATGGCCGACGGCAAGCCGGGCGCCTACATGTTCGGTCACGGCGCCAGCCTGCTGGACCCCTACGCCGCCTTCGAGCTGTTCCACGGCCGCTTCAGCGCCGCGATCGGCACCACGGCCGGCAGCAACCGCTTCTCGCGCTACAGCAACCCCGAGTACGACGCCATCCTCGACGAGATCGCCCCGCTGGCCGCGGACGATCCCGCCTTCCAGGCCGGCGCCACCAAGGCGATGGAGATCTACTGGCGCGACACGATCGACATCCCCGTGATCCAGTGGCTGCACCGCATCCCGTACAACCAGACCTACTGGACCAACTGGCCGACGGCCGATAACCTCGCCGGCGGCACCAACGGCGCCTTCTGGGCCCACACCGGCCTGCTGGTGGTGACTCAGCTCAAGGCCGCCCAGTAGGCTTATGGCTCGCTGACGCTCGTTGAGATTGGAGCTTCGCTCGCTGAGATTGGAGATTCGTTCGCTACGCTCACTGAGATTGGAGATTCTGCAATCTCGGCGAGCGTAGCGAGCCACATCTCCAATCTCCAGTCTCCAAGCATAAAAGGTGCGCCATCGTGAGAACTATCTGGCCTATTCTGAAGCGCCTCTTCTTTCTGATACTGGTGATCTGGTCGGCCGCGACGATCACCTTCTTCATCCCTCGCATCTCGTCGCGCAACCCTGTCCGCGAGCGTTTTGCCGAGCTGGCCCGCACCGGCGGCTTCTCGGGCCCGGCCCTGGAAGAGATCGTCGCCTCGTACAGCAAGCTCTTCGGCCTCGATAAGCCGCTCTGGCAGCAATACACCGACTACATTGGCGCGATCGCGCGGCTCGACTTCGGCGTCTCGCTGAATAAGTTCCCCAAGACGACGATCGAGCTGATCATGGAGTCGCTGCCCTGGACGATCGGGCTGCTCCTCGCTACGACAATTCTCGCCTTCGTGATCGGCAACCTGCTTGGCGCCGTGGCCGCCTGGCCCAAGGCCCCGGGTTGGTTGCGCTCGTTAGCGACGCCATTCGTGCTGCTGATGGGCGTGCCGCCGGTGCTCATGGGCGTGCTGCTGCTCTTCTTTGTTGGGTTCCGACTCAAGCTGCTGCCGCTGGGCGGGGCCTACTCGATCGGCACGATACCCGACTTCTCATTCGGCTTCTTCCTCGACCTGGTGCGTCACCAGATCCTGCCGGCCCTGGCCCTCATCCTGGGCTCGGTCGGGGCCTGGGTGCTCTCGATGCGCGGCATGGGCGTGACCATCCAGGGCGAAGACTATGTCACCTTCGCGGAACACAAGGGCCTCACGCCATTCCAGATCTTCCGCGACTACTATCTGCGCAATGCCCTATTGCCCCAGGTGACGGGTCTGGCCCTGGCCCTGGGCGCCGTGGTGACCTCGGGTGTGGTCGTAGAATCGCTCTTCGGCTTGCCCGGCGTAGGGCAGGTGCTCGGCAATGCGATCCGCGCCAACGACTTCATCGTGATCTATGGGATCACCCTCTTCATTACGATTGCGGTCGCAACCCTGATGGTCATTATCGAGTTGCTCTACCCGCTGCTCGACCCACGCATCAAGCTCGATTAAGGGAGAAGCGATGGCAACGACGACAGCTCTTCCCCAACAGCAGGTGCGGCAGCCCAGCCGCATGAGGCTGATCACCGGCTATCTGCGCCGCAATGTCAGCCTGCTGATCGGCCTGCTGATGCTGCTCGGCCTGGTGGTCTTCACGCTCCACGGCCTGCTCGTGATCGACCCGAAGGACGCCTACCCCCTGGCCGCGCGGGCCAAGCAGCCGCCGAGCTTTCAGTACCCCTTCGGCACCGACTTCTTCGGCCGCAATCTCTACGCCGCCATGGTCGTGGGCATGTGGCAGACGGCCCTGATCGGGGTGCTGGCGGGGGCCCTCGGCACCCTGATCGGCACCGTGCTCGGCTTCGTCTCGGCCTACTTCGGCGGCTGGACCGACAATACGATCAAGGGCATCTGCCAGATCCTGACCCCCATCCCGGTCTTCCTCATCCAGGTGGTGATCGCCGGCTCGATCGATAAGCGCTATGTGACAATCTACACCATGGCGCTGATCGTGGTGATGTTGGCCTGGATGGGCCCGACCCTGGTCATCCGCTCGCAGGTGCTGACCATGAAGGAGCGGCAGTTCGTCTCGGTCGCCAAGCTCTCGGGCCTGAGCGAGTGGGAGATCATCTTCAAGGAGATCCTGCCGAACCTGCTGCCCTTCATCGCGGCGGCCTTCGTGAGCCAGGTCTTCGCGGCGGTGTTCGCCTCGTTCTACCTGGCCGTGCTCGGCCTCGGCCCGCTGCGCGAGCCGCTGCTCGGCAATATCATCTGGGGCGCGCAGTCGCAGGGCGCCTTCTTCAACGGCTGGTGGTGGTGGCCGATTATCCCCGCGCTCTTGATGGTGCTGATCCTTGGGTCGCTGGCCCTGATCAACATGGGCCTCGACGAACTGGCCAACCCGCGTATCCGCAGGTCGGAGTAGGAAGACGCTATGCCTCCAGTGCTGCAGGTTCGGAATCTCCAGGTAACCTACTATACCGACGCGGGCCGCGCCAGGGCGCTCGACGGGGTGACGCTCGACCTGAACCCCGGCGAGAAGCTCGGCCTCGTGGGCGAGTCGGGCTCGGGTAAGAGCACCATGGCTCTGGCCATGATGCGCATGATCAAGCCGCCCGGCCGGATCGAGGGCGGCGAGGTGATCGTCGGCGATACGAACCTGACCACCCTGTCCGACGAGCAGATGCGCAAGGCGCGTCTCAGCAAGATCGCCTACATCCCCCAGGGCGCGATGAACTCGCTCAACCCGGTGACGCGCATCGGGGCCCAGATGATGGACGCGATCAAGGCCCATAACCCGAGCGAGCCCAAGGCCGCCGCCCAAGAGCGCTGCCTCAAGGCCCTCGAGTCGGTCGACCTCAAGCGCAGCGTCTTCAGGATGTACGCGCACGAGCTCTCGGGCGGCATGAAGCAGCGCGTCTGTATCGCGATCAGCATCCTGCTGCGACCCCAGGTGATCATCGCCGACGAGCCCACCAGCGCCCTCGATGTGGTCACCCAGCGCCAGGTGATGGAGACCCTCGACCGGGTCCAGGGCGACCTGGGCTGCGCGATCATCCTGATCGGCCACGATATGGGCCTCATGGCCCAGTTCGTCGATAAGGTGGCGGTGATGTACGCCGGGCGGCTCATGGAGATGAGCACGGTGCGCGAGATGTTCACCGACCCCAAGCATCCCTATGCTCAGGCGCTGATTCGCAGTCTGCCCAGCCTCGAGAACAAGGGCGTGTTCCAGGGCATCCCCGGCCTGGCGCCGTCGCTGCTGCGCCTGCCCTCGGGTTGCGCCTTCAACCCCCGCTGCGCCCACGCCATGGAGATCTGCCGCAGCGCCGTGCCCGCCTTCCTCCCGCTGCCGCCGAGCGAGCGGCGCACCGCCTGCCACCTGTATAGCGGGGGCGAGACGCTCGCCGAGGCGCCGTCGCGCGCCGAGACGGCCGCCTCTTCGTAGGGCCAGATTACCGGATACGCCGCACACAAGCCGGGCCCCCGGGCTCCGGTGTTAGCGAAGAATACTATGGCGCCACTGCTTGAGCTCAGAAATGTCGGCAAGGTCTACTCGCGCGGCCTGATCAACCGCACGTCGAACACGGCCCTCGAAAACGTCTCGCTCACCATCGAAGAGGACCAGCCCACGATCATGACCGTCGCCGGCGAGAGCGGCAGCGGCAAGACGACCCTGGCTATGCTGCTGCTCGGCTTCATCGCCCCCTCGCGCGGCCAGATCTTCTACAAGGGCAAGGATATCACCACCCTGTCGGGCCCCGAGAAGCTGACCTTCCGCCGTGAGGTGCAGGCGGTCTTCCAGGACCCCTTCGCGGTGTTCAACCCGTTCTATACGGTCGACCACCTGCTCTCGGTGCCGATCGATAAGTTCAAGCTGGCCAAGAACAAGTCCGAGGCCCGCGACCGCATGGCCGAGGCCCTGAACGCCGTCGGCTTGCGCCCCGACGATATCCTCGGGCGTTTCCCCCATCAGCTCTCGGGCGGCCAGCGCCAGCGCATCAATGTGGCTCGCGCCCTCGTGCTCAGGCCCAGGCTGCTCGTGGCCGACGAGCCCGTCTCGATGGTCGATGCCTCGCTGCGCGCGAACATCCTCGAGATCCTGCGCACCCTGCAGCGCGACCACGGCGTGACGATCATCTACATCACCCACGACCTGACCACGGCCTACCATATCGCCAAGTCGATCATTGTGCTCTACCGTGGCGGGGTGATGGAGGCCGGCGACGTCGATAAGGTGATCAAGCGCCCCGAGCACCCCTATACGCGCCTGCTGATCGACTCGATCCCCTGGCCCGACCTCGACCGGCGCTGGGGCGAGGGCGACCTGCACGCCCGCGAGTCCGAGCAGGGCGCCCCGACCACGGGCTGCCGCTTCGCCGCCCGCTGCCCCTTCGTCATGGACAAGTGCGCCGAAGAGCCGCCGCTCTTCCAGATCGGGCCGCGCCAGACCGCAGCCTGCTTCCTGCACGCCTCGAAGCCCGAGATCGAGCCCGAGCGTCTTTCGGAGTTGCTGCCGGCGTAGTGCACGAACAGCCGGGCTGTTTGCTATGGGAGGCCGGGGAGGGCGACGCGCTCCCCGCGACTCCTCCCGGCAAGCCTAACCGGGCAGGCTGGAATTGCACGTATGAAGTCGATCCACGGCATCGTCCCGATTGTGGCCGCGCCCTTTACCGCCGACGGCGCCCTCGACGAGGATAGCTTCGTGGCCCTGCTGCGGCACCTGCTCGCCAGTGGGGCCGCGGCCTTGACCCTCTTCGGCCTCGCCACCGAGTTCTATAAACTCAGCGAGGCCGAGCGCGCGCGCATGCAGACCCTGATGCTCGCCGAGACGGCCGGCGCGCCCGCCGTGGCCGGGATCGTTTCGATCACCGACCATAGCTGGGAGGTGGCCCTCCCCAGGGCCCGCGCCGCCGAGGCCCAGGGCGCCGACGCCCTGATGCTGCTGCCGCCCTTCTTCCTCGGCCCGAGCGAGGAGGCCATCCTCGAGCATATGCGCCGCGTGATCGGCGCCGTGAGCATCCCGGTGATCGTGCAGTACGCCCCGGCTCAGACCGGCGTCCGTATCGCCCCCGAGACCTTCTTGCGCCTGCACGAGCAATGCCCCAACGCCGCCTTCATCAAGGTTGAGGCCCAGCCCCCGGGCCGTTACCTCAGCCGGCTGATCGAGGGCTCGCAGGGTCGTTTGGGCGCGCTGGTCGGCTACGCGGGCGTGCAGATGCCCGATGTCCTGGCCCGCGGGGCCGCCGGCATCCAGCCCGGCTGCTCGTTCACCGAGCTCTATGTGGCCCTCTGGCGTCTCTGGCACGCCGACCGCGCGGGCTTCGCGGCCCTGCATGGGCGCCTGCTGCCCTATATCAGCTACTGGATGCAGGGCGTCGAGCTGATCGTCAAGGCCGAGAAGCTTATCTTGCAACGTCGCGGCATCATCGCCAGCGACTACTGCCGCAGCCCCGCCTACGCCCTCGACCGCGACGAGCTGCTCATGGTCGAGCGCTTTCTCGAGGAGTTCGGGGAGTACCTCCCCTAACAGACGCCGTGGATAGCATTATCGTCAACGATGAAGTTGAGGGCGGCCAGCGGGTGCTGAGGGTCGACTGTGGCCCGATGACGATCGCCCTCTGGCCCGCGGCCGGCGGCAAGCTCGGCAGCCTGTGCGACAAACGCAGCGGCCGCGAGTGGCTGTGGCGCAACCCGCGCATGCCCTACGCCGCCACACCCCCCGGCCCGAGCTACACGGCCACGGCCGACAGCGGCGGCTGGGACGAATGCTTCCCCAGCGTCGCGGCCTGTGTCTATCCCTCCGCCCCCTGGGCCGGCGCGCCCATCCAGGACCACGGCGAGCTCTGGTCGCAACCCGCCGAGCTGACCCTGAGCGAGGCCCCCGGCACCCTGACCCTGCACTGCCGCTGGCGCGGCGCGGCCCTGCCCTACAGCTTCGAGCGCACGCTCACCCTCAGCGCGGGGGCGGCCAGGCTGCGCTGCGACTACCTGGCGACCAACCTGGCCGCTGCGCCCATGCCGGTGATCTGGAGCGCCCACCCCCTGCTGGCGATCGAGCCGGGCATGGCGGTCAGGCTGCCCGCCGGGGCGCGCCTGCACCAGAATGTGGCCCTGCCCCTCGGCCAGCCCCCCCTGAGCCTCGACCCTCTGCCGGGGCCCGAGGCGGCCGCCGCGCTCAAGGTCTGGAGCGACCCGCTGGACGAGGGTTGGGCCGCGTTGGTCGCGCGCGACGGCGCCCTGACGATGCGCTGGGATACCGCCCTGCTGCCGCAGGTGGCGGTCTGGGCCAACCTGGGGGCCTGGGCCGGCGACGGCGGCGCGCCCTACTACAACCTGGGGCTCGAGCCCTGCATCGGGGCCCAGGACTCGCTCGCCGACGCGGTCAGTGTCCACCAGTTATTCGCCACCCTCCCGCCCCACGGCGCGCTGAGCTGGTGGCTGGAGGTTGAGCTGAGCCCATGAAGATCACCGAGGTCACGACCTATATCGTCGGCAATGCCTGGAAGAACTGGGTCTTCACGCGGGTCGATACCGACGAGGGTATTCACGGGATTGGCGAGTGTACGCTCAACGGCTTCGCCAGAACCGTCGAGGCGGCCGTCCACGAGCTGAAGGGCTTCGTGATCGGCCAGGACCCCTTCGACGTCGAGAGCCACAGCCTGCGGCTCTTCCGCGAGGTCTACTCGGACGGCGGGCAGATCCAGGGCGCGGCCCTCTCGGGGATCGAGTTCGCCTGCTGGGACATCATGGGCAAAGCCCTGAACCAGCCGGTCTACAAGCTGCTGGGCGGGCGCTGCCACGAGCGGCTGCGGGTCTACGCCAACGGCTGGTACCGCGGCCCGCGCACCCCCGAGAGTTTTGGCGAGAAGGCCCGCGAGGTGGTCGCCCGCGGCTACACCGCCCTCAAGTTCGACCCCTTCGGCGCGGCCTGGCGCGTGGTCGACCGAGCCGACTTCGACCTGACGATTGCGATCATCGCGGCGGTGCGCGAGGCCGTCGGGCCGAATGTCGACATCCTGATCGAGGGCCACAACCGCTTCAGTGTGCACACCGCCCTGCAGTTCGCCGAGGCCATGGCGCCCTACAAGCCCACCTGGTTCGAGGCGCCCGTGCCGCCCCAGCGCATCAGCCAGATGGCCGAGGTGGCGCGGCGCAGCCCGGTGCCGGTGGCCTGCGGCGAGGACTACTACTGCGCCCAGCAGTTCGCCGAGCTGCTGTCCCTCGACGCGGTGCATATCATCCAGCTCGAGCCCCAGTACCTGGGCCTCACGGCCTCGAAGCAGATCTGCGGCATGGTCAACGCCCACAACGGCGTGACCGCGCCCCACAGCGCCCAGGGGCCGCTCTGCTCGCTGGTCTGTGCCCACCTCAACACCGCCACGCCCAACTTCTTCATCCACGAGATCTTCGACGAGTTCAACGACGACTGGAGCCGGCGCATCCTGACCAACCCCGTCACGGTGGTCGACGGCTATATCGAGCTGCCCGACACCGGCGCGGGCTGGGGCGCCGACCTGAACTACGAGGAGATCGCCAAGCACCCCTACAACCCGAACAACTACCTGCCGCTCTTCCGCGCCGGCTGGGAGCGCCGCGAACGAGTCGGCTCGTAGGAAACGCGGAGGGGCCTGGTCCCTCCGCCCTCCCCCATTCAACATAAAGGAGAATCATCTGTGATCCAGATTGCCGAGTTCATTCCGCCGACGCCCTCTGCGCTGTGGAAGCTGGCCAAACAGGCCGGCGTCGACGAGGCTGTGGGCGGCCTGCCCACGTCGGCCGACCTGTCGGACGGCGACCAGCCCTGGGACTATTTGCCGCTGCTGCGCATGAAGCGCCGCTACGAGGACGGCGGCTTCAACCTGGCGGTGATCGAGTCGCGCCCGCCGCTCAACCTGGCCAAGCGCGGCCTGCCCGGGGGCGAGGCCGAGATCGATACTGTCTGCACGCTGCTCGAGAACATGGGCCGCCTGGGCATCCCGGTCTGGTGCTACGAGTGGATGACCGACTTCAACTGGCTGCGCACCGGCACCAGCACGCCCTCGCGCGGCGGCTCGGTGGTGACCAGCTACGACCACAGCCTCATGGCCGATGCCCCGCCCACCGAGGGCGGCCCGATCAGCGAAGAGCTGCTCTGGGAGACCCTGGGCCACTTCCTGCGCCGGGTGCTGCCGGTGGCCGAGCGGGCCGGCGTGAAGCTGGCCATGCACCCCGACGACCCGCCGATCTCGCCCATCCGCGGGGTGGGCCGGATCATGCGCAGCGTCGAGAATTATCAGCGCCTGCTCGACCTGGCCCCCAGCCCCATGAACGGCATCACCCTCTGCCAGGGCAACTTCACCCTGATGACCGACGATCTGCCGAAGGTGATCCGGCACTTCGGGCAGCAGGGCAAGATCTTCTTCGTGCACTTCCGCGATGTGGCCGGCACCCCCGAGCGCTTCGAGGAGACCTGGCACGACGCCGGCAAGACCGACATGCTGGCCTGCCTGAAGGCCTACAAGGATATCGGCTTCGAGGGCGTGCTGCGGCCCGACCACGTGCCCACGGTCGAGGGCGATAGCAACGCCAACGCCGGCTACTCGTCGTTCGGGCGGCTCTACGCGATCGGCTACATCCGCGGCCTCCGCGAGGCCGTCTACGGGGAGGCCTGACATGACCAGTTCCGCCACCGAGGGCGCCGCCGCCACGATGCTGCCCATCCCCCAGGGTCCGCAGATTGCCCTGCAGATGCCCGCCGAGCCCAGCGAAGAAGACCTGCAGTTCGCCCAGCAGCTCGGCATCGAGTACGCCGTGCTCTGGACCGACGGCGAGCACGCCGGCTACGACTTCTACGCCAGCAGGCGCGAGATCTACGAGCAGGCCGGGCTGAAGGTCTACGGCTTCGGCAACTGGGACGTCCATAACCAGGACGCGATCGTGCTCAACCTGCCTGGCCGCGACGAGAAGATCGCCCAGTATAAAGACCACCTGCGGGCCCTCGGGCGGGCCGGCATCCCCTACACGACCTATGCCCACATGGCCAACGGGATCTGGAGCACAGCCACCGAGACCACCCGCGGCGGCGCCGTGGCCCGGGCCTTCGACCTGGACAAGGCCGAGAGCGGCTGGTGGGTCAATAAGCCGCGCTACTATATGCCGCTCTCGCATGGGCGGGCCTATAGCGAAGACGAGCTCTGGGAGAACTTCGCCTACTTCATCCGCGAGGTCGCGCCGGTGGCCGAGGAGGCCGGGGTGCGCATCGGCATCCACCCCGACGACCCGCCCGGGGTCGACCTGGCGGGCGTGCCGCGCTGCATCTTCGGCAACTTCCAGGGCTACCAGCGGGCCCTGGAGATCGCCGACAGCCCGAATGTGGGCGTCTGCTTCTGCGTCGGCTGCTGGCTCGAGGGCGGGGCCCTCATGGGCAACGGCCTGCTCGAATCGATCCAGGCCTTCGCCGCCCAGGGCAAGCTCTTCAAGGTTCACTTCCGCAACGTCGACGCGCCCCTGCCCCACTTCGTCGAGACCTTCGTCGACAACGGCTACCAGGATATGTACACCGTCATGCGCGAGCTGCGCGCGGTCGGCTTCAACGGGGTGGCGATCGCCGACCACATCCCGCAGATGGTCGGCGGGCCGCGGGTCAGCACGGCCTACACCATCGGCTACATGAAGGCGCTGCTGCGCCGGGCGAACGAGGAGCTCGGCGCCTGAGCCAGGGGCCTGGCCAATATACTACTGCGAGAATGTTCCCATGAAGATTGCGATCACCGGCGGCAGCGGCGGCATCGGCCGCGCCGTCGTGGCTATGGCCCTCGAGCAGGGTCACACCGTCGTCAGCATCGACCAGGTCGCCGCGCCGCCCGAGCACGCCCAGGCCGGGGTGAGCAGCGCGGTGGCGGACATCACCGACTTCGAGGCGCTGAAGGCGGCCATGGCGGGCTGCGAGGCGCTCATCCACCTGGCCGCCATCCCCACCGCCGGCCAGCTACCCGACCAGATCGTGCACAACAACAATGTGGTCGGCAGCTACAACGCTATGCTGGCCGCCGTGCAGCACGGCATGACCAGGATCTGCCAGGCCTCGAGCGTCAACGCGATCGGCCACTCGTACAGCCGCAGCCCCAGGTACGACTACTTCCCGCTCGACGAGGACCACCCGACCTATAACGAAGACCCTTACAGCCTCTCGAAGTGGATCTGCGAGCAGCAGGCCGACTCGCTGGTGCGACGCTACGAGGGCCTGCGCATCGCCAGCCTGCGCTTCCACTGGGTGGTGCCCACCCGCGAGGATGCGACCAGGGGCTATTCGGGCACGCCCTTCATGCGCGACCCGAAGCACCTCTGGGCCTACACGGTGCGCGCGGCGGCGGCGCGGGCCTGCCTGCTGGGCGTGACGGCCGACTTCACGGGCCACCAGCCCCTCTTCATCGTCGCGCCCGACAGCACCGCCGACCGGCCCACGCTCGAGCTGATCCAGGAACATTATCCCCACGCCGAGGTCCGCGGCGACCTGAGCGGCAACGCGGCCTTCTTCAGCAGCGCCAGGGCCGAGCGGGTGCTCGGCTGGCGCCACGACGCGTAGTTTTCGTAACCGAGTTACGGTCTTCGCCGCTGCCCGCGGCGGGGGTATACATGAAAATCACAGACCTGAAGTGCGCCAGCATCGGCAACTACCCGGTGGTGCGTATCACTACCGACGAGGGGATCAGCGGGCTGGGGGCGGTCGAGTCCTACAAGCCCTACCTGGCGCCCCACGTGGCCTTCTACAAAGACATGATCGTCGGCGAGGACCCGACCAACGTCGAGCGGGTCATGCGCCGCATCCGGCGCATGGGCAGCTTCAAGCCCTGGGGCAGCGCGGTCAGCGCGATCGAGATCGCCCTCTGGGACATCGCGGGCAAGGCCGCCGGCCTGCCGGTTTACAAGCTGCTGGGCGGCAAGGTGCGCGACAAGGTGCGGGTCTACAACGGGGCGGTGCGCTTCCAGATGCGCGACTACAGCCCCGAGGGCTTCGCCGAGAACATGGCCAAGATGAAGGCCTCGCCCGAGGGCTTCACGATCATCAAGCAGGGCATCAGCTTCCACAGCCCCATGCCCAGCCGCCTCCCCGGCTATTTCTACGGCGACCCGGTGGTCGGCGGCCGCCACCCCAACCGCGGCCCGCTCACCGAGAAGGGCCTGAAGCACACGATCGCCTGTGTCGAGGCGATGAAGGAAGTGCTGGGCGACGAGATCGGCCTGGCCCTCGACTGCGGCCCCGGCTGGATGGTGCCCGACGCCATCCGCCTGGCCCGCGCCCTCGAGCCCCTGAACATCATGTGGCTCGAGGACATGATCACCGGCGACTACACACCCTATGTGCTGGCCGATCTCTACCGCGAGCTGACCACCCAGACCAGCACGCCGACCCACACCGGCGAGCAGATCTATCTGCGCCAGAACTTCGTCGACCTGATCGAGCGCAAGGCGGTGCGGGTGATCGGGCCCGACCCCTGCGACATCGGCGGGCTGGCCGAGCTGAAATGGGTCGCCGAGTACGCCGACCTGCACGGGATCATGATCGCGCCCCACGGCACCGGCAACGGCCTGGTCGGCCTGGCCGCCCTGGTGCAGGTCTGCGCGACCCTGCCCGAGAACTTCATCGCCTTCGAGTACCCGATCGGCGACACTGCCTGGTGGTACGACATCGTCGAGGGCCTGCCCAACCCGGTCGTCAAGGACGGCTTCATCGAGGTCTGGGACCGGCCGGGCCTGGGTATCGAGATCAACCCCGAGGCCGCGCAGGCCTATATGCGCCCGGAGGACCGGGATTTCTTCAGCTAAGACGGAGCCCCGCGATGCGAGTCCAGCCTTCCCCAGAGGATCTGATCGCCCTGACCAGCCCCTACAGCGCCGAGCGTTTCGCCGACGGGCGCCCCAAGGTGTCCGACGAGCTGCTTGCCCGCATGCAGCTCGTGACCACCGAGGAGGCCTGGTCGGTGCTGCGTAAGCACGGCTACCACCGCCAGTTCGTGGGCAGCTGGCTGGAGACCCACCCCGGCACGATCACGGTGGGCCGGGCCGTGACCGCCCAATTCTTGCCCCACCGCCCCGACTACCACGACGCCATCCAGCGGGCCGGCCTGGCCGAGGGGCGCGGCGCGATCGGCGGCCAGAACTCCTGGATCATCGAGAGCCTGCAGCTCTACGATGTGATGGTGGTCGACATCTTCGGCAAGATCAAGGACGGCACCGTGGTGGGCGACAACCTCGGCACCGCCGTGCGCTCGCGCACCCGCGCCGGGGCCGTGATCGACGGCGGCATCCGCGACTACCAGGGCCTGGTCCAGCTCACCGAGGTCAACTTCTACGTGCGCGGCGTCGACCCCACCGCGATCGCCGACGTGACCCTGGCGGGCCTGAACATCCCCATCCGCATCGGCGAGGTGACGGTGCTGCCGGGCGATGTGGTGCTGGGCACGCCGACCGGGGTGATCTTCATCCCGCCCCACCTGGCCCAGGAGGTGGTGGAGTTCAGCGAAAATATTCGTGTGCGCGACGAGTTCGGCAAGCTGCGCCTCGACGAGGGCAAGTATACCAGCGGCGAGATCGACGTCTCGGTCTGGCGCGAGGATATCGAGGCCGACTTCGTGGCGTGGCGACAGGCTAACGCAAAATAGGGGCGTGTTGCGCCCAAGCTGGAGGCACCGATGACCCACGAACGAGCGACCGACTCGCTGCCGCCCGAGGAGCACGCGCGCACCGGCTCGCGCCCGAGCGAGCTGAAGATCACCGACATGCGCACGGCGACGGTGGGCTGGGACAACTGGCACTTCACGATCATCCGCATCGACACCAACCAGGGCCTGAGCGGCTACGGCGAGGTGCGCGACTTCGCCAGCAAGAACTACGCCCTGATGCTCAAGCGGCTGCTGCTCGGCGAGAACCCCTGCAACCTCGATCGGCTCTTCCGCAAGATCAAGCAGTTCGGCCACCACGGCCGCCAGGGCGGCGGGGTCTGCGCGGTCGAGATGGCCCTGATGGACCTGGCGGGCAAGGCCTATGGCGTGCCGGCCTATGTCCTGGCGGGCGGCAAGTTCCGCGAGCGCATCCGCATGTACTGCGATACGCCCAACGAGCTCGACGGCGCCGAGATGGGCCACAAGCTCAAGGAGCGCCTCGATCGCGGCTTCACCATGCTGAAGATGGACCTGGGCGTCAATCAGCTGATCGCGGTCGAGGGGGCCCTCTCGTGGCCCCAGGGCATGCTCCCGGGCGACCCCGAGGACAAACTCGAGCGCATGTTCAACCACAACACCCTGATGCACCCCTTCACCCACGTGCGCCTGACCCCCAAGGGCATCGAGCTGATCTGCGAGTATGTCGAGCAGGTGCGCTCGGTGGTGGGCGACCAGGTGCCGATCGCCGCCGACCACTTCGGCCACATCGGCATCGACGACTGCATCAGGCTCGGCCAGGCCCTCGAGCCCTACAACCTGGCCTGGCTCGAAGACCTGGTGCCCTGGCAGTACACCGACAGCTGGGTGCAGCTCGAGCGGACCCTGCATACCCCCGTCTGCACGGGCGAGGATATCTACCTGCTCGACGGCTTCAAGCCGCTGCTCGACGCCCGCGCGGTGAATGTCATCCACCCCGACCTGGCCACCTCGGGCGGCATCCTCGAGACCAAGCGCATCGGCGATTACGCCCAGGAGCGCGGCATCAGCATGGCCCTGCACATGGCCGGCACGCCGATCAGCACCCTGGCCAGCGTCCACTGCGCCGCCGCCACCGAGAACTTCATCGCCCTCGAGCACCACTTCACCGAGGTGCCCTACTGGAACGACTTCATCGACGGCCTGCCCAAGCCGCTGATCCAGAACGGCTACATCGCCGTCCCCGAGGGCCCCGGCCTGGGCTTCACGCTCAACGAGGACGCCGTGCGCGAGCACCTGGTGCCCTGGGACACCGGCTTCTTCGAGCCGACCCCGCAGTGGGACAAGGCCGGCAGCCACGATCGCCTCTGGTCGTAAGGAACATCACCATGAAAATCACGCGCGTTCGCGCGATCACCACAGCCCCGGACGGCATCGCCCTGATCGTCGTCAAGGTCGAGACCGACCAGGACGGCCTCTACGGCCTCGGCTGCGCCACCTTCACCCAGCGCCCCACCCTGGTGGTGCGCGCCGTCGACGAGTACCTCGACCCGCTGCTGCAGGGCCGCGACCCGCGCAACAGCGAGGACCTCTGGCGTATGATGTACGTCAACTCCTACTGGCGCAACGGCCCCGTGCTCAACAATGCGATCAGTGGCGTCGATATGGCCCTCTGGGACATCAAGGGCAAGATCGCCAACATGCCCGTCTACGACCTGCTGGGCGGTAAGTGCCGCGAGGCGGCCATGGTCTACCGCCACGCCGACGGCCGCGACCCCCAGGAGGTGCTTGAGAATGTGATCAAGTACCAGGAGCAGGGCCACCTGGCCGTGCGCTGCCAGATGGGCGGCTACGGCGGCCGCGTCAAGGAGATCACCGCGGCCACCGCCGTGCCCAGCCGCGAGGCGCCCCAGGCCACCCATCGCGGGCGCGGCCTCGACCGGGCCGACAGCAGCTTCCCCGGGGCCTACTACGACCCCGACGTCTACGCCCGCTCGGTGCCGCTGCTCTTCGACCACATCCGCTCGAAGATCGGCTTCGACCTCTTCCTGCTCCACGACATCCACGAGCGCATCGCCCCGATCGACGCTGTGCGCATGGCCCGGGCCCTCGAAGACTACCGGCTCTTCTTCCTCGAGGACCCTCTGGCCCCCGACCAGATCGAGTGGTTCCGCCGCCTGCGCGAGCAGAGCGTCACGCCGATCGCCATGGGCGAGCTGCACACCAACGCCGCCGAGTGGCGCCCCCTGATCGCCGAGCAGCTGATCGACTTCATCCGCGCCCATATCTCGGCCATGGGCGGCTTCACCCCGGCCCGCAAGCTGGCCGCCCTCTGCGAGTCGTTCGGCGTGCGTACGGCCTGGCACGGGCCCGGCGACGTCTCGCCGATCGGCCACGCCGCCAACCTGCACCTCGACTTGGCCAGCCCCAACTTCGGCATCCAGGAGGTGATCAACTTCGGCGAGGCCCTCTACGAGGTCTTCCCGGGCACCCCCACGGTGAGCAACGGCTACGTCTGGGCCAACGACCAGCCCGGCTGGGGCGTCGACCTCGACGAGGCCGCCGCGGCGAAATACCCGATCGAGGTCAAGACGGTCGAGTGGACCCAGAGCCGCTGGCCCGACGGGAGCCTCTGGACGCCGTAAGATTGACGCTAAGGGGAGCTTGGAGGGGGCTGGCCCCTCCAAGCTCTCTTTGGGAGAGGGCGTCACATGTCCTATTCCACGCAGCGGGCGCGGGGCCCGCTCGCCTTCCTGGCGCGCTGGATCGAGCCGGTCGATATGCTGGCCGAGGCGATCTACAGCGTGCTGATCGTGATGACCTTCACCATGGCCTTCAACGCCTTCGGCAGGTCGACCGCGGTCGGCGCGGCCGTCGACGCGGTGCGCGTGAGCCAGTTGCTCGGGGCCGCGATCGGCTGCGCCGTGGCCTGGGGGCTGATCGACGGCGTGATGCACATCCTCACCAGCCTCTTCGAGCGCGCCGAGGGGCTGCGCCTGGCCCGCGCGGTGCAGACGGCGCCCAGCACCGATGCGGCGGTGACTCTGATCGGCGGCGAGCTCGACCCGCGGCTGGCGCGGATTACCACCGACGAGGAACGCCGGCTGCTCTATACGGCAATCAGCAACCGCATCGATAAGCTCACCATCTCCTCGGCCCGCATCACTCGCGACGACCTGCTGGGCGCCCTGGCGACGGTGCTGGTGGCGCTGATCGCCACGCTGCCCGCGGCTATCCCGTTCCTCTTCATCAACCAGGACCCCTACCTGGCACTGCGCGCTTCGAATGTGATCAGCATCCTCTTGCTCTTCTGGCTGGGCTGGCGCTGGGGCAAATATCTCGGCTCGCGCCCGCTCTGGACGGGCCTGGGTCTGGCCGCCGTCGGCGTGGCCATGGTCCTGGTGGCGATCCCGCTCGGTGGGTAGCCGGGCGGCGCTATAATCAGGGGGTCCGCGAGGCTGCGGATAGACCGCCTACAGCTCTCACAGAGGAGCATCCCCCAATGGTCAACCTGGCGCAGGCAGACGACAGCTTCCCGCCCATCTTCATCGTCTCCGGGGGCGCGGGCGCCCTTGGCAAGCATGTGGCCCGCATCGCTCTCTCGCAGTTCCCCGGCATCACGCCCCAGGTGATCGTCATCCCCCAGGTCAGCCAGCTCGATCAGCTGCCCGCCGTCGTCGAGCAGGTGGCCGAGCGGCACGGTGTGATCATTCACACCATGGTCGACCCCGCCCTGCGCGTGGCCCTGGTGCGGGCCGCCGCCGAGCGCGGCATCGAGACGATCGACACGATCGGCGACCCCCTGGCGCGCCTCGCCGCCATCCTCGGCAAGACGCCCGTCGGGCAGCCGGGCCTCTACCAGCGCGGCCACGAGGTCTACCTCGATCGGATCAAGGCGATCGAGTACACCGTCGACCACGACGATGGGCGCAACACCCACGAGCTGGGCGAAGCCGACGTGGTGCTCACCGGGGTCTCGCGGGTCGGCAAGACGCCCCTCAGCATGTATATGGGCGTGCTCGGCTGGAAGGTCGCCAATGTGCCCCTGGTTCAGCAGATCGCCCCGCCGCGCCAGCTCTTCGAGATCGACCGGCGCCGGGTGATCGGCCTGATCATCGACGGCGATGTGCTGGGCCACCACCGGCGCTGGCGCAACCAGGCCTTCCAGGGCACCGCCGGCAGCAGCTACAGCGACCCCGACGAGCTCGACGAGGAGCTGACCTGGTCGCGGCGCATCTTCCGCCAGGGCGGCTTCGCCGTGGTCAATGTCACCAACAAGCCGATCGAAGAGACCGCCGACCAGGTGATCGCGCTGATCAGCCGTTACTTCGAGCACCGGCTCTCCGCGTAGTTCTTGTCGCTACGCCACCGCGCCCGCCAGGATGCGCACGACGATCAGGGTGATGTCGTCGTTCTGCTCGGCGGGGCCGGCGTGGGTGCGCAGCGCGGCCAGGATGCTCTCGAGGGTGGTGTGGGCGCTGCTCTCGGGCGAGAGCGCTGCGACCGCGGCCACCACGCCCTCGAAGCCGAACAGCTGGCGCTCGCGGTTCATCGCCTCGATCACGCCGTCGCTCATCAGCAGCAGGGTGTCGCCGGGCGCGAGGTGGGCCAGGACCTCGTGATAGCTGGCCGCGGCCACCGTCCCGATCGGGAAGCCGGTCGTCTCGAGCCAGCCGGTCTGGCCCTCGGCCCGCCGCACGAGGGGCGGCACGGCCCCCGCCCCGACCGCGCGCAGCGCCCAGCCGTGCTGCGCCTGGGTCAGCAGCGCGTAGAGCAGGGCGATATTCATGCGGCTGCGCGTGGTGTAGGGGCGCACGGCCTCGTTCAGGGCCGTGGCCACGGCGGCGGGCGAGCTGTGGGTGGCGGCGACGCTGTTGAGCGCCACCACCACCCCACTCAGCAGCAGGGCCGCGCCCAGGCCTTTGCCCGAGATGTCGCCTACGGCGAGGCCCAGCTGCCGGCGCGCCCCGCCGGCGGGATCGCCGCCCCGCGCGAAGTAACCCACAAAGTCGCCCCCGACCTCGGCGGCGGGCAGCACCGCCGCGGCGATCTCCAGGTCGGGCATCATCGGCGGGCCGTCGGGCAGCAGGCTGAGCTGCACGCGATGGGCCAGGGCCAGCTCGCCCTGGGCCTCGGCGCCGCTCTGGCGGTCGCTCGCGCCGCCGGCGAAGCGGCGCTCGAGGATGCGCCTGGCCCACTCGGGCTCGATGCCCTCGCGCAGCGCGTGGAGCAGCAGCATCTCGATCAGCTCGGGCGCCCACCAGGCGCAGGTCAGCACCTCCTCGCGCCGCGCGAAGCTCAGGAAGGTGCGCAGGCCGCGCTCGGTCAGCTCGCGTTGGCCCAGGTAGAGCCCGGCGGCGGCGCTGTAGAGCTGGGCCGTGGCGTAGTAGTAGCCCGAGCCGTTGCTGGCGTAGATCGCGCTGATCTGCTCGAGGTGGGCGAGCGCGGCGGCCGGCGCGCCCGAGGCCAGCTCGACCAGGGCCAGCATCAGGCGGGCGTCGGCCACGCCCAGGGTCGCGCCCTCGTAGCGGGCCATGGTCAGGCGGGCCTCGCAGCTCCAGCGGGCCTCGGCCAGGCGGCCCTGGCGCATCTGGATGAAGGCGGGCCCCTCGGGGTCCTCGCCCCAGGTGCCGGCCAGCTGGTAGGCCGCCAGGGCCGCGTCGAGCTGGCCTTCGTCGCGCAGCACATGGCCCTGGGCGGCGACGGCCCAGCGCCACAGCTCGTCGTGGCCCCACTCCTCGGCCAGGCGGCGCGCCGCGTCGAGGGTCTCGGTGGCGGTGGCCAGGCGGCCCTGGCGCCAGTAGGCCAGCCCGAGCTCGTAGAAGCACCAGGGCAGGGTGTGGGCCAGGTCCGGGTCGTCGCTGGCGAGGGTCACGGCCCGCTCGGCGGCGGCCACCGAGCGCCGGGTCGCCCCGGTGTAGTGGTAGGCCGCGGCCAGGTTGCGCAGGACCTGGACCATGCCGCTGCGCCTGAGCCAGGGGTCGGGCTCGCTGTCGAGCTCGCGCAGGCCGGCCTCGCCCTCCTCGACGGCCAGGTCGCTCTGCTCGAGGCCGATCAGACAGAGCATCTGCCCGAAGTGCAGCTCCGAGCGCAGGTACGGCCGCATCGGCGCGGCGATGACCGGCCTGAGGGCGGCGATGACCTGGCTGAACTCGGCGGCGTGGTAGTGGGCCACCGACCACTCGGCCAGGGCCCACAGCTCGCCCTCGGCGTCGCCCGCCGCCCGTAGCTGCTCGAGGGCCCGGTCGATCAGCGCGCGCGCCTCTGCGAAGCGGCTGTGGAGCCGGCAGAGCCGGCGGCCCTGGAGCAGGGCGAGCCAGGGCTGGCCCGCGAGGTCGGCATCGCCCAGGGCGTCGAGCTGCGCCAGCAGATCGGGCGGGTAGCGCCGGCCGCAGAGGGCTGCGCGGGCCGCCGCGCTTAGTTCTTGAAACTCGCCCATAGGTCTGGAATTTTACCACGCCCACGACGGCGCTCGGGGTCGC
>CAZKTU010000045.1:0-18191 GCA_964555675.1 uncultured Oscillochloris sp.
AAGGAGGGCTTGGCCCTCCTTTTGCCATGCGCAGCGGGGCGGCGGGTCGGTGGTACCATAGGGGCGTCGCCGGAGCATCCGCTACGAGGCCCCTATGTCGTCGATCCGCCCCTCCACATTGGCCGGGCGTCCCCGCCTTGCGCCCCTCGAGCTTGCCCTGCTCGCGCTGCTCACGCTGCTGCTGCTGCCCGGGCTTGCTCTGGCCGTGCGCGACCTCATGCCGATCCCGGGCCAGGTCGACTTCACGACCTACTACCTCGCCGCCCAGGCCCTCGCGCGCGGGCTGTCGCCCTACGATCAGGCGGTGCTCAACCAGCTTGCGGCCGAGCAGGGCGGCATCCCCGTGGTCGCCTACATCTACCCGCCCTTCTTCGCCGTGAGCCTGCGGCCCCTCGCCGCCCTGCCCGTTGGCGTGGCGGGGGCGCTCTGGTTCTGGCTCAACATCCTCTGGCTGGCCCTGGGCGTGGCCCTGGTGGTGCGCTGGGTCGGGCTGGGGCGGGCGGCCCTGGCGGCCGGCCTGCTGTGGGCGGCCCTGCTGCCGCCGTCGCACGACACTCTGCTGCTCGGGCAGGTCAACACCCTGCTGCTCGCCCTGATCGCCGGGGCCTTCGCCCTCGTCGGGCGCGAGCCGCGCGGGTCTTGGGGCGCGATCGCAGGCGGCGTCCTGTTGGCCGTCGCCGCCCTGATCAAGCTCTTCCCGGCCGTCTTCGTGCTGGTGCTGGCGGCCCACGGGCGCTGGCGCGCCGTGGCGGCCTTTGGGGCGGGCGTCGTGGCCCTGACCGCCCTCGGCATGCTGGCCGCCGGCCCCGCCCTGACCGCGACCTGGCTGTTCGAGGTGCTGCCGCGCTACTCGGGCGGCTTCCCCACGCCCTTCAACCAGTCGCTCGAGCTGGCGATCATCAGGCTCTTCAGCCCGACGCAGGTCACGGCCCTCTGGCCCGGCGCCCCGGGGCGCCCGGTGACCCTGACGCCCCTGGCCGACAGCCCGGCCCTGGGCGCGCTGCTCGGCTACGGGCTCAGCGCCGTGGTGGTCGCCGTGACCGCCCTGGCCCTGCTGCGGCGCTGGTGGCCCCTGCGCCCGTGGGCGCGCCCGAACGCGATCGAGCCCCTCGAGGTCGGCCTGCTGATGGCCGCGGTGCTGCTGATCCTGCCCCTCTCGTGGTACCACTACGGGCCGCTGCTGCTGCTGGCATGGGGCGCGGCCTGGCCGCGCGCCGCGGACGACCGCCGGCTCAGGCTGGCCCTGCTGGCGAGCGCCGCGATCTACGTCGCGCAGCTCTACTGGCGCTACTTCGCCAACCTCGGCACGCCCCTGCTCGTCTCCTTCGGCGCCGCCGGCGGCCTGCTGCTCTGGGGCGCGCTGCTGTGGGCCCTGCTCACCACGCCTCGCGCCGCACACGCCAAAGCGCCCCCGTCGCCGGTCGGCGAGGGGGCGCCCGTGCGCTAGGGTCAGACCGGCATGCTGAAGACCTGGCCGGGGAAGATGCAGTTCGGGTTGCCGCCGATCACGCCGACATTGGTGCGGTAGATATCGACCCAGCGGGTCGCGTTGCCGTAGTAGAACTGGGCGATCGACCAGAGGCTGTCGCCGCCGCGCACGACGTAGGTGCTCCCGACGGCGCGGTTCGGATTGGCGCTGCCGTCGGCGGGCACGCTCGCCGGGATGGCGAGCACCTGCCCCGGGTGGATCAGGTTGGGGTTGGCGCCGACGATGTGGGTGTTGACATTGTAGATCGCCCACCAGAAGGCCCCGTTGCCGTAGGCCCGCTGGGCGATCGCGCTGAGGTTGTCGCCGGACACGACGGTGTACTGGCTGCCGGGGGCGATCGCGCTCGCCGCGGGGGTCATCGTGTTTCCCCTACCGGTCAGGCTCTGGCCGAGCGGCGGGATGTAGATCGACTGGCCGGGGTAGATCAGGTGGGCGTTCGCGATCGTGCCCAGGTTGGAGTCGTAGATTGTCGGCCAGAGGCCCGCGTTGCCGTAGGCGGCGAGGGCGATGTGGCTGAGCGTATCGCCGGGCTGCACGACGTAGTAGACGCCGGGGCTCTGCTGGGTGGCGCTGGCCGAGCCGTCGGCGTTCACCGCCACGGCCGGCAGGATCAGGGCCGTGCCCGGCACCAGGGCCATCTCGCCCAGGGCGGCGGGGGCCAGCTCGATCGCGGCCTCAGGCGCGAGGGCGGCCTCGGCGGCGGGGGCCAGTTCGACCTCGGCGGCCAGCTCGGCCTCGGCGGCCAGGGCCAGCTCTACCACCGCCGGGCGGGCCCTGGCCGTTGTCGCGGCGGGCGCGGCGGCATCTGCGGCCGCTGCCGTGGCGGGTGCAGCGGCCAGGGTGGCCACGGACAGGGACGCGACCGGCGCAGCCTCGTGGGCCGCGGCGGGCCGGACCGGGCTCAGGGCGATGGCGCCGCCGAGCAGCAGCGCCGCGCCCGCATGCCAGCGGCTGCGCGTGGCCCGGCGCACCGCTACGGCGGCGGGCACGCCCTCGGCCAGTAGTTCGTCGAGCAGACCCTCGTCGACTGTGTAGGCGCCTTCGAGCAGGCGCCCGAGCAGCTCGGCGTCGGTCATCTGTCGCCCCCGGAGAATGGCAGCCATGTGCTCGTCCCCTTGTTGGTGCGGCGCGGCGACACCTTGTCCCCGCATCTCGTATTCAGATCCGGCCCTGTGATGGAGAAGTGTACTATAGAGGCCAGTTCTTGCACATACGACCAGGGTCCGAGAAATCGTTACTTTGCTGCGGGCCTGCTCCGTGGGGCCCGGTCCATCTGCGTAAACGAGGGCGAAATAGGCCCTCCCGCTTCTCGGCTATACTGTAGAGCACGGGGCGGCCCGGATCGTAGGTCGCCTCATGGCTCACGCCTCAACTGGACACAAGCATGGAAGATGCCAAGAACCTCTCGCGCCAGGTGGCCAACCTGCACGTGCGCGAGCTGCTGCCGCTCCTGGCGCCGAACGAGCTGAAGGCCCGGCTCCCCCTGACCGCCGACGCGGCCCACACGGTGACCGCCGCCCGCGCCGACATCAGGCGCGTGCTGCGGGGCGACGACCGCCGTCTGCTGGTGGTGGTCGGCCCCTGCTCGATCCACGACCCCGACGCGGCCCTCGACTACGCGCGACGCCTGGCCCGCCTGCACGCCGAGGTGGCCGGCCAGCTGGTGGTGGTCATGCGGGTCTATCTCGAGAAGCCGCGCACCACCGTGGGCTGGCGCGGCCTGATCAACGACCCGCGCCTCGACGGCAGCTTCGACATGGAGGCCGGCCTGACCACCGCCCGCCAGCTGCTGCTCGAGATCAACGCCATGGGCCTGCCCGTGGCCACCGAGATGCTCGACCCGATCAGCCCGCAGTACCTCGACGACCAGATCAGCCTGGCCACGATCGGCGCCCGCACCACCGAGGCCCAGACCCACAGGGCCCTGGCCAGCGGGGTCTCGATGCCGGTGGGCTTCAAGAACGGCACCGACGGCGGCATCCAGGTGGCCGTCAACGCCTGCGTCTCGGCGGCGGGCCAGCACAGCTTCCTCGGGGTCACAGAGGACGGTCGCAGCGCCGTGGTCAAGACCACGGGCAACCCCGACGGCTTCGTCATCCTGCGCGGCGGGCGCCACAGCCCCAACTACCAGGAAGAGCACGTCGTCCAGGCCGCCCGACTCATGCGCGAGGCCAACCTGCGCCCCGCCGTGATGATCGATTGCAGCCACGCCAACGCCGAGGGCGACTTCCGCCGCCAGGAGACGGTCTGGTACCGGGTGATCGAGCAGGTGGTCGCCGGCCCGACCCCGATCGTCGGCATGATGCTCGAGAGCAACCTCAACGAGGGCAAGCAGCCCCTGCTGGCTGACCGCTCGGCCTTGAAGTATGGGGTGTCGCTGACCGACGGCTGCATCGGCTGGGAGACCACCGAGCGGCTGCTGGTCGAGACCCACCACGCGCTCGAGAATGCATCGTAGTTCGTACCCGAGTTACGCCCTTCGCCGCCGCCCGCGGCTGAACCGCACACCCTCAGCCCGAGGAGCCAATGATGCCCCATCTGCCTGCAAGCGACGGCTTCGATAGCGCCGCGATCGGCCCCGAGATCTACGAGGCGAGCATCGCCGAGCTGGGCGCCGCCCTCGCCGCGGGCCGGCTGACCGCGCGCCGTCTCGCCGAGGCCTGCCTCGAGCGTATCGCCGCCCTCGACCATGGCGGCCCGACGCTGCGCTCGGTGATCGAGCTCAACCCCGACGCCCTGGCCAGCGCCGACGCCCTCGACGCCGAGTTGGCCGCAGGGCGGGCGCGCGGGCCGCTCCACGGCCTGCCCATCCTGCTCAAGGACAACCTGGACACGGCCGACCGCATGCTCACCACGGCGGGCTCCCTCGCCCTGACCACCTCGCTGCCCCCCGAGGATGCGACGGTGGTCCGCCGGCTGCGCGAGGCCGGGGCGCTCATCCTGGGCAAGACCAACCTGAGCGAGTGGGCCAACTTTCGCTCGAACCACTCGTCGAGCGGCTGGAGCGCCAGGGGCGGCCAGACGAAGAACCCCCACGTACTCGACCGCAACCCTTGCGGCTCGAGCGCGGGCTCGGCCGCGGCCGTGGCGGCCAGCCTGTGCGCCGCCGCCATCGGCACCGAGACCGACGGCTCGATCGTCTGCCCCTCGTCGCTCTGCGGCGTGGTCGGCATCAAGCCCACCGTGGGCCTGGTCAGCCGGGCCGGAGTGATCCCGATCTCGCCGACCCAGGACACGCCCGGCCCCCACGGGCGCAGCGTGGCCGACGCGGCGGCCCTGCTCGCGGCGATCGTCGGCCCCGACCCGCGCGACCCGGCCACGGCCGGCGCCGCGGGGCGCTTCCCGGCCGACTATACGACCCTGCTCGACCCGCGGGCCCTGGCCGGCGCGCGCCTGGGCGTGCTGCGCGACAAAGGCGTGGTGGGCTACAACCGGCACGTCGACGAGGCCTTCGCCCGCACCCTCGCGCTGCTGGCGGCCCAGGGCGCCGAGCTGATCGACCCGGTCCATGTTGCGGAGGGCGAGAACTACCTGGAGGGCGACGAGTTCACCGTGCTGCTCTACGAGTTCAAGCACGCCATCGGCGCCTACCTGGCCGCCCGCGTCGCGCACCCCGAGCATCCCGGGGCGGCCATCCCGCGCACCCTGGCCGACCTGATCGCCTTCAACCAGGCCAACAGCGCGAGCGAGCTGCGCTACTTCGGGCAGGAGCTGTTCGAACTAGCCGAGGCTATGGGCGGGCTCGACGCCGAGGAGTACCGCGCGGCCCTGGCCCGCAGCCGCGACGGCACGGGTGAGGCGATCGACCGCCTGATGGACGCCCATGGCCTCGACGCGATCATCGCGCCCTCGATGGGGCCGGCCTGGGTGACCGATCTGGTCAACGGCGATCGCAATAGCGGCGGCAGCTCGAGCGTGGCCGCCCGCGCCGGCTACCCCCTGGTGAGCGTGCCCGCCGCCGAGGCCTTCGGGCTGCCGCTAGGCCTCACCTTCATGGGGCGCGCCTACAGCGAGCCGACCCTCATCCGGCTGGCCTATGCCTTCGAGCAGCAGGCCCGGGCCCGCCGCGTGCCGCGCTACCTGCCCTGGCTGGAAACCGCGTAGGGGCGCGTCGCGGCGGCTCCCTACTCGGCGGGGGCCGTGTCGGCGGTTCGGGCGGGCGTCGTGACCTGCCAGTGGAGCACCGCGAGCCCCGCGAGCCCGATCAAGGCCAGGGCGACGAAGATGAAGCCGTAGCCCGTGAGGCCGGCCACCCAGCCCGCCAGCAGCGGGCCAATCGCGGCCACGGGCGCCAGGGCCGTATTGGCCACCCCAATGTAGGTGGGCCGCTCGGCCGTGGGGCTGAAGGCGAAGACCAGGGTGAAGCCCGAGATCTGGTAGCCCGCCTGCGAGATGCCCACCAGGGCGAAGATCGGCACGAACCAGAGGGCCGACTGGGCCACCAGGGCCAGGATGAGCGCGGCCATCCCCAGGGCCGTCGAGAGCTCGAGAACCTGTTTGTGTCCCCAGCGGTCGGCCAGGGCGCCCAGCCCCAGGTTGCCGGCGGCCTGTGACCCCAGCATCACCCCGGTGAAGAGCCCGATCTGGGCGGCGGTGGGGCTGAAGCGCTCGAGGGCCGAGGCCGTCAGGAAGGCGTGCCCCACCAGGCCCATCGAGATAGCCGCCCGGCAGAAGAGATAGAGCCTGAAGGCCTGGTCGCGCTCGAGCAGGGGCCCGATGCCGCGCAGGAAGGCGGCGAAGGGCTGCCGCGGCGGGGCCGGCAGGGGCGTCTCGACGGTCGAGGCCAGGAAGAAGTACGAGACCACCATACAGGCGAAGCAGAGCAGGCAGAGGATGCCCACACTCTGCGGGAAGGGCTGCGACGCCAGCACGATCCCCGCCACGGCCCCGCCCCCGACCCCCAGGATTCCGCCGAGGCCCGCCTGCAGCCCGAAGAAGATGCCCCAGGTGCGCTCGGGGATGATCCGGGCGATGAAGTCCTGCCAGGCCGTCGAGGTGAGCCCGGCGCAGAGGGCGAAGATTGCGTAGAGCGTGAAGAGGATGACCAGCAGCGTGTTCGCCGGCAGCTCGGGCGCGAAGAGGAAGACCAGGCCGAGGAAGAGAAAGGGCAGGCGCTCGCCGATCGTCGCCGTGAGGATCCAGGGCTTGCGCCGCGGCAGCGAGGCGATCACCGGGGCCATGAACAGCCCCGGCAGCAGCCAGCCGGCGTAGAAGAGCGCCGGGAGCAGGCCCTGCAGCCAGCGCGCGTCCGAGAGGCGCTCGACCACCACGGGCAGCACGGTGAAGCGCGAGACCATGCTGATCCCCAGCACGAACGCGGTGCCGTCAGCCACGTTCAGCCAGAAGTTGCGGCGCGCGTAGCGGTGAATGATGTGGTCGCTCTGCGTAAGTTCCATTGGGCTCCTGGCCCAGGGCCTTTCCCCGGGCCGTCAGGCAAGGTTTTACCACGTCCACCTGTGGTGGGAAAAGGAGGTATAGGCAGAGCCGCAGGGACGACGAGCGTCAGGGGTCTGCTCGCGGCTCTGCGGCTCTTCGTCAGGTGTGGTCGTGCAGGCTAGGGCCGTGCGATCACGGCCCCCAGGGCCAGGTCGGCGATCGCGGCGTTGATGCCGGGCAGCTCGTTGGCCACCAGCTGATTATAGCGCTCGATCTGCTCGCCGATGCGGCCGGCGAGGTCGGCGTGAACCGCCTCGGCCGCCGCCGTGGGCTTGTACTCGCCCAGCTCGATCACCGGGGGCAGGGCGGTGATCTTGCCCAGCAGGCGCACGCCCTGGTTCAGGTTGTCGGCCCAGCCGGGGCGCAGGTCGGGCACGAGCAGGGTCTTCTCGATCTCGAGCACGCTGTTGCGCAGCTTCGCGGCGGCCTCGGCCACGGGCGCGCCGTTCGGCAGCTCCTTCGCCCGCTTGGCCCAGCCGTCGAGCTGGCCGCGCAGGTCGCGCATGCGGTTGATCGCCTTGCAGGTCTCGTCGATGGTCTTGTGGACCTTCAGGGCCAGGGCGCCCTGGGCCGCGAGGTCGGCGTCCGAAGTCGCGATCCCGGGCTCCTTCACCACCTCGAGCTGCCGCGTGAGCTGCTGGTCGCCCACGCTGAGGGTCAGAGTGTAGACGCCGGGGGCGACCTTGGGCCCGGTCAGCTCGATCTCGGTCATCGGGTCCTTGCCCTCGATCTTAGTGGCGGGGGCGTAGCGCAGGTCCCAGCTGAAGCGGTTCCAGCCGGCCCGGGCGGGGATGAAAGGGCCCTTCTCGTCCGTCTTCGGCTCTTCGGCGCCCTCGCCCTTGCCCTCGCCCTCGGCGGCGCCGGGCTCCTCGGTCTTGGGGGCGGCGGGGGCGGCCTTGCTCTTCAGCTCGCGCACCAGATTACCCTGGGCATCGCTGATCTTCAGGCTGATCGGGGCGGCGGGCGCCTCGGCCAGGAAGTAGGTCAGGATCGCGCCGCGCGGCGGGTTGGTGCCGACGTCGAGGTCCTTGCGCTTCAGCTCGCCCTCGGCGTTCTTGGTCATGTTGTAGGCGCCGCCGAGCGAGCCGATGTAGTTGCGGCCCGGGTCGGCGCTGCTCCAGTCGACGCCGGCGATCGGGCGGGCCGTGGGGCGCGGCTGGAAGAGGTGGGCGGCGCCGGGGTCCGCGGGCAGCTCACGCAGGGGCGTCAGGTCGTCGAGGATCCAGATCGAGCGGCCGTGGGTGCCGGCGATCAGGTCGCTGCCCTTGACCAGCAGGTCGTGGATGGGGGCGACGGGCAGGTTGAGCTGGAAGGGGCTCCAGCTGGCCCCGTCGTCGAACGAGACATACAGCCCGGTCTCGGTGCCGGCGTAGAGCAGGCCCTCGCGGGTCGGGTCGCAGCGGATGACCCTGGTGAAGTCGTCGGCCCCGATCCCGCTGTCGATGCGCTGCCAGGTGGCCCCGTAGTCGCTGGTCTTGAAGAGGTAGGGGCTGTAGTCGTCGAGCTTGTAGCGCGTGGCGGCCACATAGGCCGTGCCGGCGGCGAAGGGCGAGAGCTCGATGCAGCTGACCATGGTGAAGTCGCCGAGCTCGGGCGGGGTGATCTTCGTCCAGCTCTGGCCGCCGTCGCGCGAGAGGTGCATCACCCCATCGTCTGAGCCGGCCCACAGCTCGCCCTTGGCGTGGGGCGACTCGCTCAGCGCGAAGACCGTGGCGTAGACCTCGGCGCCGATCGAGTCGAGGTTGACCGGGCCGCCGGTCTTCTGCAGGGTGGCGGGGTCGGCGCGGGTCAGATCGGGGCTGATTGGCTCCCAGGTCTGGCCCTCGTCGGTCGAGCGGAAGACCAGGTTGCCGCCGATATAGAGCGTGTCGGGGTCGTGGGGCGAGATCAGGATGGGGTAGGTCCAGGCGAAGCGGTACTTGTGCTCGCCCGAGCCGGTGCCGCCCATGTACTCGGGCCAGGTGGTGATCAGGCGCAGCTGCTTGGTGCTGTGGTCATAGCGCTGCAGGCTATTGCCGCCGCCCGGCGACGAGCCGATCGCGCCCACATAGACGATATTGGGGTTATCGGGGCGGATCGCGATATAGCCGCTCTCGCCGGTGCCGGCGATGAAGCAGTCGCGCCAGCCGATGCCGTTGTGGTAGGTGCGCGAGGGCACGGCGACGCTGGTATTGTCCTGCTGGGTGCCGTAGACGAAGTAGGGGCTGCGCGTGTCGGTGGCGATGTGGTAGAACTGGGCGGTGGGCTGGTTATAGATCGTCGACCAGGTCAGGCCGCCATTGAGCGAGACATTGGCCCCGCCGTCGTTGCCCTGGATCATGCGCTGGTTGTCGCGCGGGTCGATCCAGACATCGTGGTTGTCGCCGTGGGGCGTGGCGATCGCCGTCCAGCTCTTGCCGCCGTCGTTCGAGCGGTAGAAGTCGAGGTTATTGACAAAGACCGTCTCGGGGTCGACCGGGTCGGCGGTGACGTGGGTGTAGTACCAGGCCCGCGAGACCAGATTCTGGTTGTCGCTAACCCGCTCCCAGGTGGCGCCGTAGTCGTCCGAGCGGTACATGCCGCCCTCGGTGCGGTGCTCGATCAGGGCCCAGACCCGGCCCGACTGGGCGGGCGAGGCGCTGATGCCGACCTTGCCCCAGAGGCCCTTGGGCAGCCCTGGGCGCCCGCTGAGATCCTCCCAGCTCTCGCCGCCGTCCTGCGACATCCAGATGCCGCTCTCGGGGCCGCCGCTCGAGATCTGCCAGAAGCTGCGATGGGCCTCCCAGATGCTCGCGTAGAGGATGCGCGGGTTGGCGTCGAAGGTCAGGTCGACGGCGCCGGCCCGGTCGCTCTTGAAGAGCACCTTGCGCCAGCTCTCGCCGCCGTCGGTGGACTTGTAGACGCCGCGCTCGCTGTTGGGGCCGAAGGCGTGGCCGAGGGCGGCGACGTAGACCAGGTCGGGGTTCTGGGGGTGGACGCGCACCTTGCCGATGTGGCGGGTGTCGGCCAGGCCCATGTGACGCCAGCTGCGGCCGCCGTCGGTGGACTTGTAGACCCCGTCGCCGTGGCTCACGTCGATGCGAATGGTCGACTCGCCCATGCCGGCGTAGATCACCTGGGGGTCAGACTCGGCCACGGCCAGGGCGCCCACAGACGAGGTCTTGAGGAAGCCGTCCGATACGCACTCCCAGTAGGTGCCGGCGTCGCTGGTCTTCCAGATGCCGCCCGCGACGGCGCCAAAGTAGAAGACATTGCGGTCGAGCGGGTCGCCCGCGACGGCGACGACGCGCCCGCCGCGGAAGGGGCCGATGCAGCGCCACTCGAGGAGACCCTTCAGATCACGAACTTCGGGCATGGCTATGCTCCATTGCTAAGTGTCCGCTGGTCGGACCCGTGCGGGAACGGCGGCGTGGTGCTACGCCAACAAATATTTGTCTAATCAAGGAAGGTGCGCAGAGGTATTATCGGGGGTTGGGCTGTAGCTGTCAAACGGGCGCGGCCCGCCGCCGCCATGAACAAAATGGCGCAAGGTGCGCTACAATACGCCCCACACATGTCAGTTGCCAGGTGTCCAATGACGCACAGGCCCTGCCGCGAGGGCAGGCGTGACTTCGCCCCGATCGTCTAGAAGGACCGACACACGGCTATGGACACCACCCTCCGCGAGCTCCTCGACCTGCTGGTGCGCTGGGTCCATGTGATCGCCGGGATCATGTGGATCGGCAACTCGCTGCTCTTCAACTGGCTCGACCGCGTGCTCACCCGCGATGATACCCGCCACCCCGAGACCTTCGGCAAGACCTGGCTGCTCCATAGCGGCGCCTTCTACGAGGTCGAGAAGACCCTGCTGCCGCCCGGCAAGGTGCCCAGCCCGCTCCACTGGTTCATGTTCCAGAACCTGACCACCTGGGTCTCGGGGGTCTTCCTGCTGGCCCTGGTCTACTATATGGGCGGCGCGGCCTATATGCTCGACGCCGACGTCTCGAGCATCAGCCCCGGCGCGGCCATCGCCGTCGGCGTCGCCACCCTGGTCGGCGGCTGGCTGCTGTACGACCTGCTGTGGCGCTCGCCCCTAGGCAAGCAGACCGCCGTGGCCTCGGCCCTCGCGCTGATCTTGCTGGTCGCGCTCACCTACGGGCTCACCCGGGTCCTCAGCGGCCGGGCGGCCTTCATCCACGTGGGCGCCCTGCTGGGCACGCTGATGACGGGCAACGTCTGGTTCTATATCGTGCCCTCGCAGCGCGGTCTCGTGGCGGCCACCCGGGCCGGGCTGCCGCAGGACCCGGCCCTCTCGCAGCGGGCCAAGCTGCGCTCGATCCACAACAACTACATGACCTTCCCCGTCATCTTCATCATGATCAGCAACCACTACCCGAGCACCTTCACGAGCGAGCTGAACTGGCTCATCCTGACGGTGCTCATGGCGGCGAGCGCCCTGGTGCGCCACGGCATGAATGTGCGCTTCACCACCCGCCGCTGGCTGCCGGCGACCTTCGCCGTGGGCCTGCTGGGCCTGGCGGCGGCCGGGGTGCTGATGGCGCGCCCGTGGCAGACCCGGGCGGCGGCCGCGGGCCCGGTCAGTGTCGCCGAGGTGCAGGCGGTGTTCGAGCGGCGCTGCGCCCAGTGCCACGCGGCCCAGCCGACCGACCCGCTTTTTACGACCCCGCCCAAGGGCGTGGTCTTCGACACGCCCGCGTCGATCAAGGCCTACGCCGAGCAGATCCAGCTCCAGGTGGTCGAGGCCAGGGCCATGCCCCTCGGCAACCGGACCGGCATGACCGATGAGGAGCGCGACCTGGTGGCGCGCTGGCTCGCCGCGGGCGCGCCCATCGAGTAGCGCGTCGCGTGACGCGACCGGTGCCCTTCCGAACCTCCTCAGGCTCCAGCGGCGGGCCGTTTCGGTAGTCTGGACAATCAGGTCATGCTCAACCAGGCCAGGAGAAGTCAAGGGCAGCGCTTGAGCGAGACGGCGCTGGTGGCCGCCATCGCCCTGCTCTACTTCGTGACGGCCCGGGCCAGCCTGGCCCTGACGGTCTACCCCGCCGGGATCGCCGCCGTCTGGCCCCCGAGCGGGCTGTTGCTCGCCATCCTGCTGCTGGCCCGGCCCGCGCGCTGGCCGCCGATCGTCGCCGCTGTCGGCGTCGCCATCCTGGCCGCCAACCTCAGCGCGGGCGTCCCGCCGGCCCCCAGCCTCGGCTTCGCCCTGGCCAACTGCACCGAGTCGGTCGTGGCGGCCCTGGCCCTCAGACGCTGGCGCCCCGGGCCGATGACCATGGGCAGCCTGGGCGATGTCGTAGCGCTGACGCTGGTGGCCGTGATCGGCGCCAACGCCCTGACGGCGCTGCTGGGGGCCGGGGTGGCCGCCGTGGGCCTGGGCGCGCCCTTCTGGACGACCTGGCTGGTCTGGTGGATCGCCGACGGCCTGGGCATGCTCCTGGTCGGCTCGCTCATCCTGGCCTGGGCGGCGGACGACCACGCGGAGTTCGGCCCGCTCAGGGGCGCGCGCCTGGCCGAGCTCGCCGCCGCGCTGCTCACGCTCCTCGCCGTCTCGGTTTTCATCTTTGGCGCCCCCGCCGAGCAGCTGATCGGCCCCTCGCCCTACCTCACCTTCCCGGTGCTGCTCTGGGCGGCCCTGCGCTTCGGCCCCCGCGGCGCCAGCCTGGCCGCCCTGCTGCTCGCGATCGTCGCCGTCCTGGCCACGGTCAGAGGTCTGGGCCCCTTCGCCGCCGTCGACGCGGACCAGGGCCTGCGTGTCCTCGAGGTCCAGGCCTTCCTGCTGGTCGAAGCGCTGACGACCCTGGTCCTGGCCGCCCTGACGACCGAGCGCCGCCGGGCCATTCTGGCCCTCGAGCGGGCCAAGGCCACCCTCGAGGGGCGGGTGGAAGAGCGCACCGCCGCCCTCGTGGCCGCCAACGAGCGCTTGCAGCGCGAGATCGCCGAGCGCTCGCAGGCCGAAGTCGCCCTGCGCGAGAGCCAGGAGCGCGTGCGCCAGGCCCTGCGTCTGGCGCGCAGCTTCGCCTTCGAGTGGGACCGGGTGAGCGACGCCGTGGTGCGCTCGGCCGACAGCGGCGAGATCCTCGGCCTCGCCGGCGAGGCGGCCACTCGCGACACCGGCGAGAGCTTCTTCGCCCGCATTCACCCCGACGATCGGCCGATTCTGATCGCGGCGGCGACGGGCCTCAGCCTCGATGCGCCGACCTATCGCATCTGCTACCGCGTGCTCAGGCCCGACGGCGGTATCGTGACCCTCGAAGAGACGGCCCTGGCGGTGTTCGACGCCGAAGGCGGCCACATCAGACTCTTCGGCATCAGCAGCGACGTGACGACGCGCCAGCGCGCCGCCGTTCGCGCCGCCCGGCTCCAGGCGGTCACGGCGGGCCTGTCGGCCGCGCGCACACCCGAGCAGGTGGCCGACGTGGTGGTCGAGCAGGGCGTGGCGGCCCTCGAGGCCTCGGGCGGCTCGGTGATCGTGCCCTCAGAGAACCCCGACGAGCTCATGGTGCTCAGGGCCGCCGGCTACAGCGCGACGATCGTCCGCCCGTGGGCGCGCTTCCCGGCCAGCTCGGCCGCCCCGGCCGCCGAGGCCCTGCGCCTCGCTCAGGCTGTCTGGATCGAGAGTCGCGCCCAGTTCTTCGCGCGCTACCCGGGGGTGCCGAGCGAGCAGGTGGTCAACAACGCCTTCGCGGCCCTGCCGCTGCGCACCGACGGGGCCGCCGTCGGGGTGCTGAGCCTGAGCTTCAGCCAGTCGCGGGTCTTCGACGAGGACGACCGGGGCTATATGCTCACCCTGGCCGACCTCTGCGCCCAGGCCCTCGAGCGAGCGCGCCTCTATGAGGCCGAGCAAGAGGCCCGCGCGGCCGCCGAGGCGGCGGTGCGTCTGCGCGACCAGTTCCTCTCGATCGCCTCCCACGAGCTGAAGACGCCCCTGACCGTGCTGCTCGGCAATGCCCAGCTGCTGCTGCGCCGCGCCGCGCGCACGGGCGGTCTGAGCGAGCGCGATCAGCGCGGGCTGGCGGCTGTGGCCGACCAGGCCCAGCGCCTCGACCGCCTGATCGCCATGCTGCTCGACGTTTCGCGCATCGAGACGGGGCAGCTCACCCTCGACCTCACCTCGCTCGACCTCGGCGAGCTGCTGGGCCGCCTGGTGGGCGAGCTGCAGCCGACCCTGAGCCAGCACCAGGTGCTGCTGCAGCTCCCCGCGGCCCCGCTGCTGATCGTCGGCGACGAGCTGCGCCTCGAGCAGCTGTTCCAGAACCTGATCTACAACGCGGTGAAGTATAGCCCCGACGGCGGCGAGGTGCGGCTCGAGCTGGCCGTGAGCGACGGCGCGGTGGCGGTCAGGGTGATCGACCAGGGCATCGGCATCCCCAGCGACGAGCTGCCGCGGCTCTTCCGCCGCTTCTTCAGAGCCAGCAACACGGGGCCACACCACATCGGCGGCATGGGGATCGGCCTGTATGTAGCCCGCGAGATCGTCGACCGTCACGGCGGCGCGATCGAGGTCACCAGCGCCGAGGGCGCCGGCTCGACCTTCACCGTGACACTGCCGCTGGCCTGATCAGACCCCGGCGCCGGGCGTCCTCGGCGAAGGCCGCCGAGTCGGCCGCGAGCAGCACGGGCGCGCCGAGGGCGGCGGCCTGGGCGGCCAGGGCCTCGACCTCGCCGGCGCGGCGCTCGTGGCTGACGTCGCGGATGTAGATGACGGCGACGCGGCCGGGGAGGGCCTGGGCTGCGGCCAGGTAGATCTCGGGGTCCTGCTGGCCGCTGTCGCCGATCAGGACCAGGGGCAGGTGGGGGTAGGCCGTCGCGATGCGCCCGATCTCGGCCAGCTTGTGCTCGGCGTGGCGCTGCTTGAGCAGCTTCTCGCGGTCGAGGCCGTAGTCGGTCAGGCGCAGGGGGCCGGGGGGCAGCCCGTTGTAGGCCATGAACTCGACCAGAAAGTCATACAGGTTCCAGGGGCTGCTCGAGACGTAGAAGATCGGGTTGTGCTCCTGCCCGCTCGCGCCGGCCTCGAGGGCCTTGTAGAGCTCGACCACGCCCTCGAAGGGCAGCCTGGTGCGAGCGTTGCGCAGCATGGTCAGGCGCAGCATCTTCAGCATATCGGTGGCGTAGGTTTGCAGCACGGTGTCGTCGATGTCGCTGACCACGGCGAAGCGGGCGCTGGGCGGCGGCACCAGCACCTCGCCCGCCGCCCGCACCTCCAGCTCGGGCAGCTCGAGGCGCACAATTTGCCAGGGGGCCGCGTCGAGGGCCGCGCCGACGGGGATGCGCAGGTGGAAGTAGCCCTCCTCGTCGGTGGTGGTCTCGGCGAGCTGCCCCTTGAAGTCGGCCCGCACCCGCACGTCCGCCAGCTCGTAGGTGCCGAAGCGCCGCCAGTTATCGCGCAGGTTGCGCCAGCTGGTCTGGGCGTCGGCTGCCGGCAGAATGCCCCGGTCGAGCAGCACGCGCCCGCTCAGCTCGAGGGCCTCGTGGTCGCCCATGCCCCTGTAGGCGATCACCTGGACCGGCCCGTCGTGGCGGCGCCTGCGCCTGAGCCGTTCGACCAGCTCCTCGGCCTCCAGCCCGGCCCTGGTCACAATCCGTCGCAGTCGAGACATAGCACTCGCTCGTTAGGGGCGCTTGAGCCCTGCTAGTTGTGCCAGCGAGACGTCCTTTGCCAGTTCTGACCAAAGACCAGGGACCAAGGACCAAGGCCGGGCTCCGGCTGAGCAGTTGGTCTTTGGTCTTTCGTCCTTGGTCGCACCCAGACTGGCACTTCCCGAAAGTAGTACTAGTGGGGATCGGCGGGCGGCTCCTCGACCAGGAGGCGGCGCAGCAGCTTGCCGATCACCGAGCGCGGCAGGGCCTGGCGGAACTCGACCTTGCTGGGGGCCACCGGTAGGTGGACCCGATCGCGCAAGAAGGCCAGCACCTCCTGCTCGCTGACCCGTTCGCCGGGGCGCAGCACGACGAAGGCGCGGATCTCGGTCTCGCCATTCGCCAGGGGCACCCCGACCACGGCGGCGTCGATCACCTTGGGGTGCTCGTAGAGCACCTCCTCCACATCGCGCGGATAGATATTGTACGGCCCGGCGACGATCATCTCCTTCTTGCGCTCGATCACCTGGAAGTAGCCGTCGGGCATCATGCGGGCCACATCGCCGGTGCGCAGCCAGCCGTCGGGCGAGAGGGCCTCGGCGGTCTCGACGGGGCGGCGCCAGTAGCCGCGCATCACCTGGGGGCCGCGCACCAGCAGCTCGCCGACGGCGCCGGGCGGCAGCTCGGCCCCGCTCTCCAGATCGACGATGCGGGCCTCGGTGTCGGGCAGGGGCAGGCCGATCGTGCCCGAGCGGCGCGCGCCCCACATCGGGTTGGCGTGGGTGGCCGGGCCGGCCTCGGTCAGGCCGTAGCCCTCGACCAGCCGCGAGCGGGTGATGCGCTCGAAGCCCTCCTGGACCTCGATCGGCAGCGGGGCGGCCCCGCACAGGCAGCCCTTCAGCGACGAGAGGCCGTACTTGCGCACATCGCGCACCTCGTTGAGCGCCGCGTACATCGGCGGCACCCCGGGGAAGATCGTCGGCCGCTCGGCCTTGATCGTCGCCAGGACCTGGGCGGTCTCGAAGGTCGGCAGCAGCACCATCTCGGCGGCCAGGGCCACGCTGAAGTTCATACAGGCGGTCATGCCGTAGGAGTGCGAGAAGGGGATCGCACAGAGCACCCGCTCGCCGCCGCGCTCGGCCCGGGCGAACCAGGCGCTGGTCTGCATGGCGTTGGCGTGGAGGCTGGCGTGGCTGTGCAACACACCCTTGGCCTGGCCGGTGGTGCCCGAGGTGTAGAGGATGACCGCGTCGTCGTGCGGCGCCACGGCCGGCAGCTCGCCCTCGGCGCCGCCGGCCTCCAGCACATGTTGGAGCCAGAGCGAGCGCGCGGCGATCGCGGCGGGCACGCGGTGGCCCTCTTTCTCTTGGCGCAGCAGGGTGAAGAGGGTCTTTTGCGAGCCGGGCAAGTACTCTTTGAGGTTCGAGTAGATGACCCGCGGCACGTTGGCGACGGCGCGCACCTGCTCGACCAGCTCGGAGAACAGGCTGAGGGCCACGATCGTCTCGGCCCCCGAGTCGGCCAGCTCGTAGGCCAGGGCCTCGGCGTCGAACAGCGGGTTAGAGAGCACAATCACGGCCCCGGCCATGAGCGCCCCGTAGTAGCAGATCACCGCCTGAGGGATGTTCGGCAGCAGCAGCAGCACCCGCTCGCCGGGCGTCAGGCCGTGCTTGAGCAGGCCGCGGGCGAAGCGCCCGGCCTCGGCGTGGAGGGCGGCATAGCTGAGCTTGCGCCCGGAAAAGCTGATCGCGGGCGCCGCCCCGAAGCTGCGGGCGGCCTCCTCGAGCAGGGCCGGCAGCGCCGTCGGCGTGAGGCCCAGGCTGTGGGGTACGCCCTGATCATAGTGCTGCAGCCAGGGGCGCGCGTCGTCCTTCATCCTTCAGCCCCCATCTTCTCGGGTGCATCGCGCCAGCTGCGCTGCCCGTCGAGGAAGCGGTCGATCAGCCTGTTGACGGCCTCGGGTCGCTCGAGGTGGGGCAGGTGACGGGTATACTTGACCACCTCGAGGCGCGCGTTGGGCAGCAGCGCCTGTGTCTCCTCGGCCTGGCTCAGGGGGGCGATGAAGTCCCACTGGCCGGCGATCACCAGGGTGGGCGTCGGCACCTGGGGCAGCACCTTGCGCCCGTCCCAGCGGAAGAGCGTGCCGGCGAGGACCCGCTGGATGACCCCGACCGGGGCGTAGCTCTTGGGCATGAGCACGGGGCGCAGGCGCTCGAGGGCGGCCAGCGAGATCGGCAGCTTGACCACAAACTCGTGCAGCGGGTTGAGCCGCATGCGCGGCCCGGTGGCCACCAGCACCAGGCGGCTGACCTTCTGGGGCTGGGTGGCGGCGAAGGTGATCGCGACCGGCCCCCCGAAGCTGTGGGCCATGAGGATGAAGGGCTCGGCGACCTTGAGCTGGGTGAGCACCTGGGTGATATCCCAGAGGAACTCCTCGAGCGAGTAGGCCGAGGCGACCACCTCGGACTGGCCGTGGCCGCGCAGGTCGGCGGCCACCACGCGGTAGTTGGCGGCCAGGTGCTCGATCTGGGGCGCCCACTGCTCGAGGTGCCCGGCGCAGCCGTGGATGCAGACCACCGTGCCGCGCCCAGGCCCCCGCAGCGGCCCTACGTCGACCACGCTCAGGCGCACCGGCGCGGTGCCGGAAACCTGGATCTCTTTGCGGTACTGGCTCAGGTCCATCGTTGCACCTTGTCGCTCAGCCTCCCGT